>JBBQGK010000059.1:0-26970 GCA_038322885.1 Bacteriovoracales bacterium | reverse complement strand
GCTCTCTAATTGAAACAAGAAATTCTTTGCTACTCAAGAATGAGCGGAAGACCTCTGAATGATCCTGAGACTTTTGAGATCGTAAATTTTATTGATGAGGATATTCGGACGGGTAGTGTTTCGGTTTCCTATGGGATGATTCTCGTATCGGCTCAATTACATTAACAGTGTGAGGAAATTGTACCAATCTTAGGCCCATCTACCGGCAGCATCCGTAACATTTCCTCTTAAGGTAATCTTTTAAGTCTCTCAACTCCTCGCAGTTCATCAAAATCTCAAGTTATTAATTCTGACGCGTGTAGTTTAAAATTTTGGGTTACCGTAGAGTTACTTAAGATTCAAATTTTTCTGAATCACTTTTTAAGGACCCTATGTTTGTCAAAAATTTTCTTCCACTTTCAATGTCACTTTTTTTTCTCGCAAGCTGCGGAACTGGATCAGGCTCTCCCCTAAATTCAAATCCTCGCAATCCCTTTGGTGCAGGCCCAGCTTTAGTGAGTCTCTCTCAGTCTGGCGGAAATCTAGATGCGAGTGATTTAGGTTCAGCAGGAAATTATGTCATCTTAGCAAAAACTGGAATTTCAAACGTGACCGGTGGATCAGTGACAGGAAACATTGGTGTGAGTCCCGCTGCCGCTACCTACATCACGGGCTATACATTAGTGGCAGACGCGAGCAATCAGTTTTCTACGACTGTTCCTGGAACTGCAGTCGTTGGTAAAGTCTATGCCGCTACCTACTCGCAACCGACTCCTTCAAACCTTACGACCTCTATTGGATCAATGGAGACGGCCTATGACAATGCAGCTGGAAGAACACCTCCCGATGTCACTGAGGCCGGCGCAGGCAGCATCGGTGGTTTAACTCTCGCTCCCAATCTTTATAAATGGGGAACTTCTGTCACCATCCCTACGGCCTTGACTCTTTCTGGTGGGGCCAATGATGTTTGGATCTTTCAAATTGCTGGAGACCTAGAATTAGCTGGTGGGATTAGCATCCTTCTGGCCGGTGGAGCTCAGGCCAAGAATATTTTTTGGCAAGTTGCTGGTCAGGTGACCATTAAAACCGGGGCACATTTTGAAGGGATTATTCTTTGTAAGAAAGCAGTCGTGGTACAAACCAATGCAGCGATGAATGGTAGAATTTATGCTCAGACTGCTGTGACTCTCGATGATAATACAATAACTCAACCGTAAAATTAAAAAGCCCCGCTTTAAAAGTGGGGCTTTTTTTTAGATAATTTTATTCAGCTCTTACAAGACAAAGCGACCCGACATTGTTCTCGAGAATATCAGTCATCTGGCCACACACCGAACGATTCACAATTTTATCAAATCGGACTGTACCTTTAAAATTTCTATTCCAGAAAATTGTTTCGAGATAAAATTCCGCCTTCCCCTTAGAACAAGTTCCACTCACTGAAACTTTTTCACCCTGTATATCCATCTCTCCCGTGAGTTTGCCTGATTTACACGAGAAGCTTGCACTTTTTCCGATGTCATAGGGACTCGACAGGTCCACAGAGACGATTTTGTAAGACCCATCGATGCTGTAGTTCATCACCTTTGTGTTGAGAGTAAGTTTTGTAGGAAGTGCTGAAATTTGCGGCTTCTCTGTTTTTAGACTGAATGTCTCCTCACTCAAGATGATACCTTCTCCAGATTTCTTGGCCGGCGAGATGGAAAACATAAGTTTGAACTCAGTACCAAGTTCCATGAAACGGGGAATGATGATGTTATCTTCAGGCATCGTCAGAATGGTCTCACTGGTCTCCGTCAGATTATTCGACTGAACCTTTACAAGTTCATTTCCTGCGAGGTCCTTAAAAGTTCGTGTGATCGTTACACGCCCTGGACCAAACTCAGTTCTGTTCCAGTCTGAAAGTGTACTTCCCTCATTTGTTAAGATTTCGATTGGATGCGAGGGGTAAGCAAAATATGTCATTCCAAGTCCCGCTTTCAGGATCTCCATTTTGATTTCTGAAAGATTATAGAACTGAGGAGAATTTATTTTTCTAAGATATGCACGCGTGGTTCCCCAGTTCGAACTACCGATGCCGGTTGAAGCCGATCTGAGTCGGAAGTTTCCAAGTGAGTCTATGTTTGACGTACTCTGAGTCTTAACATGGCACCAGTTATCACTTCCAGGGTACCATGACTGTCCACACTCGGAGAGCTCTACGACAATTTCAAGTTCTGCATTTGGAGTCGCTGAGAGATTCTGGAGTCGTCCAGAATTTCCTGCGTACTGAAGCCTGCTCGCAGACACGGTGCCAGCAAAAACTAATCCTAATGTGAGTGCATAAAATTTCATAAGAGACCCCCTTTGATGACCAAACATTAACAGGGGCAAAAGGAGTGGTCCAACGGAACGAGTGACAGTGACAACCAATTCTGTCACCATGAAAAGAATTAGGAGATCCTCATGAAACTTATTATCGGCAACAAACGTCTCTCAAGCTGGTCTCTTAGGCCTTGGTTGATTTTGACGAATTTTGAAATTCCATTTGAAGAAGTCCTGATTCCTTTGGATCAACCCGATACAACAAAGAAATTGCTTCAATTTTCTCCTACAGCCAAAGTTCCGGTTCTGATTGATGACGAGCTGCAAGTTTGGGATTCAATCGCGATCGCCGAATATCTTCATGAAAAATATCCTGAGAAAAAAATGTGGCCACAGAATGTCGCTGACAGGGCACGTGCGAGATCGATTTCAGCCGAGATGCATGGTGGTTTCACAGACCTTCGACATCACCTCTCCCATGATCTACAGAAAAATTTAAAAGACTTCGACTGGTCTGCTGCTAAAAAAGACATCGAACGCATCAAGGACATTTGGACTGCGTGTTTATCCAAGTCTGGAGGTCCATATCTTTTCGGAACATTCACAATTGCCGATGCCATGTTTGCACCGGTGGTTAATCGATTCGTGAGCTATGGCGTTCCGGTTGATGGTCTGGTTAAAAAGTATGTGGAAAATATGAGAGCAAACAAATCTCATCTGCAGTGGATTCAAGCCGGGATGGCCGAAACTTACATCGCTAAATTTCATTAATTAGAAAAAAATGTCTACCGACCTATTTTGAAGTCGGCAATTTCCCTTTAAAAAGCTGTGCCGGCATCGCTCGGTCATCATCATCGGTCACGACAAAAAATGAATCTCCATCTATGCAGAGGCCCTCAGGCTTGTGTTTAAGATTCAGAGGCTCAATACCTATAATTTTACCCTTCAGGTCCATGATCCCCAGACCAGATCCTTTAAATTCACCGTCAAGATAAGTGGACTCACTTGCTTCTGCCACGGCCAGAAAATAGATTTGATTATTGAAGAGAGTCGCATCGGTAAAACTTAAATTCTCACCATTGTGTTTGCCGAGCTCCATGTGTTTAACAAAAGAGATGGTGATTTTTTCAACTAGAAGGTCTGCTAAATTTACATCGATGGTTCCGTTTTGATTCTTCCGGCCATTTCCGCGCTGAAAGAGGCGAAGCCAGCCATCGATCACGACAGCTCCCTCAATATTTAACTCAGAAAAACTTTTTCTTAGCTGGACGTAGAGAGCTTTAAAACTGATGTTTTGAACTCGCTCTCCATTTTCTTTAATCAGCACACCTTGATGGCGATGAAGCTCTGAGCCCGATGGGATACAGAGAAGATCACCGGACGGAAGAAGTACGATGGACTCAAGATCCGGTTTGGTATCTTTTCGAAGTTTATGAACCTCAGAAAGCTATCCTGGCAATAGTTCGATCTTCTTACCGAGAGCAGGATTTTTTTTTTCGACGACGATGCAGCTCAGTTCATCATCTGAGATGATGTAAAAATGGTCATCTTTGAGGACAAGACCACTGCCGGCCGTGACAAGAGGATCGGTGAACTTAAAAACTGGATTTAATTTGATCATGGGTAATATTAGAAGGTGAACCCCCTAAATACAACTTTAAGAGAAAAACTTATCAACTAAAGCGATGTGAGCACGCTCCTCAACGGCGATGAGTGCAAAAATATCTGCGGTAACAGGATCTTGGGTCGCGAGGGTTTCCGCAAACTTCTCAGCACCTACGCGTCCCCGTTCTTCGGCGTCTGAAATAAAAAGAGCAAATTCTCGGGGAGTCTTAAGATTCGTCAAAGATTTGTAGAGCTGCATGCTCACCGGTACGGCCGATACATCTTCCCCAATTTCTTCTAGACGCTTCAGGAGCCACATTTCATGCTTTGCCTCTTCCTGAGCAACCCATTTCCAGGCGTCGCGCAGTCCTTGCGGAGCATCTGAATAAAGAGCAATAGCATGATTGAATGCATGGAAGGCCTGTCTCTCGGCAAAGGCGACTAAACGTAAACGATCACCAAGACCTGCTTGGGTATGAATCGAACGGATCCGAGGGGGAATTCCAATTTGATAGGGGGTCCACATCTGATTATTTTATTTCGAAGTGAAGGCAATGGCAAAACTTGTCTCTAATTTCTCTGGCAAGGTCACTTTTTCTGTTTAAACTTAGAGATATCGAAAAAAGGAACATAAATGGAAACCTATTGGCGCAAATGCGGTAGCTGCAAAAAAGACATTGGCTTTAATAAGGCCTATCAAGTCTGCAGTGTATGCAAGGGCAAGTATGCATTCTGCTCTGTGGACTGTTGGGATCAGCATGTACCGGTGCTGAATCATAAGAATGCCTGGGCCGAAGAAGAGCGTTCTCCGGCTATGTCCACAACTCCAATTCTCAATACAAATGATCAACCCGTTAGACGAATCGTAAATTCTCCATCGCAAGCACAAACTTCAAGTTCAAGTACTATGGAAGCAGAGATTTTGATTGTGGCCTCAAAACTCAAGCAGTATGTGAAAGATAAATATGATTTGAATACGTCGGCCGATGTGATGGATGCACTTTCTCGTGATGTGAGACGACTTACTGACCGGGCTGTGGAGAAGGCGAGAGCAGATGGGCGCAAGACGTTAATGGGGCGGGATTTTTAAATGAGTGCCGCACAATCTATCACAAAATACCCATGTCTTTACCTTTCTTGAGAATCTCTTCTTTCTGCTCGGGAGTCATGTTCGTAAACATCTCTTGAATTTTTTTGAGCTCTTCTGGATCCATCTTCGCCATCATTTCTTGTGCCTGCTTCATCATGTCTTCTTTAGCGAGAGCTTGAGAGAAAACAATTTTCTCGGCTCCAATCTCCGCCGAGACGTTATGTTCGGACTTCAGCACATCAAGGACTTTGTTAAAGCTTAAGCCCTTGTTATCGGCAGCCTCGTACATTTTCTCAGTAGGAAGAGAAACTCTTTTCTGAGGGAAGCCGTTGGTTTTGAGAGTCTCTAAAATGTTTGTGACAAATTCTTTCATAGTCAAAAGTGTTACAAAAGGCATCCGTTTTGTCACCTTTATCTCTACGCATTGTCGTTTTCTTTCGCATAGGATCTGAGCATAAGGTGGTACACATGCTAAGAGCTTTATTCGTTTGGTTTTTAATCCTTTTCTCAATTTCTTCTTTTGCGTCTTATACGGTCTCGATTCCAAAGACTGTTATTAAGCTCACGAATCGAACTGAGTATCCTTCATCTGCTTTAAGAATCTCTTTTATCCTGGATTGTAAGTATGGATTTGAGAACGCAAGTCGCTGCGGAGACCGTAAAACTGTCGACTTAAAAATCGATCAAAATGGGACTGTGACCATTGATCCCTTTCAATATGTACTTAAAGCGAAACGTCATACTTACTTTGCCAGAGCATCGCTTAATCTTGATTTCGGAGTCGAGATGTCTCAAGGTGGTTTGGAAACAACTCTTGAAAAAATTAAAGACTTAAATGATGGACTCACTCTTTTTAAATTATCTAAGCGAGTCGTCGCACCGGTCATTGATGGATTGAGCGTATTAGAATTTCGAAAAAAATACGGTGCAGATTTCATAGGATTCTCTTGGAAGGCCGAACTTGCTCTTCCTCACTATGGTCTTTCTGACTTTCACACGACACGTGCGACCTTAGACGAAGTCAATCTTGCTGATGAATATGTAGCTCTTTACCGAGGAGCGGCCAGCGATTTAACTCTTGTGAATTATTCTCTCCTTTTAAAAATTGGATACGGCGGACCTGAATGGCAGGGGAGTGTATCTTTAAAAAATAATTCTGAACTGGTGACAGGTGCGAGTTTTAAAACAGATCTTGAAAAGGGAGCACTCCCGGCCACTTGGAATGATTACTCTTATGGACTCAATAATGAAATTTCCGAGCTGACCTATTCTGCAAAAGTTGTTTGTGGAGCGGATAAAAGAATAACGGGAGTTTTGAGCCGCCAGAGTGATTATCCGGTGACAGGCACATGCGATAAGTACCCATACCAAATTGAAGTCAAAAATTTTCCAGTTAAAAATAAACAGTGGAAAGATATTTACCGAGATCTTCGCCTTGTGATTCCTTTCACGTCCAAAGATCTTGTCCCGGCGGAAGTCTATGATCTTAAATCGGGTGAGAGACTTGGCGAGATGAGTAGCTTCAATTCCTGGCGGACGGGACTTTAATGACGACTACTGTGCTCGTTCCGCTGATATCGTCGCATCCCCATCTCGGTCAAATTTAACGTTGTACTGGATGGGATTGCAGCAGACTTCACAGTCGATGACCATTTCTTGCGCCTCTCCCTCTTCCTGGTAGAATTCTAGATTGATGGTTTCACCACAAAAGGGGCATTGAACTTCGAATTGATTTTGCGACATATTCCTCATTTAAATTTATGGATTACTATTCACACTAACCTAAATCTTCTGGTCTTTCATCCCTGTCCGTATTTGCAGAACATGAACATAGTTCGTTATTCTTTCGTACCAAAACCAAAATTTTAAAATGATTAAAGTATTACGAGCTTAATCCGATAAGAAGACTACGAAATTCATACTCGTTTCAATTGTCTTTATTCTTTCCGCGACTACGGTCTCAGCCGATTCTTGTTATCCGCTTTATGAAACAAAGGCAGAGCAGATTCAGGCCAAAGATGGGTATGAAACACACCTGGGCTCACAGGTCTATTTAGACAAGGGGCACCTTGGATATTGGCCAGGTATTCCAATGCAAGCAAAGATTCCTAACTGGTCCAGAGAATTGGTTGAGGCCGTGAAGTGGGGCCCCTATACATTTACCTCAAATAACGAAGATCCTAGAAAAGATTGGCTGGAAACTTTTCGTAAATCGATCAACGAAGATTGTAAATTACCGAAAGAAAATTATGAGCAACTGAGATCCATGTTGAATGAACTCATGGAAGACGGATCTCTCTGTCCAAACAAAAAAATCATTGAACCAACATTTATCCAAGGCAAGTCGGAGTTCAGGAAAATTCTAAAAGATGCCGTTAAAAGTGGAAGATTTGATCAACATTGTCAGAATCTCGGAGTCGCCGATGATTCCCATCGACAAATTAAAGATTCTTCTCGTAAGGCAAATAGACTTAACTCACATAGTTCAGCTTCAAAGCGGTAAATTTATCAAAATAAATACTTAAACCTAAATGCATTCATCGGTAACCTTGCGTCCCTTGTCATGGTGACCTTGCGGACCCGCGTTATTAGTAAGAATGAATATAATCATGTTTTAGAATTATTTCACGTGGCACATTCCTTGCAGATTCCTCTTCGTTCAAATTAACAACGGAGTGTGTTTATGATGAAATTCTTTCTCTTCGCTATCGTCTTTTGCTCTTTCGCACAGGCCTCGTCTGTTTCACAACGCCTTTTCGTCTCGAAACTAAAATACGAACAGAAAGCTCACATCCTAAAACTCGAATCAGAAAAAGATCTCATGTCGATCAAAAAGAAATCGGTGAGCGATCCACTTCTATCCTTAGAGTCGCTCGATTCCGATCAATCTTGCTTTGACTGGGTTTATCAGGGGCCCGCGAGTCGCGAGGAAGCCGCGAGGGCATGTCGGGGAGTTCTTCTCATGGATTGTCTGACCTTTGTCTATTCAGGGCCTGCGTCTCGGTTAGAAGCGGCTCAAGCGTGTCGGGGAGTCAGCGACATGGAATGCGTGAAAAAAGTTTATCAAGGTCCAGCTTCGAGAATCGAGGCGGCTCAAGCTTGTGGGTACGGAGGTCCGACTCCGGGTTGTCGCTAAAAAATAACTCATAACTATTTGTTAAGTATCTATCACTTTAATTCACTTTTTTTACCATGAAGGCCTCTCTATAAATTATATAGGAGGTCTTTATGATCAAAATGATTTTGCTCTTTTCTCTTTTCGCTCTTTCTTCCAGCCATGCTGCGTCTCAGGAAAGTTTTTTTCCACCAAACAATCTTTTCATTCCTTTGGGTTTGAAGCTCACAGGTGGTCTCTCCCAAGATGCCTACAACCATCAAATTGATAAAGTTGTTGAGGCCAATCAATCAACATTTACGAGCAGGGGACTCAAGCTCTCCATCAATCGGGATTGGGCCAATGGAGAAGTGAATGCGTTTGCGAGCGTTTCACCTCTCTTGCCAGCAAAACGAATGATTACTCTGACTGGAGGGCTTGCGAGACATCCGTTGATGACTGGAGATAGTTTTGCGCTCGTTTTTTGCCACGAGGTTGGGCATCATCTGGGAGGAGCACCAGAATTTGCGAGTGGGCTTAGTGCAGAAGAGGAAGCGGATTATTTTTCGACCTTAAAATGCGCCAGGAAGACTTTCCTCCATGACGATAACCAGAAAATCATTCAAGGAGCTGCGGTTCCGGTCGCACTCGAATCGGCCTGCAGAAAAGCTTTTGGAGACTTGAATGAGAGGGCCATTTGTATTCGCTCAGGACTTGGATCACAAATCCTTGGGAAGATCCTATCTTCCATGTCGAGGAATCCACAAGTGGAACCGAAGTTTGATACGCCTGATAAAACGATCGTTGCGAAAACGATTCTTAGCTACGGCAGCGTCCAGTGTCGCCTTGATACACTTTTTCAAGGATCACTTTGTGACAAAAATTTTAATGAAGAGATGTCTGATACGGATTTAATGAAAGGGGCCTGCCATAGTTCATTAGGAGATACAGTTGGAACTCGACCACTTTGTTGGTTTAGACCCTGATGTTGAAGAAATGTTATACTCAGTAGGGCCGTAATGATTCATTTATTCTAGAACTACTGAGACTGCCCGACGTATACTTTCCCAAGATCATTCTATCTAAAATAAATCAGGGGAGTCTATGAAGGTCTTATTTTTTGTGAGTTGCATGGTTTTTTCATTCGCTTCATGGGGACATGATTTGGAAATGAAAACCTATTTAAAAATGCAAGAGGCCTTGGCCAAGGATGATATGGCAACAGCATTGGCGGCGCATAAAGAGATTTGTGCTAAGGAGCTCGATCACTACAAAGATTCTTACAAGGACTGTGATAAGAATTTTAAAACCATTGATGAACTCCGCGACTCATTTAAAATGCTTTCTAAAGTGTTTATTGAAAATGGAAATAAAGCTACTTTAAAGAAGTTAACGACTGCTGAATGCTCAATGGCTAAAGCCAAGTGGGTTCAAACTCCTGGAACATTGAGAAATCCTTATTATGGGAAATCAATGCTCACTTGTGGTGAGAAAATTTAATCAATCATCATTGAGCGCAACTTAACTCTACCTCATCGGTCTTCAATTCTTTGCTTGCGCTGATAATTTTTCCAAAACCTTGCCCTGCAGAAGGAAGATAACTTAGACGATGAGAGTAGAGCATCTCAAGAAGCTCTATGGATTGGTGATAGCAAAAGAGGGATGACTCTATTCCCAATATTTCATTGGTCTTGGCAAACAAAGGAAGCTCGGCCATGAGGTAGTGAGCGGCAGTAAGAAGCTTGGTTTCAGTCACCTCACTTTCTGGTAATTTATTCTGTAAAACCCAACGGGATCCTTCCATGCATACGGCCCGAAACTGAGAATCCTGATCAAATAGACATCTAACCTTACCTAGCTCATTGAGATAAATCTTATTCTTAGATAATTGAGACCAGTCTAAGATTAAGTTGGCTTCAGGATTTACATCATTGGCGGATAAGGCCTTGGAAATTTTATTTCGAAGCCAATTAATTTGTTTGCGCATTTTTTTTCGGGATTCATCCTCTGAGTACCCAAGTGCCTGGAGTGTAAAAATGGTTGGCTCATCTGGAAGAAAGATGTGGAAAGTCTTAAAGCTTAAAACACAATGACGAACAAGTTCGACTAAGTATTCTTCTGAGAAGAGAGAATTAAAAGGGCTTATGCCTAAGCAAATATGTTCTTTCCTTAGGTGTATCTTGTCGCAACTGTCTGTGAGTGGCTGGATCATTATTTTGGAAGGGGCAACGACCTGTGGCCCATGAATTTCAATTGATTTGTCTTCATTCATCATAAACATCCTGTAAATGGGGTACTTTAAAAGCTTAGAGTACTGGATCTATTCTTACAAACGATAAGCTTCCCTTTGGGCAAGGAGCGTCGTTTTTGAGACATTCTGTTGCGCAGAGAATGAATTGTTCAAACGGGCCTTAGAAATTTCTTGAACAAGATGCTCTGATTTGTTTTTTTTCTCCTTAATCCGCTATGATGAAACCCTGATTAACTAAGGACATATATGAAAACTGCCTCTTGGAATGGAACTATTATCGCCCAAAGTGAATCGACGAAAGTCGTTGAAGGCAATCACTACTTTCCTCGAGAAAGTATCAACATGAAATATTTCAAGGCTTCGGCGACACATACGACATGTTCTTGGAAAGGTGTTGCTAGTTACTTCGATGTAGTCGTGGATGAGGAAATTAATAAAGACGCTGCTTGGTTTTATCCAGAAGCAAAAGATGCAGCGAAAGAAATCAAAAATTACGTCGCATTCTGGAAAGACGTCAAAGTTACTTGATGATGAAGACTTGTCTAATTGGGGCCAGGGATTAACTGGGTTATGATAAATTTATGAAAACAATATTTTTTCTTCTCTTCTTTTTATCCCTCCTACCCCTCGCTGATGCTTCAGAGCCTTGCGAGATTGATTATCTAGAGTTCTGTTCCAACCAAGACCCTCGAATACGCAATATGTGTCCTCGAGTATTGGGTTACGATTTGAAGGAAACTTGTGTCGTGACCAAATCTCAGGGCCAAATTATTCGATCGATGTGCTCATCAGAATTAAAAGAGATCTGCCGAGTTTCTAAAGGTGATGACTTTATCAGCCAATATGTTTGCCTTACAAATCCTGAGAATTGGGAAAAATTTAATAAGGAATGTTTGAAGTCACTGGTGAAGGGGAATCCTCACCACTGAATCGCATAAAAAATAGATGTCTAAATACATTCTCTAATGATGTTGAATAATTCGTTTATGAGGAAGAATGATTGAAACGCACGATCCATTTTCGTTAGCATCAATCTTCAAAGTACCTTCGAGACTTTCCGCCAAAGCTTTTACGAGCCAAAATCCTTTATGAGATTCAAGTTTTTTTTCCGCATGCACCTTAGGTTGGATTGAAATATTTTTATTCGTGATGACGAGACTTGCCTCTTTGCCATTTGTGCTCACCCGTACTTCAACCCAAGATTTTGCTGCATATTTAAGAGCATTTGAGAGAAGAAGTTGGAGCAGTTTCTTGACCCTCTCTTGGTTCCAGTCACCAATCACAGGATCAGGACATTCGAGAGTTAGCATACAATTTAGGGCAACGGCTTTTTCTACATAGTCATCCAAAACGTCAGCGGCCACATTACATAGATTAGTGATTTGAATGGTATCAGCAGTCTCACATTGAGTGAGATCAACCGACTGATCTACGAGTTCATCAATCATATGGCCCAAACGACGACAGTGATTTTCTGAGCGGGCGAGACGAGCAGTCAGTTCTTCCGCCGTCAAGTTGTTAGAAAATTGTGCCGTTTGAATGGATTTCAAGTCACGAAGAAGCTGATCTATAGAAAGTTTGATCTTGCCGGAAGAGTTGTGAATATATTGATCTATTGCTCGAGTTCCTATGGGTGCTCTGGAGAACATCTCTTTAGAAAGACTAACCGAATACGTCATGTTCATCCTCTTGTTACACTACAATGAGTGTAAGCCAATGAGAGTATAGATCGCATCTTAAGCCCGACATAATTTATCAGTGCCGGTGGCTAGATTCGATCGCAGAGAGATGTTCGTGAGAGTAACTCTCGCTATTTGAGATTTTGAGCTCACGGGGAAACATGATCTCGAAGGTCGTTCCCTGTCCAAGACCTGGGCTCTCGACCTCGATTGAACCGCCGTGGAGTTCCACGATTGTTTTGACGAGTGAGAGACCGATGCCAAGACCTGAACTTGGTTTACCTATCTTTGATTCCTGCTGAGCAAATTTCTCAAAGAGATAGGGAATGAAGGTTTGATCAATGCCCGGACCGTTGTCACTTAAGCGCACGACATAGCTCGAAATATTTTGAGTCAACTTGACGAAGATCGTCCCTCCGGGCTGAGTGAACTTCACGGAGTTAGAAAGAATGTTCCAAATGACTTGCTGGAGTCTCATGGAATCTCCAAAAAGAGGGTACTTTGTATCAAGGCCTATGCTCATGACTGAGATGTCTTTTTTGTTGGCGGATTCTTTTACAGTATCTATCGCCTGAGTGACCACTTCACTTAAGTCAGTCTGCTCGTGGTTGATTGAGAATTTTCCAGTGATGATTTTTGCAGCATCAAGAAGATCTTCAATGAGGCGGGCCTGGACCTTCGCACTTTCTTCCATCGAAGTAACAAACTTTTGGATTTGCTCTGGACCAACAGAATTGCGCTTGAACATCTGAATACGAAGGAGAATAGAGGTAAGTGGAGTCTTGAGCTCGTGAGAGACAACGGCAAGGAGCTCATCTTTAAATCTGGAATTGAGGTTTGCCTGGTTGAGGTAGATGAGCTGCTGCACCAGTGTGGAGCAAAGAAGACCGAGCATGGCCTCGTAGGTTGAAAATTTTTCGGCACTGGTTGGCGGCTGAAGGCGGGCCGCCTGCCAGAAAATTAAATCTCCGATTCCAAAGGCGTGGGCAAGACGATTGCAATCGAGTGGGTCTGGGAAATTAACGAACGTCCAGCCAAACACGATGATCGCAATAACTTCTCCGTGGGCCTTAATAGGAAGAAATTTTACGGAAATAGCCTTCTCAAATTTAATTTCATTAAAGCTATCATTAGCACATGCCGCCTTAACGTTCTTTGATTCAAACTCGTGGCAGATGCCGGAGTATTCAAACTGGTTTGAGTCTAGAAGATATTTACCAAAACCTTCGCCGTGAAAAGGACCCAAGACTCTCTCACCAGTGGGAAGATACAAGCTTCCCACGAGTCCACTGGCCTTCGTAAACAACCTCAGCATCAGGGCCCAGTCATCGAAGGAGTTGATCATAAATTTTGAGCTAGTGGTTTCCGTAGTCATTTAACGGATCTTTGGTGATGAGGGCATTTCTTCTCCTCTTGAGATCATCCCTTCAAGTAACGGACTCTGACGGGCAGGAGCACGTGACAGAATTCCGTAGTAGCTTGAGAGTGGCAGTTGCGGCACTTCTTCGTAGGCCTTGGCCTGGACTTTATCTTCTTCAACAATTCTGATTCCACCTTGCTCGATAAAAAACTCTCGAGTGACCTGAGGAATAGATGCCCCTCTGACCTTTGGCACAAGGATAGCGCGGCGGAGTTTTGTCGAAATTTCCACGTAACTTAAAAGCACGATGTTATCAACGATGGCCGAAGCCTTAAGATCGACACTAATTTGTGAGAGGCCCAAAAGCTCGGGGCTCTCGTAGTTACAATACGCCGTGATGAGACGGTTTTTAAAGTAGGTCGTGAGTGCATAGATGAACTGTTGCGCTTCTTTTGGATTGGTACTCTCGTAAGCGGCCAGAGAATCTACAACGACTCGTTTGATATTATTTTTTTCGATGACCTGAACAATGTGTTCAAAGTGCACGTCCATCTCGAGCTCAAGAGGTGACTCATAATGAATGATGATGTTGCCTTTCTTCACCTGCTCATCCAGAGACAGACCCATGCTATTGGCGTTTCTGAGGATCTGTTGAGGATGCTCATCGAGGGTGATGTGGAGACCTTTCATTCCCTTCTTGGCCCCTTCAAGTAAGAATTGAACACCCAGCACAGTTTTTCCCGATCCAGAAATTCCTACCGCAAGAGTGGTCGAGCCTTCGTAAATTCCTCCACCCATGATGACGTCCAAAGCGGGAATGCCAGACGAGCCTTTCTTATCTGAGGTGAGCTGATCATTGTATTGTTTAGGTCGTGATTGCGTTCGTCGATAGACGCACACTCCGCGGTCGGCCTCAATCCTCATCGTGTGCTGGCCAGAAATGAAATCCTGTCCTCGAGATTTTTTAATTTCAATGTAGCGGTGAGTGTTTCGCTGATTAGTTGTGTTGGAGAGAGTGATGATCGTATCGCAAACAAATTGTTCGTGATCCATGACTCCGCTACCATGAGCAGCTCCCTCAGGCATTTCTCGAGTCATCATGGCCGTGAGACCAAAACGCTGGAGAGTTTCTACCAGAAGGTGGAGGCTATCGCGGAAAGGTCTTCCGTTTACAATCTCACCGAAAATTCTGAGTGGTGTGAGTCCATCGATGAAAATCCGTTTCGCGTTGATCGCGCGAATTTCATTAATGAGAACTCCATCAGGATTTTGCAACTCCTGGAGAATCACAGAAGGATTAGTGTAGATAATTTTGATCTTGTTTTTTTTCTGCAGGCTCGCTAAATCCCAACCGAAGCCTTTGGCATCTCTCATGAGTTTTTGAGGGGAGAGTTCAAATGAAATGATGAGACCGTTTTCTTTAAGGTCTTTGGCCCCACGATAGATGAACTCCAGCCCAAGTGTCGTTTTTCCGCTTCCGGAACTCCCTTCCACCAGGATGATGTTGTTCGCCTTCACTCCACCTAGAAAAATTTCATCCAGGCCTGTGACACCGGTCTGTATCTCATCTCTGAATTCTTTTGCTTTCGTCATCATTTTCTCCTGGCTAGAAATCGTCCTGAATTATGTTCTGATGAGTGTAGAGAATAGGCAAACTTTTGGCCTTTTCAAAAAATCAAATTTAATAATATTTCGGGCTTTCAAGAGAGGAGTTGGGCTAAAAAGGAATGATTTCGGGATAATTTTGAAAGAAAAGAGGTCTTTTTTGAGAAATTCTGGGACAAGGTTTTGTTAAGAATAATCGATATGCTGAGTTATTCTTAAGAAAAGAGGGTTTATTTAAGCGGTTTCTTGGCTTTATACCCAGGCTTCGCAAGAATCTCGATATAAAAATGCTCTGCGCCTTCAATCACGATTTGATCAATGCCTTTGTTGATTTCGGCGACGGGAATCTCTAGAGAACTGTCTTTTTCTCTGCCAAGTTTACAGTCAAAATCCCAGTAGTCTGCACCAGCTTGAGGCGTTTTTCTTCTCTCACGGGCGAGATATTTACTAATTTCGTGTTTTACAAAATCTACCTGGCGCGCAGGTTTTTTAACAGGGTCTGTGAGTTTAAATTCTTTTTTCATCTATCCTCTTCTCAATTTCTTAGTTTTGGATCCACTGTATATTAACGTAAGTGGTGCTTAAGGAAAAGGATGATAAGGATAGAGAGTACAAAATCACATATCTCGTTTATACGCCCAGTAAATTTCATTCATATCAAATTGAGTTTTCTCAATTCCGGTTCTTTCCATCTCTTCAAGATGCATAGGTTGCCAGTAGTACATGCTCATCGGCTGGATATAGCAGTCGCTTCCTTCCTGATTTGCTGTGTACTCAGAGTAGCGTTTGATGATCGGACACGTAGAACCACTGTAAATGAAATGATTTGTCCATTGCTGAGTAGTCATGGGCCCGTTGCCCCATTCGCGGTCGATGATCCGCGCCTCGGTTCTTCCGTTAAGTGAAACAAATGTCATGGGGGTAACGTGGAACCACCATTTATAGCGATAGTTCCGGATGTAGCGATCCGTGAAAAAGAGGAAGGCCTTCATGGTTTTTGTACCCGTGCTTTTGTATTCCTCATAGGCACGAACATGGGCGACGTTATAGCACTGTATAGAGAACTGCCATTGACTAGGCAACCGGGCATGCCAGAACATAGCAGAGACATCCTCTTCAGATTTTAGGATGGTTGGTTCGTATGAATAAAGGGGCATATGCGCCGGAACATCAAGCTCTGCGGACTCTTCGAAAGAACTCACCGCGAGAATATTTGAATCGTGGTCGATCGTAGTTTCTAGAGAATCAGACTTTGCACTTTTCAAATCTGCGAGAAGCTTCGTCTCTCCAAATGGAATGAAGCTCGTTTGACCGTTGGCCCACTTGATGATGGTACCCCGATTTACGTCTTCGATCATTGAGTGCACACGCGATTGGATGGTCTCTCCGTAAACGAGTGAAGTGATCGAGAGAATTAAACCGAGAAAAAAAGCTTTCATGTTGTTCCTTTTTTTTAGTTGGAGCAACTTTTACAGAAAATTTTTATGGTGTCGTTGATTTTAAGTGACTGGCAAAGAGTGCTAATTAAAATTATGTTCTTATTAGGCCACAACAATATTTGATGAGATTCTAACAAACTTGTAAGTCTATTAGAATCTCATCAAAAGAAAACTTATGCCCATGCTTTTTTGTGATCTTCAGCATACCTTTTGAAGTTGATCGGTTTCTTACCGGTGATCTTCTCAACTGCATCAGTCACTCGTTCTGAATATCCTTGTCTGAAAAAATCCAAAATGAGTAGCATGAACTCTACATATGCTTTATTCAGTCCTGCCTGGAGCAGACCTTCATACATTTGAGGAGGTGTAATATTTTCGTAGACAATCTTTTTGTTGGTAGTACTTGAAAGGATAGATGCCACTTCATCATGATTGAGAGCCTCGGGCCCGGTCAGATCGAAAGCTTGGTTACTAAATTTCTCTGTCGTCAACAGCTCCACAGCAACAGAGGCAATATCACGAGCATCGATGAAACTACCTCTCGCTTTCTCGACGGGTAAAAGAATTTTTCCGAATGTATTGATTCCATGGATCCAATAGGAATTGAAATTTTGCATGAACCAGTTGGGCCTGATGATGTTGTAAGCAATGCCTAGTTTTTCTAGATGGAGCTCAACAAGTCTCATCGGTGCTGAGTCGTTAGCATTTGCTCCCATTGCGGTCATGAGAACAATCTTTTTAACCCCAAGCTTTTTAGCTTCATTTAAGATCGGGATCAAAAGTTCATTTTGGTTAACGTAGCCCGGGGGCGATAGAAGAAATAATTTTTCTACATCCTGAAACGCACTACTTAAACCATCTTGATTCGAAAGATTTAAATAAACTTGATCCTTGGCCAATTCTTTTTTGCTCGTAGCTCGTCTGACCTCTTGTCCTTTGGACTTTAATTGCTGACTAATTTCTGATCCCACCGTACCGCTTGCTCCAATCACTAATATTTTACTCATACCTGCCTCCTGGGCTTTGTTTTGTATAACTAAGAATAAGCCAGATTTAATGGACGAAGAATGGTTAAAAATCTATTAAAGATGTTTAAAAGTCTATTTTTATGGACTCTGTAGGATAGTTGAGATATCATTTTGTCATGGATCTACTAGACGACCTCTTTAAATACTCAGGCCTCCGATCACGTTTACTCGGATATAGATCTCTGTCAAAAGCATCGATTGAATTTCCTTGTACGAAATCCATAGGGTTTCATGTTGTGATACAAGGAGAGGCCTTCATCCATCGGGGATCTAAGCAGAGGCCAATCGCTCTTAAGAGGGGAGACATCGCGCTGATGTCGCGAGGTTGTCATCATGTCATCAGCACTGAAGAAAAACTAACAGGAAAAATTACTCCCCTTTCGGATTTTGATAAGACAATAACAAGTCCTGCTGGATCTAAATTAACTATTGCTAGTGGGGTCTATCAGTTTTGGAATTCTCCTGTGCACCCTTTTTTTGCTGAGATGCCTGAATGGTTGGTGCTTCATCATGATGACATGGACACTTTTGATAAATTGCAATCTTTGAGTTCACTATTATCTGAAGAAATAGTAAAGAGTGAGCCTGGCTCCGAGCGGATCGTTCAAAGTTATCTCGACGTCATGTTCTCGCTCATCATGCGAAAGATCGTAAAACAGAATAGTTCAAAAAAACAGACTTGGAGTCATGCCATTCATGAGTCGAGCATCAGGAAATCACTCGATGCACTCCATGCTGACGTTTCTAAAAACTGGAGTTTGGACGAGCTCGCAAAGCATGCGGGGATTTCTAGAGCTGGCTTTGCTCTGAAATTTAAAAATGCTATGGGGGACACGCCCCTTCATTATCTCACGATTCTTCGAGTTCAGTTTGCGATGGAGCTTCTTTCAACGACTGACATGAATGTTGAAAGCGTCGCCTTCAAAGTTGGGTATAAAGATGCTTTCAACTTCTCGAAAGCGTTCAAGAAAGTTACCGGACTTCCGCCTCGTGAGTTTCGATTGAGAGATATTGAGGAAAGAAAAATAGCGTGGCGTCTTTAACTAGTTAATTAAAACTCTGTTCACTTTGACTCTCGCGCTTTCTTGGCGCAAACTTTATACTCACTCCCGCCTGGACGCGGATCTTCTCGCCAACGTAGGCCTTTGCAAACCATGAGACTCGTCCATCTCTTGAAATATTACCTTTAAGACCGAGTTGGTACTGACCACCGGTCATGAAGTAGTCGTCACTGAGTTTTCCGTAAACACCCATATCGGGTCCTATAAACATGTAGCCGACCGTGACCGTAAGTCGACCGTCATATTTATGAAGAAGAGTTTTTAGTAAATCAGTTTCCATTGAGGCCGCAATGACTCCAGAGCCAGTGTCCACGTCATGAAAATATTCAGTAATAAATGTGATGACTTTTTCGCCAGCATTTTTTAATTCGTAGATGAGCTCACCGTGAAGATAGGTGTTACCTTGAAGGTGCTGAACCAACACTTCCCCAGTGAGGTTTTCGAAAAGTTCTCTCGTGACTTCGACTTCAAAGAAGTTGAGGCTTCTTTTGCGGGTGAAGACATCGGGATGAGAGTAATCGTCGATGCTTCCGACCACGACTTCAACCAAACCTTTTTTGAAATTTTGTTCTACTCGAACTCCGTCGCCCCAGCCATTCTCGTCGATACCAGTTTTTGTTGGTAAGTTTCGCTCCATAGGAAGAGCGCCGACTTGGATTTTTCCATTTGCCGTAGTTTTTTGGAGATAGAGTTGCCTGAAAAATAATTGGGGTGCCTTAACAGATGAATTATCTTTGAGATTCTTAGTAGTTTCCCAAATAGAATCGTACTGGCCGCCAGTTGAAGCAACTGCAATTAGTTCAAACTTGCCATCAACGTCCACCGTGAATCCGAGACGTATAAAATCTTGAATCCTCTCAGTCTTTTCATTTTGGTTATTGTTATACCTAGTACCCGTTTCGAGATTCCAGTCTAGATTAATGAAATTAGATTCGGTCTTTGAATAGACCTGCAAGCTCATTAAGCACATTAAGAAGAGGGGCAATTTAAACATTTAGCACTCCACCTTCATAGTAAGGTTAGGTGCGTCTGAGCCTGCTGACTTTTGTAAAAAAGGGTGGTGTGGCCAACAAGTATACGGTTACAAAAATTTAATGGAGAGGACGTTTGCTTCCATCACTTTGAATCGCGTACGCCTGTTGCGGAGGCGAGTCGAGGAGGAGCTCCATTGGAGATTCGAAGACAAGCATTTCACCAGGATGCGAGCCTGATTGGGGAGGCATGCCTGAATCAATTTTAAAGATCCGGTCTTTGACATAAGTGACTTTGCCTTCGGCCCCAAAGGCCGTGGGCTTATGTCCGAATACAACCCCGAAATAGCCGGCTTCAGTTAGACGGGCGAGGTTACCTTCAAGATCATTCTGCCACCAGTCTTTCTGCTCTAAAAAAGAATTCTGACCGATGATAATATCATTCTGGTAATCACCTTTTTGAAGTGCAGTGGCCACTTGATTCAAGGTTGCTTTGAAGTCTCCTGGTGGAATAAGTCCCGCATGGAAAAATATCCATTTTCCAACAGACACAAAACCGGGAAGTGAACGCAAGTAAATGCCATATTTTGAATCGGGCGAAACCATCTGATCATAGGTAAGTCCGCGAGCAGCGATCTCGATAGCAAGGGCCGGATTAATTCCGGTGCCGGTAGCATCGGCGAGTAATTGGGCCTCGTGATTTCCGAGGGCGAAAGCTACACGTCCGCCCTTCAAGGTCGCCTCGTCGCCTAGGGACTTCCAAAGGTCGATCACGTCGAGACTGTGAGGGCCTTTGTCGATAGAGTCACCCGCGATAATGAGAAGGGTATTCTGACCAACCCAATGTTTATCTGAATCGATAATCTCGCCTGCTTTAAGAAGGGTGATTAGTTCATCGTACATACCGTGAA
Organism: Bacteriovoracales bacterium; assembly: GCA_038322885.1. Classification (GTDB taxonomy): domain Bacteria; phylum Bdellovibrionota; class Bacteriovoracia; order Bacteriovoracales; family Bacteriovoracaceae; genus Peredibacter. Next base: position 6,593 of record JBBQGK010000059.1, on the reverse strand, counting down.
CATCGCTGATCGCAACGACTCGTTTGTACGCCAGAGGATTGATGACCTCGATGCCAGAATTTTCTGCAAAGGAGAGGGAGCTTGAGAGGATTAAAAATAGTATGAATATCTTTTTCATGGTGCCTTTATAGAACAAACTTAGGAAGACTTCAAATCCATACGAAAGTGTTAACTTATCGGTTAATTTCTTTGAAACTATCTTCTCCTTCGTAGTGCTATTAATTACGATTTTATCGATGCTCCAAAGCTGTATAAAATATAGACACTGTATTTGTATTATACGACTGAACACCTGATTTTATTATCAATACGAGGGCATCCGGATTGCACCTTATGTGGTCATGAAAACCTTCACAGCTATAACATTTTTAATCTTAACCCTGAACTCCTACGCCTCCGAGCCAGTGGGCTGGTATAACCACGGCTCCCTCATAGATCCCGAATGTATCCCTGAAAGCGGAGACGGCTTTGAAGTCCTTCAACTCAGCCGAGATGTGGGTCACATTTTCGGAACAACTGAGATGATGAAAATGCTCAAAGAAACCGCTGCAGATATGCACAAACGCTATCCTGGAAAAGATCGAATGCAGATTGAAGATATAGCAGCTCAGAATGGCGGGAAAATTGATCCGCATGGGTCACATCAAAATGGTCAGGACGTGGATATAGAATACTTTAAAGCTGATGCTCAAGAATTTGTTTCATCGAGTGGTAACTCTTATGCGCCTTCGATGGTTGAGGCCGATGGGCAAGTTTCTGGTAATTTTGATGTCGAAAGAAACTGGGAAGTCATGAAGTCACTTTCCCGACACGGAAATGTTCAGATGATTTTTATCGACCAGAAATTAAAAGATGATCTGATTGCTTATGCCCATTCAAAAGGGGAGTACAATTCAAATCTTAAAGTTATTCAAAGTCTTCACCACGTGGAGAATCACCAGGATCACTTCCACGTGCGGCTGAATTGTCCGGCCTATGCAAAGAGTTGTCATTCAACGACAAAAAAATAATCAATTTTATTAAAGCGAACCCGCTAATGTCTCCATAATCGTCCCAATGCCGTATGGCACAGAATAGTCTCGGCTAGTCGAATATGAAGCCGCATGATCAAATCCAAGTTTATGCAACCATTCGTGGAAGAGATTATTGGCGACTGAGGTTACACCATAACTATCGAAGTATTTTGTATTAACCCAGATGCGTTTGGTTGATGTGTTCGTATAGCCAACAGTGCTGGTGAAAAAATTTGAATACAATTCAACTTCCAGATCCATCGTGTTGTTCTTAGCGGGTTGCAGAGTCTCTGCCCCATCAAGAATTATTTGATAGATTTCTTCATTGGTGAATCCACCATTATCGACAAAAGTTTTCACTCCATTATAAGTATGGTTTAGAACTGCAGTTCGAAACGCTTCAGTGGCCACAACTTCTTTAACGAGTTCAATTGCCTTGAGATATTTTGTTTCCTGAGTTGTGTTGAAATTAAATAAGGTGATGTTGGTTGTAAAAGTATGCGCTAAAGTCGGAACTGTTCCTGGATCAATACTCAGAAGAGGATTGGTGTTGTCTACGACTGGAACAGGTGGAACTGGAGAGGGCGTATTGTCAGTACTCGCAGTACTTGTATTTTGCAGGACACTTGGGCCCGTGCCACTACCGGATCCTCCTCCTTGGCAGGAGACGAGAGAAAGACCGATTAAAAGTATCGATGAGATCTTGAGCATGAAACCCTCCATGGTTATGGAGAGAGTTTTTCAGGTAAAGCTTGTGGAATGATGGAGGAAATAAAAGTGCAGAATTTGCCGGTTAAGTGAATAATGAATTACCACGAATACAAAAGTTTTCCTTGATAAGAATCATATCGACTATAGAGCCCAATCAACGTATTCTTTGGGCCCTCAAGATACTGCGCTCCCGCCTCCAAACTCCACGAGTTACTCAATCGGTACTGTGCCGAGGCCCGGTAGAGTGAAGACTTCCCTTGTTGATCGTAGAGTCCTCCAACTAAGAAATTCAGTTCCTCATTCCACGGAATCCGAAGACCTGCCGACCAAGCTTTTTGAAAGAGAGAACGTAGAAAGCTAATCTGTACGGCCTGCAGTCGTTGCTGCTCAATGTACTGAAAAATTCCTGTGATCATCCCTCTGGAAGTCTCATAATTTTTTTCGACTCCTATCACGGTCGTCGTTGTTTGACTGGGAACTCGGTAATCGGCATAGGGTTTCTGCACACTCCATCCTCCCTTGATTGACCAAGTCGTGAAGGGGATCACAAAGGTCGAGGCATAGACTTGTTGACGATAATAGAGAGGAACGAGTTTCACCGTGTCTTTGATTTGATAAATCTGGATGGGTTCACTCTGAATGAGATCGGCCTTGAGTTTTGTGAGAAGAAACGGGGTTTGTGACAGACCTTGATAATAGACTGCCTGAATCTCAAAGCGTTCAGACTTTCGCTGAAGTTTGGCCGAGAAATTATTCTTGAGTGCACGGTCTAGTTCTTCTGAGGCGATGTACTGGTATTCGGTCTTATCTGGAATTCTAAACTCGATGTTTTCAGATTCTACTGGAAGTCTCTTACTTCTCGGAAGCCAAGGGCTATGTGCCCCAGGCAAGACGGGTTTAGTTTGATAAGGAATATAGAATACTTCCCAACTCCATTTTTCGATTTCTTGCGATATCGACAGACCAGCTGAACCCATTGTGATGGGAGTTGTTGGATCAACCCAGTTTTTTGAGTGAACCACATCTGCGGGGTTGATGACGTCAGGCCCATCGTTGATGAGAGTTTGGACTCCAAGTTTAAAGATCACCGACTTCGCTTTTTGTTGGAGATAAAAATTTTTCGGAATAAATTGAAAAGTCTCAACCGCATCGTGAGCGAAAGCATCAGTCCTGAGAGCAAGGTTGGCCTTGAATTTTGTTTCTTCCCATTTGTTTTCTAACCTAAGCTCCGTATACGAGCCTGCCTTCGTTGTCGGAACTGTGCTTGAGCTTGGAAGGGTGAGAGCATTGACGTAGGGGCCTGCTTGACCCCCGAAAGTCCAGGCCCCCATTGAGGGGGCCGAGATGATGAGAGCCGTGAGAAGAACTAGAATTTTTCTCTCAGTCATTTTTTAAGCTAGTCTGCGAGAAGTCCGAGTCCTTGAGACCAGAGTTGACCTTGATATCCGAGAGCCGAACCTCTGTCCCTCTGTGGTTGGCGAGGTTTTGAACGGTCATGAGTTGCGCACGGTAGATCGGACCGAATTTTTTGTAGTCCTTGAACGTGACTGTCTTCACGAGCTTATCACCGGCAAAGTAGCTCGACTCCTGAGGAAGGTAGTCGTTGATCCCGATACGGGTTTCAACTTTACTGTACTCGGAGGTGCCGGCCTTTGGTTTGAGTTCGATAAGATAAAAATCTTTTTCGGTTTTAAGCAAACTTACTTCTGCGTTTTTTACCGCCTGTGAATTTAGATCCTGCGGAGAAATCTCTGAGCCCAAAAGTCCTGCCTTCGATTCACCTGTGACAAGGCGTCTGACCTGGCCTGAACTTGGCAAATAAATCCACTGGGCCTCATCGCCTTTTTTGTCGATGTGACCTAAAAACGCCATGCCTTTAATGTCGGCCGGATTTTCGATCCGTGCGAGCACAGAAAATCCGTGGTGACGAATAGTCTTGAGATCGAGGGTTCGGTCCTTCGTTTCGCCATTGGCCTCGATGATCTTCATCGTGACTTTTGCCTGATCATCATTGGCATCGAGAAGATTTTGGGATTTTGTGAGAATATCTTTGGCACTCATGACGGCAGCTTCCACATTCATAGAATGGGCACTCATGAGGATCACCATCAGGGTCGCGATCTTGTGAACACGATAGGTCTTCGGAAATACTTTCAAAAACGCAGGCAGAAAAAAGAGATCGGCGATGAAGCCAGCAAAAATTGAGATCAGCATAAAACCTCCAAAGGTTTTGTTCATATTAAATTTCGATAAAAGAAAAATCGCGAATCCAACGAACATGACAATCGATTCAAAGAGACAGGGATTGGCCTCCATCAAGAGTGCGCTCCGAAGAGGATTGCCTTTGTGATGGGCCATCTGACCGCGCAGCCTGCTCAAAAAGTAGACGGTATTATTGAATGCAAATCCGAGTGAGATTGAAAAGATAAGAGCGACCCCGGGTTTCACTGGCGCCTGGGAAATAGCAAGGGCCCCAATGAGTAAAGCTGGAGGGATGAAATTTGGAAGGCAGCAAAGGACGGCCCACTTGAGTGAGCCAAACATAAAAATCAAGAAAATGCCAATGACCAAAAGAGGTTGCCAGAAATCTTTAATGAGTGCCTTGGCCACTTGGTGGTTGATCGAGTGCGCGTAGCTTGCGAGCCCTCCCTGGAGAAGACTTAATCCCGGAAAATCTTTTTGGGTGATAAAAAGGATTTTCTCTTTCACGAGTTTTAGTTCATCAAAGCTTAAGTCTGATAATCGAATTCCAAGACGAACTGTTTGTCCGTTCTCAGACATAAATGAGTCAAGAGGATTTTTTTGCGCCATGGAGAAGAGAAACAGAGTTTCTGCGATCTCGCCGTTGGTTTTAGGGATGTGCCCTTGAAAAAAATCTGAAACTGTCACGACGGTCCCGACACCACTCAATGATTTTATTTCTTTCGCCATTTTATCCAGACGATTGAGGTTCTCCGATTTTTTCCAAAACCCCGAATCCCTTGAGTGAAGAGTGATCTCATAGGCAAGGACTCCACCGAAGGATTTGTCGATCAATCGTGTCGCCGACCGAACCGCATCCTGAGTCGGAAGATCGTCAAAGAGTTTTGTCGAGAAATTAAGCTTCGAGAAAAGGGCAAAACTAATGAGTGTGACCATCAGTATCGAGACGATAACTTTTTTAGGATGGTTAATAGTCCAGAGCGCCCAGTGTGCTGGCGTATCGAACCAAATCCTCATCTTCGGTTTAATAAAAGGAAGCATGATCGCGAGCATGAGTTGGTTGAGTAAAGCGGAAACCCCAAGGATGAGACCAACCGTCAGGCCATACTGAGAGATGAGTGGAATGGGTGAGGGAGTGAGGGCCAAGAAACCCAAGGCCGTCGTGAGAATCCCGAGCGTATTTGGAAGCCCAAGCTCTTTGAGAGTGAGTAATCCTTGAGTCCACTTCTCTTCAAACCCATCGAGGGAGTGACGCTTCTGCGACCAAAGATGGAGTGTGTGGATGAGAAGACTCATGACTGAGACGGAGATGATCACCGGCAAAGTGACAAGGATCGCGTTCATCTCAACCCCAAAAAAACTCAAAAGGGCAAGAGCAAAAATATTTGAGGCAAGAAGACAAGTGAAAGCACAGACGATGGCAGTCCAGTGAGAAAAAAGAAGATAGAAAACAGCACAAAAAGCAAAAGAGATAAAAAGGAGAAAGAGTTTAAGCTCAGACTGGATCATGCTCGAGAGACGAGTCTGCAAGATGGGTACTCCCGCTGTAAAGAGATTGGCCTCAGGAAAATCAGTTTTGATTCCTTGTGAAAGTGCCTTCTCGAGAATGATCAATGGCTCTTGCCCACGAACCTTGGGCTCAACAGCAATTAGGATCGAGGTGAAATCTTTTTTAATGAGCAGGGGATAGATCAAAGAATTCTTCAATACCGCGTCCTTCCAATGAATTGGCTCCTCACGCTCAAAAATGTTTCCTACGCTCATTTCTTTTCTTGTAGCACTTGATCCCTCGACTTGGACCATCGACAGAACTGAGCTCACGTCAGATCGGTCTTTAATTTTTTCTGTGAGTTTTTTCAGTCTTTGGATGTTGCTCTCTTTTAGCCAAGGTTCAGTTCCTGGGAGTTCAAGCACAAAAAGATAGGGAGATCTGTCGTCGAGGCGAAATTGCTTTTTTATCCGTTCGTGATTTTTAAGAAGCTCATGAGTACGAGGGTAAAACTGATCGACTGAGTATTCGGTCTTTAAATCCAAGAGTGAATACAAACTCCAACCGAGGATAAGTAGGACGAGAGCAAAAATAAAGAGAGCAAGTCTTTTAGACTTCGCCTGATTCTTCATCACCTAACCCAGTCCAAGGTGATAAGGTTGCCATTCTGTTTGAGTGTTTGCAGCTTATAAACTCGTCCTTGAAAGTTAAGAATCGGAAGAGTTTGAGTAACCGTTTGTGCCGTAAAAGAGTTTCTAATAGCATTATTTAATATGTTACTCGATACCCGAGTGTTGAAGGAGTAGGTGTTGAGATATTCTTGATTAAAATTCCAGTCTACTGTCGATTGCGGAACACCCGTAGAGAAAGTAAGGACGCTATCCTTTAGTGTGGTGGCGAGTGAGGCGTTGAGAGTAATTCGCCAGTCAAGGTAGTTCACTTTCTTTGTTCCCTTAAAAACTTCCACATGTCCTTGCGCCTTGATCATGGCCGATCCATTGCTCAAAGTAAGGGATGAGTTTGCGAGATCCGTTGTGAGACCAAAGTACGCATCGGGAGAGAACCTTCGAAGATCAGGCCACACAATCAATTGAAGTAAACAGTTGTGCATAAGATTGTAGAAGGCAGCTATTTTTTGGAGGTTGAAGCCTTGAGGGGCAGACGCCAGAAGTTTATCC
>JBBQGK010000058.1:0-27307 GCA_038322885.1 Bacteriovoracales bacterium | reverse complement strand
AGTTATGGTGCAATGCTTGATCTTTTCATCTTCAAGGTTACTGCAGGGTTTTACGACGTAGAATTGGGTTCTCATTACAAACAAACCCAAGGAAAACGCTTTATCCTTTATCTGAGTTTATTTGACTTCACATTCGACGCCTAATTTCCTATCCTAAAACTCAAGAGTTATTCCCCACGGATAGGAGGAGTTTTTTGAATAAAACTTTCATTTTGGACACAAACGTCCTGTTACTCGACCCCCTCGCCATTAATAAGTTTGGAACTGGAAATAAAGTTTTCATCCCACTCACTGTTATTGAAGAACTCGATCGATTCAAAAAAGATCAGAATGAAAACGGCCGTAACGCCCGTTATTTTTCTCGTTTAATTGATGGATTCAGAAGCAAAGGTTCACTTTTTACCGGGATCACTCTCGATAATGGTGGAACTCTTCAGGTCAGTGTCACGAAAGAATATAAGGGTGCTAGTACTCAAGGTTTAAAACTTGATGTGAATGACAACCTCATTCTTGCGTCTGCCATGCACCTTAAAGATGCCGGCGATAATGTCACTCTCATTACGAAGGATATTAACCTTCGTTTGAAATCAGATGCTGTGAATATCCATGCAGAAGATTACGAGACAACTGACGTAACTGTTGATGAGCTCTACTCTGGCCAGCGTCAGGTGGGTTTTGATCTCGAAAAAATTGAAGAGTTTGAAAAAGAGCGCTTCCTCAAGATCGAGCCAGGAGACGTTCAGAATATTTATCCTAACGAGTACCTTGTTCTCGTTGATAAAAACAATCCTTTCAAAAAAGTTCTCGGACGCTTCCACGCCAAAAAAGGTGGAATTGTTCCTCTCATCAAACCTAAAGAAGGTGTCTGGGGAATTCATCCGAAGAATATCGAGCAGCAGTTTGCTCTCGACGCTCTTTTGAATAATGAAATCAATCTCGTCTCTCTTGTAGGTAAGGCCGGAACTGGTAAAACACTTCTCGCCATCGCCGCGGGTCTAGAGTGCGCGATCACAAAACAAAATTATTCACGTGTTCTTGTTTCTCGTCCGATCGTCCCAATGGGTCGTGACCTAGGATTCTTACCTGGGGATATCTCGGAGAAGCTCGGTCCTTGGATGCAGCCCATTTTCGATAACATCGATTTTTTGTTTGGAAATCAGCGTGCACGAAATGAAATGACGACTTGGGATGAGCTCATCAATCAGGGTCTTCTCCACGTAGAGCCTTTGACTTATATCCGCGGTCGTTCATTGCCTCAGCAGTTTATGATCGTAGATGAGTCTCAGAACTTAACTCCTCACGAGATCAAGACGATCATCACACGTGCTGGTGAAGGCACAAAAATTGTTCTCACTGGTGACTCCGAGCAGATCGATAACCCGTACCTTGATTCACTCAACAACGGGCTTGTGTACACCATTGATAAACTCAAAGGTGAAGAGATCGTTGCCCACGTGAAACTTTCGGTCGGAGAACGTTCACCTCTGTCAGAGATAGCTTCCAAGCTTCTATGATCAAGGGAAACTATCAGAGAAGGTATCTGCGTGCTCCGTACAAGGAGGAGATTCTTTACTCTGATGGCGAAAACGTATTGAAAGCATCTACAATTAATATTTCGGAAGATGGGATTCTCATAGACCATCTTCCGAGTTTTCCCTCTCAAGATGACGTTCCTTTAATTTTTCCTCTGCGTATCTATCCCGTTTTAAAAAATCTCTCACTTTATCAACTTCAAACCTTTTCTTCGGACTTAATCACGACTTCCATCGTTCAGGCGAAGGCCAGAATGGTAAGAAGAGAGCAATTATCACAGGATCTTGAGAATATTTTTAAGTCACGATTTGGCCTTCATTTTGTTTCAATCACAAACGAACATAAGAATATGATCGAGACATATGTTTCAACTTTTTCTGTGAACATGATCTATCTGCAAACATTGGTGGATTCGTTCAACTCTGATGAAGAAACGCGCCTCAGAACTAGAGTTGTGGCGAACATACTTGGATATCGTGCCCATGAGAAAATTGCGAAATTAAGATTGGAAGTTTCGAACGACTACAACGGTCTTCAATGGTTATAAAGTCACTTTAAGTAGACCACATTTTTCTGGCAAGACTAAAGCATCGAAAGCTTTCGGAATGAGCTTCACTAACCGGCAGCTCTTATTGCGGTACTTGTTTTTTTTGAGATTCACGAGTTTCTGATCTCTTTGTCCGTCAGTCCCCCAATTACATTCAACGATGGCCTGAAGTGATACTTTCTTGGCCTTAATATCCGTGACATTAACGGTGTATGTTTCTCGGTAGTATGACCAAAAACTAGTGTACTCCGGTGCTGTGAATGAAGTTTTGATAGGAGTTCCAAGATCAATAGAAAAATTATTGGGATCAACCTGTGTCTTACTTTTCAAGTACGTGATTCCGGAATCATTCCCGTAGATGCAGAAGGCCTCTTTGCCGGTGTAATCAAGGTAGGTTTGGACATCTTGGTTTTGAACCGCTTTGAAAACCTCATCAAGAATGTAATCGGGGTTATTTTTAAAACCAAAATTATGGGGGTCACAGCCCACTAATAGAAAAAGAAAAGTTATGAATAATGACCATTTCATCGAAACTGCTCCAAGGTGAGTTTATTATGGAGGATTTTTGAATAATTTTAAGGGCATTTGAAAAACATACACGGCGTGTCTAGAGGGACTCTTGAAGAAAAATTGGGCCAGCCTTGTTTGCTTTAAAGGTGAGGTGAGTCTTAAAATATTAGCCTCACATCCAAGGATTGATGAATGCATGTCCCCGTAGAACTCAAAATTAAGTATCTTCAAAGACGCTCTCAAGATATTGAAAAGCTTAGAACACTCATGGAGATAAATGAGTTTAGTGAGGCCTCAAAGCTTGGTCATCAAGTCAAAGGAAATGCTATTACCTTTGAATTTCCTCAGATGGCAGGTTTAGGGATTGAAATTGAAAAAGCTGCCAAACAAGAAGACAGAAATCGACTTGCTAGGCTCTTGGATGAGATGGAGTCGATGATACAGTCGGCCCGGATTGACCTATAAGCTCCAAATATACCCCATCAATACTTTTAGAATGCCTCAGAAATTTGACCTCGGAATTGTTTCTCAATAATTTTTCAAGCATTTATAGAATGGCTTCGGGTTTGCTTAACTTTTGATTTTAAAAAGGAATTGCATGACGAAACCAATTGTAAGATCTGATAGAAAAATCACTCAAAAGCAGAAAGAATTTATTAAAAGGTCTTTGAAAAAGCTGCTCGGAAGTTCGCTGGCAAGTGATCGAACACTTCCTCGATCAACTCCCAAGCAGATTCATTTTTTGAAGACTGCCATCGGTCATTATAAATTCTAGTGGGCCCGGTTTGGCGAGATTATACTTCTTAGCATCCATGCATTTTTCTCATGCACCTGCATTCTAGAAATCAGCATATCTGCGGTCACGTCATCCTCACAAGCATCGGTGAGAGCAATTGTCTCACGCGCCGTCGTGACAACGGCTTCATGGCCCTGAACAAGATTTTGAACCATCTCATCAGCGGTAGGGATTCCTGTCTCTTCTTTGATAGAAGTCATTTTGCTGAAACTTATAAATGATCCTGGAGCAAATTCTCCCAAGGCGCGGATTCGTTCTGCGATTTCATCCACTGCCAAGGCCAGATCCTGATACTGTTTTTCAAAAAGTAAATGCAGGGCCTGAAACTGCGGGCCAGTCACGTTCCAGTGATAATTCTGAGTTTTTAGATACAAAAGATAAGAATCGGATAGAAGTTTAGAGAGCCCTTTGCAAACGAGCTTACGGTCTTTCTCGCTGATTCCGATATTCATTTCAGATACAGTGGAGCTGAAATCCGTTTCAATTTTGTTAGGCATACGCCCTCCTTGATTATCTCGTTATGCTATAGTCGATGATAACTATGGCCTTCGAAGCTTTACTGTAAGAAAGTTTTCCGTATTTATTTTTTGTCGTCGTAGGACCTGAAGATTCGAGAGCATTTTTTATGTCATCTTCGCGAGTTGTAAAAACGCCTGAAGAACTACGTGAACGCTTTGCCATGTTGATAGCATCAATTTTTTCCGTAAACTTCAGTTCTTTCTCGAGATAATTTTTTATGATGGATCCCCTTTCTTTAGCGAGGATCACCTGAGAGACAGAAATTTTTTCTGATTCTTTTGGATACTCCTTATCCGACCATGCCAAAACCTTAATATCATCAATGGAGCGTCTCGACTGATCTGCCATCCTGGCCACTTTTTTTAAGTTCTCCAGATTCTTGAGGGAAAGGTTCGATTGGCCATGTTCGAACTCGACGGTAATGAAGGAGCTTCTTCCAAGGTCGGTGAGGGTTTTTAAGGATTCGTCGTTTAAGGGCTTTTTTTTTCCCTCATGCGTGCAACCTGTAGCAAGGATGAGACTCATCACTGCTAAGGTTACGCCAAAAATCATTCTCGTAGACATGCTTGACTCCTTAATCCTCGAATATAAGAGAGCAACATTGATGCCACTTCAATTTAATTAATTATCAGATCTTTATATCTTAAGCTTGTCTTAAACTGGGGGCGCTTTTCCCCTCCTACCATTGCTTAGTGAATATCTTTCCTCAGTCATAAATGCAGCAACTGACTGAATCTCATTTCAAAAAAACTAAATTGTTTCTGGCATTCATTGTGCTCTGTCATCCTCGTCAGGATCGGCGGGTTTCCCACCGATCAATCAAGGAGGAATTATGAATAATATGCAAAACCAAAAAGGTCATGAGATTAAAAAAAATCCTTCTCGTGATAGCGAGAAAGATTCACAAAAAGGATCGACCAATCTTGGCTCAGATACTGCGGGAAGAAATGAAGTGAATCCTGGAAAAATAGGGAATCAAAGTGAGGTCGATTTGAATCGAAGTGGGGTTGCTGGTTCAAAAGGATCTACTGGGATAAATTCACCAAGAAGTAGTCAGACTCAAAAACAACAACAGCAGTCGGTGAAAGGAGTTAAACAAGGCTTGAATCAATTTCGCAAGCAAGACCTCTCGAGCGTAAAAAACACTGATGATGAAGATCTTGCTTCAGATGAAGTGAGCATGTCAGGTTCAGATGAAGACGAAGATGTAGATAGTGGAGTAGATTCAGGAGTGACTTCAGGGCAAAAGAATCTGAGAAGAAACAATCTAAATTCTGATTCCGCAAATATCTAAATACTTTCAGGACACAAAAAAAGCCCCTAACCCGAGGGGCTTTTTGTTTCAAAATGTCTTTGGATCTATAGCAAACGAAGATCAGTCAGCTGATCAATTTTTCTTTTCACAGAAGCATGCGCGCGAGATCTGATTTCTTTTAAAATCATTTGACCACGAGAAAAGTAATTCTTGTCCTGGCGATCATCAGAGAACCCGCTCAGTAGAGTGCTTACTTCAATCTCGAGCTGCGAATTTTCTAGCGACTTTAAATACGACTCATAGTTTTTTTCTAACTGCCGGGTCTCTTTAAAATCCTTAAAGTTCCCCAACTCAATAACATTCTCTTTAGTCATTTTCCCCTCTTTATTTCAGGACAGCGATCATCATGATCAAAATCCCACCCCTATACCTCGCAAACCTGAGGCCAGAATTCTTGGTCGCACTTTCGAAGTATTTATTTGTGGTTTATATGGAGCCTACGAGTGTCTGGGAAGCAGGAGAGTTTACAATCATAAATTTTTGTAAAGATTACTGATCGCGCGTAGCCAAAAAGATGAACAATTTACCAAGTTTAGAGTGTAATAATGGTGACAAAACGCGTCTAGAAAAGAGAAGGGGAGCCAAACAGCTCCCCTTCTTTGTCACCGAATGTTTTGATCAGGTACTTAAGCGTTCTTTTTGAACCATGCCTTTGAACCGGCCGGATCTGGCTTCATCGTGTCTGAGCCTTTCTTCCAGTTAGCTGGGCATACTTCACCAGACTTCGCTGTGTATTGGTAGGCCTCAACAAGGCGAAGAGTCTCATCTACAGAGCGGCCTACTGAAAGGTTATTGATTGTTGAGTGCTGAATAACCCCAGCATCATCAATGATAAAGAGACCGCGAAGAGCAACGCTCTCTCCAACAAGAACTTCATAATCACGAGCTACTTTCTTATCGAGGTCAGCGATGATCGGGAATTTTACTTCTCCGAGACCACCTTCGTTTCGAGGCTGTTTTGTCCAAGCAAGGTGAGAAAAGAATGAATCCACTGAACAAGCTATAAGCTCGCAGTTCATCGCCTTGAATTTATCAGAAGCATCTGAGTAGGCCATAATTTCTGTAGGGCAAACGAAAGTGAAGTCGAGTGGGTAGAAGAAAAGAACTTTCCATTTTCCTTTGTAGTCATCAAGAGAGATTGATTTATTTGCACCATTAACAAGAGCGTCTGCTTTGAAATAAGGTGCTGGGTTACCAACTAAACGTGCCATACAAGACTCCTAGGGGTTTTTTATTGCGATTTCTTAGTGAAACGTGGATCAAATCTATTGCCTATCTTGGAATAATTCAAGACAAGGCGTTTCCTTACCCTTGCATTATGGACTTCCGTGCCTATCTTTTTTCATAGACAGCTTTAAGTAGAATAGTCTCAAGAGTTAAGACCATTTTACCGATAAGCCTGAACAAAGAGATCAACCATTTTGGGTTCAAAAGGAACAGCATGACCACGCCAATGGGATACATTCCCAATCCAATCGTCATTGAACAAACAGCAAGAGGCGAGCGACAGTACGACATTTACTCGCGTCTTCTCCTCGACAGGATTATTTTTCTGGGAACAGAAGTAAACGATGTTGTCGCCAATTTGCTGGTAGCTCAGATGCTCTTCCTAGAGCAGTCTGACCCAGAGGCCCCGATTCACTTTTATATCAATTCTCCAGGTGGATCAGTCTATGCCGGTCTTGGGATCTACGATCTCATGCAACACGTAACCTGCCCGGTTTATACGTACTGCGTAGGTATGGCAGCTTCCATGGGGTCTTTGCTCCTTCAAGCAGGGACTGCAGGACACCGTTACTCTATGCCTCACTCGCGTATTATGATCCATCAACCTCTAGGTGGCGCTCGTGGACAGGCGACGGATATTGAGATTCAAGCGAGAGAAATACTCGATCTTAAGAAACAATTGAATAATATTTACGTCAAGCACACTGGCCGAACTTACGATGAGGTAGAGAAGGCCTGCGATCGTGATAACTATCTCGATCCGGTTCGAGCTAAAGAATTTGGTTTGATTGATAATATTATTGTCCCTAAGGGTAAGAATCTTACTAAGAAATAAATAAAAGGCGAACATGAGCAAAGAGAAAGGTGCCAGTTACGGAAGTTTGAATTGTAACTTCTGCGGCAAGTCCCAAAAAGAAGTAAAGAAATTGATCGCTGGTCCAGGTGTCTACATCTGTGATGAGTGTATTGAGCTCTGTAACGACATTATCTATGAAGACTCGGTCAAGGCCGTAGCAAAAACTTCAACTGATAACGTACCTAAGCCTCATGAGATCAAGGCCCACCTTGATCAATACGTGATTGGGCAAGACCGCGCGAAGAAAGTTATTTCTGTAGCCGTTCACAACCATTACAAGCGTATTTCCTATAAGGCCTCTACTCGCGAAGGGGATGAAGTTGAACTCGCCAAATCAAACATTCTCCTCGCTGGTCCAACTGGATCAGGGAAGACCCTCATCGCTCAGTCACTCGCTAAGTTTTTGAACGTTCCATTCGCGATTGCGGATGCTACGACATTGACTGAAGCTGGTTACGTAGGTGAGGACGTTGAGAACGTTATTCTTTCTCTTCTTCAAAACTGTGACTTCGATGTTGAGCGTGCTCAGCGCGGGATCGTGTACGTCGATGAGATTGATAAGATTGCTCGTAAATCTGAAAACCCATCGATCACTCGTGACGTATCTGGAGAAGGTGTTCAGCAAGCACTCTTGAAACTCGTTGAAGGATCAGTAGCAAACGTTCCTCCTAAGGGCGGACGCAAGCACCCTCAACAGGAATACATCCAGGTTGATACTCGCAACATTCTCTTTATCTGTGCCGGAGCTTTCGTTGGGCTCGAGAAGATTATTGAGAAGCGTATGACGAAGTCGAAATCGGTGGGACTGACTTCGATGAATACCAATGAGAAAAACGAAAAAACTCACATGGAAAAGATGGGAGCGATCGAGCCAGAAGATCTAGTGAGATTCGGATTGATCCCTGAGTTTATCGGCCGTCTCCCAATCACTGCTATGCTGGAAGAGCTGGACGAAGCTGCTCTAGTATCGATTCTTACTGAACCTAAGAACGCAGTTATTAAGCAATACCAAAAACTTTTTGACTTCGACGGCATCGAACTCGAGTTCCAGCCGGATGCTATCCTTGAAGTGGCAAAAACTGCCCTTAAACGTAAGACCGGTGCACGCGGACTTCGCTCTATTCTTGAGCAAGTTATGTTGGACGTGATGTACGAGCTCCCTGGGAATGATAAGATCGCAAAATGTATCATTACGAGAGAGGCTATTACGGGGGAAGGGAAGCCAATCCTCGAAGAAGGTGACCGTAAAAAGAAGCTAGAAGCTAAAGCTGGTGCCAAAGCGGCCAAAAAGATCGAGAACGCTTCTTAGTAAACCTCGTTTATTCTTACAGTTCTAAACGACAAAAATTGATTAAACCAGAAGGCCCGGGAAAAAAACTCCCGGGCCTTTTTTTTCTTTTTTTCCCAGAAGGATTCGTGGGATACTTATAACAAGTCCTCATGAATGAGGATTTGTCCTTGAGAGAACAGAAGATCAGAAAGAGCGCAGGAGGTGCTATGTCCGATAAGAAGTCTGAAGCCTCGAATAACTTCCCCCTACTACCATTACGTGATGTGATTATTTTTCCTCACATGGTGGTCCCCCTTTTCGTAGGTCGTGAGAAGTCCATCTCCGCTCTAGAGAAAGCCGCAAAAAACGGTAACGAACTTTTTCTCGTCACTCAGAAAGACGCTTCGGTGTTGAACCCTGAGAGAGAAGACGTTTACGATATCGGAACGGTTGTGAGCATTATCCAAATGCTTCGCCTGCCTGATAACACCGTAAAGGTTTTGATCGAAGGTAAGTACCGAGCAAAAATCAAAAATTTCCGCTGCGAAAATGATGGTTACTACTCTGACGTCGAAAGATGCGCAGACGTGATCGAATCAGACGTAGAAGTAGAAGCTTCTATGCGCTCAGTGAAAAATATCTTCGAGCAGTATGTGAAACTCAACAAGCGCATCCCGCCTGAGCTTCTCATGTCAATCTCTTCAATCACCGATCCCTCTCGACTAGCTGATATCATCGTTGCTCACTTGACGATGAAAATTCCTGAGAAGCAAGACATCTTGAATGCAACGAATGTTGATACACGTTTGCAACTCCTCCTCGAGAAGATGCAGGGTGAAATCGAAATCATCAACGTTGAGAAGAGAATCCGTTCACGTGTGAAAACACAAATGGAAAAATCTCAGAAAGAGTACTACCTCAATGAGCAGATGAATGCGATTCAGAAAGAGCTTGGCAACAAGGGTGATGAGAAATCAGACTCTGCTGAACTCGAAGAAAAACTCAAAGCTAAGAAGATGCCTGAAGAAGCTCGTGAAAAAGCGAACAAGGAACTCCGTAAGCTTAAGTCCATGTCACCAATGTCAGCTGAGGCAGCTGTTGTTCGTAACTACCTTGACTGGATGGTTTCACTTCCTTGGGATGAATACACTCATGACGATAACTCTGTCGCGAAAGCTCGAGAGATCCTTGATAACGATCACTATGGTTTAACAGACGTGAAAGAGCGTATCGTTGAATACCTCGCTGTTCGTTCTCTCGTCAAAGACGATACTCGCGGAACTCTTCTGTGTCTTGCAGGCCCTCCAGGAGTAGGTAAGACATCGATCGCGAAATCTCTCGCAGAGTCACTTGGACGTAAGTTCGTTCGTATTTCTCTCGGTGGAGTTCGTGATGAAGCAGAAATTCGTGGTCACCGTCGTACATACGTCGGAGCAATGCCGGGGAAAATTATCCACGCTTTGAAAAAAGCTGGAACTTCTAACCCAGTTATCCTCCTTGATGAGATCGATAAAATGTCTTCTGACTTCCGTGGAGATCCGGGAGCTGCGATGCTCGAAGTTCTCGATCCAGGTCAGAATAAGAATTTCGGAGATCACTACATCGAGTGCGAATACGATCTTTCAAAAGTTATGTTCATCATGACGGCCAATGACCTTGGCGCCATCCCGGGCCCACTTCGTGACCGTATGGAAATCATTCATATCGCTGGATACACTCCAGAAGAGAAAATGCAGATCGCGAAGAAGTACCTTCTTCCTAAGTCTGTCGAGTCTCATGGATTGAAAAATTATCCAGTGACGATGACTGATAAGATCTTCTCAACGATTGTTCGCGGCTATACCAAAGAAGCTGGTGTTCGTGAGCTTGAGCGTTTGATGAATACCATCTCTCGAAAGATCGCCACAGAAGTCGTGACGGAAGATATCAAAGAAGGTCGCAAGTTTGCTGTCACTGATAAGCTCGTTGATAAATACCTTGGACCTTTGAAGTACGACCGTACCAATATCGAGGTTCAACCACAGGTTGGTCTTGTTAATGGTCTTGCTTGGACCTCAGTTGGTGGAGAGCTGTTGAACATTGAAGTTGTCACCGTTCCTGGAAACGGGAAGATTCAGGTTACTGGTAACTTGAAAGAAGTGATGAGAGAGTCTGCATCAGCAGCACTTTCCTATGTTCGCTCGATCTCTAACCGGCTTGGAGTGGATCACGAGTGGTATTCTAAGAATGACATTCACATTCACGTCCCAGATGGGGCGACACCGAAAGATGGCCCTTCTGCCGGGATTACTATGGCAACTGCATTAACTTCTGCCATTGCTAACATTCCTGTTCGTCAGGACGTTGCCATGACTGGTGAAATCTCGTTACGCGGCCGTGTTCTTCCTATCGGTGGTCTGAAAGAAAAGATTCTTGCTGCTAAACAAGCAGGGATCACGACTGTCATCATCCCTGAGAAGAATAAAAAAGATATCGCTAAGATCCCAGATGAGATAAAAGAAGGAATGGAAATCCGCGCAGTTTCTGATGCGGAAGAAGTTTTACGTTATGCCCTGAATCTCTCTAAGCCTGAGGAATTCATGAAAGCACGTGCGCTTAAAGTTCTTGATGGAGAAGCCTCATTGGAAGTCGCGAACTAGATTTTAACAACAGTCTCAATTAAGCATTAGCCCAGCTCTTGTAGCTGGGCTTTTTTTTGCTTCATATTTTAAAACGGGGAATACTATGTTTAGAAAAGAAATTGCCGAGAGAAAACAAGTCCTCGTAGAAAACGGATTTGTTCTCGAGGAGCTCAAGGAATACGGAAGAAACTGGGTGAGTGTGAGAAAAGAAGGGATGTGGGAATACGTGAATCTTGAGAACGAACTAGATGCAAAATTCACTAAGAAGACCGACAAAAAATAACTGATTTTTCGTTGACAGAAAAAGTGGTGCTCCATAATATGGGTCCTCATTACAAAGTGGGCGTTTAGCTCAGCTGGGAGAGCGCTACCCTTACAAGGTAGATGTCGGGGGTTCAAACCCCTCAACGCCCACCACTTTTTCTATGTGTCATTTTGGTTTTATTTTTCAACTTTTATCTATTTCATCACATCAATTAAGAAGAAATTAATGGAAGATCCTTTAAGTGATCAAAATTCTTGAGTTTATCTTGATTATTTCTACGCATTTATGAATTTTTATTCCTATACTGTAAGGTAAGTTTAAATGATTCAACACGTGATTGTATAAACAGCTTTCACAAAAGAGATTTTTATTATGAAAAAAGCTGTCGCCATCATAGAAGATGAAAGCGAAATATTAGAAGCCCTTAAATATCTGTTAGAGAAAAATGGGTTTACGGTTTTTGGTTTCGCTTCTGCCGAAGAATTTTTTTCAAGTAAAGATAGACCTGATCATTGTGTTTACCTGATTGACTGGAACCTTCCAGGAATCAAGGGAATCGACATCGTTAAGACCATCCGACTGAAAGATAAGTTATCATCTATTTTCATGATGTCTGCCTATAACAAGTCTGACCAGATCATTGAGGGTCTCCAGAGTGGGGCCGACGATTATATAACTAAGCCTTTTAACTACGATGAACTCTTGGTCCGAATCGAGAACGCCTATTCAAAGGTGCACTCCCTTCAAGACAATTTGATGAACGTAGGCCTCAAGCTCATTCCCGATGCACACTCAGTGATGAAAGACGGGGTCACAGTGAATCTCACGTCTCGTGAATTTGTGATCTTTCATCATTTGTATAAGCATCCCGATGCAGCTTCTACTCGTGAAGAGCTGATCAACCAGTTTGAAAAAGACATGGAGATGACGGCCCGAAATATCGATGTGCATATTTTCTCTCTTCGAAAGAAGATGGTGAAAATTCAAATTGGCATCGAGACTGTTTGGGGTACTGGTTACAAACTCGTTCTCTAGATTCTAGAAAAGCATTCTGAATTCAATTTCAAAACGAGCGGCCTTTGGTACGTTCTTTCCAGCAACTGTTTGGACGGCATTGATGTTGATCTGCGCAGGAAGCAAAAATTGTTTTTTTAGGAATGGAGTAATCGACGAGAACGTAGTCGTAAGCTGAACCTGGTGCTCTTGTTTATCAGTGTTATTCCCCATCCATTTATTCGCCTGAGTGTACTGAGACGCATAAGTCGTTGGGAGCTGGTACATGAAACGATAAACCGGAGTGATAGAAATCCAGTCACTGATTGTGTAAGTAGAGTTAAACATCCAGTTAATACGGTCACCATACTTCACATCAAATTTTCCTTTTTGGGCCGAAAGTGTGAAGTCTTCTGATTGCTGTACGCGAAGAGTTTTGTTACTAGGGGCCTGGTATGTGTAGCGAAAAGTAGAACCAATTTTAAAATAGTCATTAAAGATGTAACCTGATGCTGCCTCGGTAAAAAAGTCAAACTGACCATCACCAAAACCCAAGTCTTGCAAAATATCCGGATCGTCTTGACGACCAGTTGGAAGAACAACACCTGGATAAAGAAGAAGTCCCCATGTGCTGTAATCAACAACGTTCGCCATCACTCCCGTCTCCATATCGCCGTAGCCTTGGCCTTGCCAGTTACCGATTGGTTTATAGTGATAGTAGTTTGTAATCACGGATTGAATCGTTCCAGCGTTGATGTCTACTAGGTTTCTAAGGTTAGCGGCAACGGCTTGATCGGCCGGTGATGAGCTGCTGGCTAATTTGTTTGCAACATCTTTCAGGTTATTTCCAGCTGTCCGCTTGATGTTTGCATTTACCTGGGCGTTGTAATAAGAAATTTCTCCATAGAACATGATTCTATCTGTGATTCCGATCCCGAATCCAGTTCCGTTTACCTGGGCCTGCGCGGATGCATCTACTTTATACTCACCCACGACGAGATTGTTGAAGGCACCCGATGAGCTTCCGTTAGAGAGGGCATTATTTGTTATTTTATTAAGAGAGTCCGCATCGATCTTGAAGCTTGTTCCAAGAGAGGCCTCTGAACGGAATTGATTGAAGCTAGAATTGATCTTAGAAGTCGTGACGTTTCTGTAACCAAGAAGCCGAACCCCTTTAGGCAATGTCTTCCAGGCCTGTGCAAGAGTTGCACTAGAAACCGATAAGAGAATTAAACTCAGGGCCCACTTCATATCATTCCTTGCTTGAGATATGAGAGCATTTTACGCGACACATTAAAAAGTATATAGAAATGACACGATGGTGTGTAAAAAGGTAAACGACCCTGTAATCTTTTAGACGCATCGCATACAATAGGGTAACGACAGTAATTTTAGGTGTTTACCACATGAAAAAACAAGTTTTCTTGATGCTTTTAGGCTCTAGCTTCCTTCTCACAGGTTGTGGGAATAAAGGGGTCATTTTCTGTGGCAAAAATCTTGTCTGCGATACAAAAAGTTCCATTGATGTCGAGGTTAAGGCACAAAGACTTGCGGAAGCTTATGGGGATGGAAAATACGTTCACCAAGATTTTTTTCTTCCTCTAACGGATCGAAATATCGATGCGATACCTTCACTGGTTCCTAATGCAGGACCTATATTGAGTGGGATTGCTCGAACATTTATGAATATTGGTGCAGGTGGTTTTGGGCTAGGAAAAATGCCTGTAAGATTAACTCAACCCGTTCCAGAGATTCCATCTGAATACGTGAAAGACATACGCTTGAAGAGAGTCTTCTTCTACATTGAGCCACATGAAAATAACGTCCGAAATCACAATGCGATTTACAATTTCATTCACGGAAAAAGTAATGTTGATTTTGATTTCTTAAGTAAGATCGCCATATCAGTTTCTTCGAATCATATTCCGAATTTGAAGGATTATTATCCTGTGTTTGATAAATCCCCAAAGGAAGATCAGGCCACGATGGATCGATTTGAAAATTATTTCAAGAAGCAAACAGCTCTTTTTCCAACCTTCGTAAATCCCGAGAAGGCAAAAGATCTTCTCATTCTGAAATATGACCGTTCGAATCGCAAAGATTACCTGAAAAATGATGAGTACGGGGATATGTATCTTGCTCGGGTGAATAATGCTTCTGCGGCCGTGAAAACTCAGGAGTTTCTCAAAAATCATCCTAAGCTCAAGGGAGCATTTGTCGGAGAGATTAATCTTTTAAACTCAACACTTATGATTGAGCTACGAAAAGATCCGATCATCTCAGAGATATTTAAACAGGTGATCTCAGAAGAATCGTCGATGCTTGAAAAATTGGGAGTGAGCCAGCTCGAGGCCTGTACTTATAAAACATGTATGGATCTACGATTACCAGACGTAGGTCTTTTGGATGTGGCCACAAGAGACAATAGCATTCAGCTCGATGCTTTCATTGATGCAGACAAAGTCCCAGAGGGGTTTCAGTTGAAAGGGTTTGTTGAATTCTCGACTCTGATTGATTCACCGATTTAGCTATTAAAGTTCACTTCAATCTCGATACCAAATTTTTTTCCTTCTTCCACTAACATGGCCTTCACTTCTTTTGCTGTGAAGATAAGGCCCACGACACTCACCTTGGTGTTCATGTCTATCTTGCATCCATTAATGCACTGAAAGTCGCTTGAGTAGGCCTCAAAATTCTTAATCGGGGTTTTGTTATTGAACTCAGCATAGAAACTAAAGAAGTCCACAATCTTCTCTCTAAGTTTTGTGAGTTGTTGCTCTTGAGTTTCTTTTTGGAGATTATAGGTGAACAAAGAATTGTTCCGGGACTTGCTGTTAAACGCAATTTTTACCACTCCTTGTGAGCGGATCTTAAGAGCATTTTGAAAGCAAACTGGGCAATACATAGTTAAATTATAGCAGAGACCGTAAACCGAGAAAGGGCTTTTATGAATAATGAGTATCGCGACGTCGTTTCTTATGATGGAACACTCCTCAAATGCCTGATTCGAGAGACTGGGAGTTCAAAATGGTTGATTGTTACCCACGGGCTTGGGGAGCATGGGGGCAGGCACGAATACATTCTCAAACTTTTCTCTCAAAATTTTAACATAGCGATTTACGACCTTCGTGGACACGGGCGTAGCGGAGGACCACGAGTTTACATCGAGGACTTTCAGAGCTTTTCCAAAGATCTCCATTCGATCCTAGAGTTTTTGAAAAAAGATTTTAATATGATTGATTACACTTTATTTGGCCATTCGATGGGGGGACTCATCACCGCAAATTATCTTCAAAACATGGCCCAGAAGCATTTTTATCCTACCAGTGTTTATCTGAGTTCTCCGGCAACTGCTGCCCCAGGATTCAAGGGCCCTATATTCTCAAACTCGCCTGAGATTCTTTACCAAGGTCTTTTGAAGTTACCATCCATGAGAGTGGCGGGGCTTCTGAATTTGAGACGGCTCTCTCACGATAGCCGGGTTTATGAAGCGTATGTGAAAGACGATTTAAACGAACTTAAAATTCATACACGCTTATTTCTGGAAATCCTTAAAACTGCGAGAGATGTTTTCTCACGTCCGCTTCGTGCCGAGTGCCCGCTCTTTTGCTCAGTAGGAACTGAAGATGAGCTAGTAAATCCTAAATCCATTCATAAATATTTCAATGAGATCGAAAAGAATTGCCAGTTAAAAGAATTCACTGGTGGATACCACGAACTTCATAATGAAGTAGATAAATACCGCAAGCCCTACTTGAATTTTTTAAGACAATCCTTAACTGGGCTTTCTTTCGAGTAATTCCAAGCGCTGGATTCTCTGCAAAGCTGGCGGATGCGAATGATAAAATCCGGAATAAATGGAATCAGTGACTACGGGTGCGGCGTTTTGTTTGTAGAGTTGCAGCAGTCCTGAGATCAGATCCAGCGAGTTTGTTTCTTGGGCAGCGTAGGCGTCTGCTTCAAACTCTTTTTTACGTGAGATCCATGAACCTATAGGCGAGAACCAGAACGTATAGAGCGGAAGCGCTTGGGTAAAGATCATGAAGAGAAGCGCAGGTGAAGAGACTCGAACAAAGTGCCCACGATAAAACCACGAAGTCTCCGCCACCATTCCCATCAGAAAAAATCCCGCGAAAGATAAAATGAGAGAAAAGACGAGGGACTTTGGGATGTGCTTAAGTTTCAAATGGCCCAGTTCGTGAGCGAGGATCGCAAGTATTTCTTTTTTAGAGAGGTCTTTTAAGAGGGTATCAAAAAAGACCACTCGTTTATTTTTTCCGAAACCTGTGAAGTAAGCATTCCCATGGGAGCTTCTCGTTGAAGCATCCATCACAAAAATTCCTGAGGCACTAAACCCGGCTTTGACGACAAGGTTTTCAATGTCGTGTTTGATATCACCTTCTTCAAGGGCATGGAACTTATTAAAAAGTGGAGCGATGTAAGTTGGGTACAACCAAATCAGTATAAATTGAAAGGCAGTAAAAAAGAAAAAGCTCCAAAGCCACCAAGTCGGGCCAGTCTTTTGGAATAGATAAATAAGTGCATAAAGAAGTGGAAGACCAATGGCCCCGCCCAACACTAGTCCTTTCACGCGGTCAGTGATGAAAATTTTAGGCGTGGTTCGGTTGAAGCCGAATTTTTCTTCAAGGATAAAAGTTGAATAGATTGACCAAGGTAAGTTTAAGAATGATTGGATCACTATAAAGCAACCGATCAGAAGAACTTCACGATGCAGTCCCCAGTCCGGCAGAGCGAGGTAGAGCTTTTCAAGACCACGGAAGGGAAACCAGTAGAAGAGAAGAATCGCATCCCAGACAAAATGAAACTGAGAAAAATTAAGTTTCGCTATAGCGTAGCGAATGGCCTTTTGATGATCAGCGAGGTTAATTGTAGAAGCGAATTCGGGAGGAACTTCTGTCTGATGTTTCAGATAAGTGGCCTGCTGGCGTTTGGCGAGATAAATTTCAGTCAGGTGATTAATCACCGTCAAAACGATAAAACTGATTTGAAGATAATAGCTATAAAGGTTAGTCATAATGATCCAGGTAAAAACATTTTATGCTCACAATGATCTAAGAAACTTTAGCTACCTCCTGTTCAATGATCAGACAGGGGAGAGTTGGGTTATCGATCCCTATGAAGCAGGTCCTATTGAAAACTATATCAGAGAAAATGGTTTGAATCTCCGGGGAATTTTAAACACCCATGGTCACCATGATCACGTGCGTGGAAATCTCCCTTTAAGTGAAGCTTTTAAATCCCCTATAAAGAAACTTCATGGGGGAGAAACAATCGCTCTGGATCAAGACCACGGCCTCTCGACCATGGATACCCCCGGGCACACCATGGATCATCAGGTTTTCTTTCTTGAGAATCGTGGGCATAAGGATGCACTTTTCTCAGGCGATACCCTGTTTAATGCAGGAGTTGGAAACTGTAAGAATGGCGGCAACATTGAAGATCTCTTCAAGACGACTCAAAAGCTCTTGAAGCTGCCAGCAGATATCATTCTTTACCCAGGGCATGATTATATCCAAAGAAATCTCGAATTCGCGCAAACTCTTGAGCCTGATAATTCTCAAATTAAAGCTGAGCTCTTTGAGGCAAAAAGCGAGGATGTGGAAAGTCGAAGGCCCCGTACTCTCGGTGAAGAGTTTAACATAAATCCTTTCTTCAGACTCAAATCACAAGAAATCCGTGAAAAGTTAAAAGATAATAAAAATCCTCTTGAGAATGAGACTCAACTTGAGGGAGACTTATTTAAAAAAATCCGGTCCCTCAGGGACCACTGGTAAGGAGTTCACCGTGGCCAAGAAAGTTTTAAAGAAAAAAGTTGCTAAAAAAACAGCAAAGAAAGTAGCAAAGAAAGTTACGAAAAAAGCTACCAAGAAAACGGCTAAGAAAGTTACAAAGAAGATCTCTGCTCCCAAACTTCCCGAGATTGGAAAGATGGCACCATCTTTTTCTCTGACAGATCAGAATGGAAAAAAGGTTTCTCTCGATAGCTTGCGCGGGTCTAATGTCGTCGTGTATTTTTATCCTCGGGCGATGACTCCAGGATGCACAGTTCAGGCATGCGGTCTTCGAGATTCAAAAAGTGAGCTTCAGAAAAGCAATATTGTGGTCCTTGGAATTAGCGGTGATCCCCAAAAGTCTTTGAAGAAATTTGAAGAAAAGGATCATCTGAATTTTACTCTTCTATCAGATGCTGATCATAAAGTGGCCATGGCCTATGGTTCTTGGGGAATGAAGAAATTCATGGGCCGTGAATTCATGGGAATTTTACGTCAGAGTTTTTTGATTGATCACCAGGGGAAACTTGTTCACATCATCTCAAAGGTCGATACAAAAACTCATCATGATGATGTTTTAGCGTTTTTTAAAAATCAGAAATAATTTTTTCTTCGATAATATCCAGACGGATTTCCGTCTGGAGTCTTGCGATAAGCTCCTTTAAGTGCCCCGACAGCTCGATGGAGCACATGATTTCCATATCACGATACTGTCCCTTCAAAGAATCATCCAGAGTGGAATAGAAGCAGAGACCCTCGTTACTCTCGAGGGTAAAATACACAAAATAGGCATCATCTTTCTGTGTTCGAAGAATGCAGTAGTAGAGCTGTTTGGTCTCTTGATAGGTGAGTGTCATAGTTTTCTTGACTCCATGAGAGAAGGAATTAAAATAAAAGAGAGTGAAAGTCAAAAAATTTAAGAAGTTATGTCACGGAGGACGCTTTGAAGTTTAGAGTACTCGCCACGTTAGCGTCATTATCGGTTCTAAGTTCATGCTCTTGGTATAAGGGTATTGAGCGTTCACTGACCGAAGATGATGAACGTACTAACAGCAAACGTACAATGCGCGCGGTCCCGCGCGAACAATATGATCAACTCTTAGTTAAGTATGAAGAGCTTACAAAAAAATATGAAGCTGTTAAAGAGAATGCTCCGAAGACTCCTTCACTCGCCGACGATTTACAAAATGCCAACACACAAAATTTTTCCAATACAACTCCACCATCAGGCAGTGAAACAGTCGATGTTTTCGCTGGTGCCGGAGCAACTGCCGCAGTGATGCCACAAGTTTCTAGCGACGTTGAAGAACAGTTGAACATGTACCGCAAAGGTCTTGCTCTCAAGGCCTCTAACCCCGGTGAGGCCACTAAGATATTTCAAGGACTCGAAGCTCAGGGTATTCCGTCCGTAAAAGTTCGAGCAAAGCAACAGATTGGTGAACTTCTCTATAGTAAGCAGCAGTATGATCTTGCTCTTCAAGTTTTTGAGGATGTCATAAATAAATATGCCTACTCAGGGGTTGTCCTTGATGCTCTTAAATACGCAGCTGTCTGTAGTGATAAACTCGGTATAGCTTCAAAAAAAGATCAGTACTCGTCGATGCTTCGTGATGTCTTTGAGACAAACTAAGGAATAGAACTGGTGAAAAAAGAGCTCTCGTTTTTCATTCTTTTGGCACTTCTTGTGAATTCCACTCCGGTGATTTCGCAAGATGAGGACATCAATGATCTTGAGACCCTGCTTGATGATAAATCTGGCCCAGAAATTCCTACTGCTTCAAAAAAAGTTGCTCCTCCGGAAGAGACTCTTCCAATGGACAAATCCGTTGCTACCCCAACTCCCACCCTCGATGACAATATCCCTCTTGAGCCAGAGTCTGTAACAACTGATACAGTGGATCTGGATTCAATTGAAGATGCCGCTGAAGAGACAAAAGTAACAACTGATGCTACAGAACCGGATGATATCGATAAATTAGATGCCACTGATAAAGTTGAATCAACAGTTTCAGACGCTCCAACAAGTGAAACCGATGATCTCGATACTTTAAAATCAGATCTTGATAACGAAGAGGATTTGAAGCCTATTGCTGATGAGTTCGAGCCGGCCAAACCTGAGAAAAAAGAAGAGAAGAAAACAGAAGTGGCCGATGAGAGTAAGAAGGTAGATGAGCCTGCCATTTTCGACGTTGGACGTGAGGAGCGAGATCTCCTCTCACTTGCTCAAAATATTCAGGGTCAGATCTCTGATAATGAATGGAACGAGGTTGCGACGGCGGCCAAGGTTGAGACCTACACAGTTGTGAAAAACGATTGGCTCTTTAAAATCTCTAAGCGCTTATTTGGAACTGGCTTCTATTATCCTAAGATCTGGTCGCTTAACCCTTATATTGCTAATCCACACTTCATTGAGCCGGGGATGATCCTTTCTTTCACCACAGGAAGCGGGAACGCTGCTCCAGAATTCAAGCTTGGTGAATTCACCGATGATGAATTACAGGCAACACCCGGTTCACTCGCCAATGTAGAGAGCGATAACCCAAATAATTTTGGAGAGACCATTGTTCCTGAATGGTCAAAAGAAAAAGAAAAACTCCAAAGCCAGGGAATCTATTTTCAGTATGCATCTGATGAAACGATGGAAGACCTTGAGCGCGCGGGTAAAAGATCTCTTAACCGAGAGTACGAAAGTTACGAACCGCCAAAAGATGATTTCAAAATTGAGCTTCCGAAGAACTACGATATTACTGGCTTCGATAAGAATTCGCGGATCTTCTTTTCGTTTAAAGAAGGTTTCTATCTTTCGACATTTGTATCAACCAACATCGTTCAGGACTTAGGCGAACTGGTCAATGGCCCAGATGAGAACATCATGTTTGTCCAAGGAGATCATGCTTATATTGAGTTTGATGACTCTATTAATGTGCTTCCGGGTGATAAATACTCAATTTATTCTGCTTCTGGAAAAGTCACAAATAAGAACTCTGATCGTGAAGGGTATAAATACACCATCGTAGGCCAAATCAAAGTCGTGAGAAAGGTTCAAAGCAAGTGGGATGTAGAGTTTTTGGAAGTTTCGGGTACGCCACAACGTAATGATCGCGTGACAGTATATACGCCAAAGATTGATCGCATAACACATACCTATAACTCTCGCTTAATTGAAGCAGCAGTGCTTGGAGCCTATGAGGCAGGAAAAAATATCATAGGTCAGGGTGACGTCATCTACATCGATCGCGGACGTGCTGATGGGGTCGAAATGGGGAACGTCTTTGAAGTTTACGGATTCAAGGATCGTCTGACTGCAAAAAACATTACTGACCAGCCTACTTATAAGATGGGTGAGCTTACAGTTATTACCCTTACAGATAACTTTGCAACATGTCTCGTGACCCGATCGCGCCGCGACTTTTACGCTGGTGACATTGCCGTATCTAAAACAAAAGAAGCTCATTTAAACGAAATGAAAGCTACTGAATCTAAGCATAAAGGCGAGAAGGGCTTCATTGATAACAAGGCCCTGGATGAACTCGATGTTGAACTCAATCTCGAGAACGTGAACGACGATCTTTTACGTCAGGCAGATAAGATTCAGCTTACTGAGGATGAACTTGCCGAACTTGAGAGACAAGAGCGAGAGAAATCTGTCATTAAAGATTCTGAGAGAGACCTTAAATCTCTTGAACGTCTTGAGAATGAAATTGAAAACGCTGAGAAGATCTTGAACGACGCTAAACTCGATGAGGACAAACTTCTTGAAGGTCAGAACTTAAATGATATCGAGAAGAAAAATGGCTCTGATCAGGATTCAGTTGATGAGATTGAAGAGAACCTTGGTAAGCGCTACATGGATGAGGATTTGAACTCTAAAGACAATCCTTACGGTCTGACAGAGTTTGATGTGGAGGAAGTAGACGAGCTTCTCAACGTCGAGAAAACCGAACAAAAACCTTAAAAAATGGGCCTCAAATAGAGGCCTTTTTTTTATCTATTTCATCGAGGTGAGTTCAGTTTTACACTTCGCCGAAAGCATTTCTTTGTTTTTCATGAGGCATTCTTTCAGGGGGGCAACTTCAGTATAAGACTCACAGCCTTTCACCTTTGATTTATCATCCTTACAGGCCTCAAGAACCTTAGCAGATTTGATTTTCATTTCGACAGCACCTGGCATAGGCATGAGGGCGAAGGCCGACGTAGAGAGAAGCGAAAGGGCGAGAAGCAATTTCATAAAATTCCTTTGAAAATGACCGTTAAATTTGTGCGATTTTATATCATTGCTGACCGCAGCTTAGCTAATATTTATGGCCAGTCTCACGAGGCTCGGCTAAATTTATCCGTAACGCACTCTTAGCTCAGCTGGATAGAGTAGTTGGCTTCGAACCAATTGGTCGGGGGTTCGAATCCCTCAGAGTGCGCCATTCTTGTTCTGATACGAAAAATTCTTTTTTCATTTCGTTACATACTTCCTTAATTGATTCTTGAAAGCGTAAGTTCAACCATTTTTAAAATGGAGAGCTCATGAGTGATGTCAGTTTGTCGAAAATAGAAAATATGATTTATTTGGTTCGCAACCAGAAGGTAATGCTCGATTCTGATTTAGCGGAGCTATATGGAGTGGAGACAAAGAATCTAAATAAGTCGGTACAGAGGAACATTTCAAGATTTCCAGAAGACTTCATGTTTAAACTTGATTCTAATGACTTAGAAGTTTTGCGGTTCCAAATTGGAACCGCAAAACCCGTAAGTCTTTGGAAAAAGAGATACCTACCATTCGTATTTACGGAAAATGGTGTAGCCATGCTGTCCGGTGTTTTGAATTCAGAAAGAGCAATAAGCGTAAATATATCTATCATGCGAACTTTTACTAAGATGAGATCAATACTCTTAAATGATGAAATTCTTTCTAAACGAATGCAAGAGTTGGAAAAGGGGACAATTAAAACATTTCGTCGAGTTTTTGAAAAATTAGATGTTGTAGATGAGGAGATTCGAACTCTCAAAAGACAAACACAGGGACTTCCGGTTAAGAGAAAGAAAATCGGTATTACTTAATCAGTATGTTGTATCTAAAAGTTGTATTGGCTCACCCATCGGTGCGCCAATACAACTTTCTGAAATCACTATAGAAAATAATCGAACCCCTCAATTGAGTCAAATTTACAGCAAATGTCCCTTTATACCGTTATGTGGTATAGTGGAATAATGATCGTTAGCTTCGGAAATAAACTAGCAAAAGACATTTGGGAAAAGAATTCGGCAAAGAAACTCCCGAAAGATTTATGGATTAGATCCAAAGCTCTTTTAACGATCATGCATAACACGAGCACGATCGATGACTTGAAGATTAAAGGCCAGCCTCCGAATATTCGACTTCATAAATTGAAGGGTGATCGGGAGGACGAGTGGAGCGTAACGATCCAACTTCCGTGGGCCATAACTTTTAAACTTAAAAACGGTGAGTTTTCAGAAGTTAAAATTGAAAACTACCACAAGGGATAATTTATGATTAAGAATTTGAATCCTCTTCACCCAGGTCAAGTGCTGAATGAAGTTTATATGAAAGAGATGAATCTCAATCAGTCTCAGCTTGCAGAGTTGTGTCACTGCTCTCCGAGAAAGATAAATGAAATTGTTAATGGTAAGCGAGGAATTTCCCCTCAATTTGCAATTGAGCTGGAAGAAGCGATAGGGACGAGTGCTGAGATGTGGGTGAAGATGCAAGCCGAGTATGACTTATGGGTTGCTCGTCAGAATGTTGCTTAAAAGTTTAGAGTCGAAATGATTATTAGAAATACGACAATTCATGATCTTTCGAAAATAGTTGATCTTCAAAATTCAAATGTGAATGCAGGTTTTGTAGGTTTACTGAGAGAGTCATCATATGAAATTGAAAAGCGGAATTCATGGTTCTCTCAATTCTCTGCAGTTGGACAATATGTTTTTAAAATAAGTAATATCTCATGGTTAAAACCAGCTATTGTTATTATTCAATTCAAAAATTTGTGCCTAGTCGAACGCTAAGTTTTAAATCATATTTTAAAATCAATAGATTTAAAAATCCGAAATTTGCAGCACTAGCTCAGGATGATCAATAAACGGATTCCTATTTTTTTGGAAAGTAGCTTTTAGCTCATGTCTTGCTCTTTCTTGCTCATCTACCGGATCCAACATGTGCCAGAACTTCAAAAAGATCTCTTCATTTGGCTGAATCGCAATTTGGTATCTCACAGAAAAATAAAATAAAGAACGGGCCACATTCCCTTTATGAGCATCGGGTGGCTCGAAAAAGATTCCCTTCGCATATCCTAGAGAACTCCCTAGTTTACTTTCTTTACACGAGAGCGGTTTAGTTACAGGTACACCCACGTTGGCAAATTCATAATTAGCTCTTTCAGAATTAATCTTATTAAGAGTAGGGTAGAGGTGATGTAAATCAGTTTTTTGCACTTCCTGATCGAGAGCATCATTGAAGCGACTTTGGGCCCAAGTGTGTTCAGTGTTGAATTTGTTTGCATCAGGTAATTCTTCATCAGGAATATCATTTTTAAATTTACGATCAAATCTGGCATCACAATATACGTCTGTATTAAAATATCCTTTATCGTCTTTCTCAAGATATATGACGTTGAAAAGCTTGATCCTGGCCTCTTTGTAACTCAGGCTAACGTAATTCTCACCTGTGATGCGATGAAGTTCATCTTTAAGCTCGGAATCTTTTAAGTTCGCGAGGTCGGTCTGAGCGATTGCAGTTCCCGCGAAAATTAAAAGAACTAGAGAGAGTGCTTTCATTGGTTTGCCTCATTATAACGTCTTGATAGATTAAGGAATTATGACTTAATTCATGGCGGGATTGTTAAGTTTTGAAAAAAGTACCTGTCCAAAGTCGTTAACTGGCACAAAATGAGAGGAAAAAGTCGATCGTCATTCAGAAAGTGAGTCCTAGGACTTTTTCTTTACGGTATTCAGGCAGGCCTGAATTTGATCCTTTAAATCTTGGTCAGAATGATGAAATCGATTCTTCTTTAGCGTTTTGCAGATTTCCGGATCACCTTTTACTTTTGCTCTAAGATAAACGCACTGGAAACCTTCTTGGCCTTTAATTAAATCACAAATTTTAGGATCCTCAGATTTGTCTGCAATAGCTTCATAACAGGCATCTTTACGCTCTGGTGCATCCTTGATGCGTTCGCAGTTTAGGGGACGGTAGGCAGGTTTATCAAAAGTGTTTTTTGCAACTTGAGCAATACAACTATTATAATTATCTAAATTCTTGTCCCTATCGCAAGCTTCAAAGATATTGAATAGACTGATTAAAACGTAGGTCTTGTCGTCAGACTTTTCAACCTTGAAAGTCATTTCGCACAATTCTGGAAGTGGAAATTTTTGGCATTTTTCACCCTCTTTAATTTTAATAATGGGCGAAGTAAAAGCTTCAGGAATATATCCAGAGCCACAATTAAATCCAGGAACAGCACATTCAGGTTCATATCTTTTAAAACTTTCTAGAGTTAATTGAGTTCCAGATAAGGGGATCGTGAAGCTTTTCCCCAAGTCTAATCGAGTCAAAGGCGTATCTTTGGAGAAAGTAAAATTGGTCATAAGGAGAGCTAAGATAAGAAAATGCATATTTAATCCTTATGAAAGAACATGATAATTTAGAATCATGATTTATGTAACTTAAAGATATATCTCTGGGGTAATATCTCTATTTTAAAGAATTTCTTTTTTACTTGTTTTAGTTACAATCTTATCTATGAGCATTTTCAATCGTCATTTCATTTTATACATCCTCGAATGCCTCGTCGGAACCGTCATCGGTTTCGTTTTATATAAAAGTTATCCTTCAATCGGAGCTTGGTGCTTATTCTCTATCCTTCTCGTGCTCTCGCCAGACCGTAAAGATGCGATGAACTTGGCGATGAATCGTATCAAAGCAAATTTGATCGGCGCGGCGATTGGGCTTACCCTATTCGCTCTTCATCCCATCAATCTTGTCATGATCTGTATCGGGATTGCGACAGCATTGATTATTTGTGAGTGGTTAAAGCTCCAGGTTGCAAACCGATCGGCCATGATTGCCGTACTGATCATTACTATGCATGAACCTGGACAACATTTTTGGGATATCGCTGTTCAGAGAGCCGCTGGAGTCGTTTTAGGCTGTCTTGTTGGGGTTATTTTAACTTATTGCTTCCACCACATTATTTCACGAATAAAAAAGTTCAATCTATGAAATTCTTTTTGTTAATGATCATTTTCAGCTCTTGCTCCATGTTGAGTAAAAAATCTGAACCTTTCACTAATATAAGTGATGTGGATTCTGATGGAAATATTATTGATCTTGAGGGCATTTTGAATCGTGCGGAAGATAAGGCAACCCCAGAGGGAAAAGCGATTTTAAGTCAAGGCCGCTTAATGGTTGATGACAAGAAGATTGTGAGGGGAAGTTGTTGGGATTATGCCAATGCTGTTTATAATAATTCTGGCTTTTCCCCCGATCAAAGAATCACTCCACTTAAAAGTAAAATTAAAGGACCCTATGCTGACCTCGAGACGATAGAGGCCGGGGACTGGCTCTATTTTATCAATTACTCATATAAAGAAATTGATCATAGTGGGATTTTTGTTGAATGGACGGACTTCGACAAAAAGAGGGCGATCCTTTTAAGCTATGTTGGAGGAAGAAAAAAGAAACCAGGTACCTACAAAATCTATGATTTAAAACACGTCTATTACATTATCAGGCACAAGTAGAGTCACAGATATTTTGAATGATGTGATATGTGTTCTTCAATAAAACTCAAGATAAAAAAGTAACTATGATCATAACCCTCAACATACTTGAGTCTTAGATCTTGCCCAGATACTTTAAGATCCTCAGTCATGAGTTCTTTTTCAAGAAATTCATCGCTTAGACCCTGATGAACTAGAATATTTGCAGGATGAAAGTGACCTGACTTCAATAATTCAGCGGCATCATGTTTTTTCCATTCTTTCTCATCACTGCCTAAATAACCTGTAAATGCTCTCACTCCCCATGGTGAAACTGACGGATGAACAATC
>JBBQGK010000057.1:0-27457 GCA_038322885.1 Bacteriovoracales bacterium | reverse complement strand
GCGTGAGGATACGCTCCACGCCGTCGAGCGCGTATTCGGTCGTACCGGCTAAGAATCAAAAATACTATTATACTCCAACCGCAAAGACTGTTGAACCCGATGTATCTTTGGAGGAACTAAGAACTGCTTTCATTGGTAAGGGGTATCTTTACCAGTTCAAAGAAAACAACGGACAAATTGAAATAGACCCAGCTTCAGAGCTTGAAATTGTTGCCGGTAATGGCATCTCACTAGAAAATTTTCTCGTAAAGCTTGGTTATTTTCCAGTCGATCTCTCTGTGAAAAATGTCGTTATGGGGTCTCCTGCTGATAAGGCCGGTCTTCACAAAGATGACATCATACTTTCCTTCAATGGGAAGACACTTTTGAATTTTGAAGAATTAAGAGTTGGGCTTCAGGATATTGAAAAAGATAAAGAAGTTAAGATCGAAGTTTTGAGTGCTGGGAAAGCTGTCATTAAGACTCTGATTCCTGAGACAAAAGAGCTTGAAAATAGAAAGATGAAAATTATCGGTGTTGAGAGCTCTGTTGAATACCTTCAACCAAAACTCATCGTAGCCAAAGCTGATTCTATTCCATCTGCTATCCTAACAGCTTTTACTCGAACTTGGGATGGTATCGTTAAAACCTTTAGTGGTTATAAGAAACTTATAACGAGAGAAGTTTCCCTCAACAATATTGGTGGGCCCTTGGCCATTGGCAAAGTTGCTTCTGATTCTTTCAACATAAGCCTTTCAATGTTCTTTAGATTAATGGCGATCATTTCTATTAACCTAGGTGTAATTAATCTATTTCCTATTCCCGTATTAGATGGAGGACATATCATGTTCCTCATCTTCGAAACCTTTAACGGTGGTCCACTTTCAAAGCGAAAGCTTGAGATTGCTCAGCGCTTAGGTGTTTCGGTACTTTTCTTTCTCATCTTTGTGGCCTTGTTTAACGACATTTCGAGATTGTTTTAAACTTTGACGACTCTATTTATTGATACCACTTACGACGTTAGCTTAGGCCTATTGGATAATGACCGAAAGTGGATCGATTTAAGAAAGTTTAAAGGGCAGAAATCATCTGTTGTTTTGCAGTCTGAAACGTTTAAATTACTCAACGATTATTCGATAGCACCAAAAACTCTGAAGAATT
Source organism: Bacteriovoracales bacterium (assembly GCA_038322885.1). Classification (GTDB taxonomy): domain Bacteria; phylum Bdellovibrionota; class Bacteriovoracia; order Bacteriovoracales; family Bacteriovoracaceae; genus Peredibacter. The sequence continues at coordinate 26,317 of JBBQGK010000057.1, read as the reverse complement.
TGGTTCATTTATCTGGGCCAGGTTTTTATACAGGTCTTCGACTATCTGAAGGATTCTGTGATGTTTTTAAATTTTTCGGAATTCCTCAGAAGTCATTCTATTCTTTTGATATACCAAAGTTCTGTGGAATAAAAGAAGGAGTTTGGATAACCAAGGCTTATCGTGGTGAATACTTCTTTCATGCCTGGAAAGAGGGGGCCCATCATAATGAGATGGTCTCAGCTAAAGTTTTCGAATCTAAGATGAGCGAGTTAAATAATATTTTTATTCATTCACGAGAGTCAATGGATGAGATGAGCTTAGGGTTAATCCCTCAATTTATTTCAACGAGTGATCTCCTTAAGCAAACCCCTGAACCGATATTTCTCGGAGTATTGAGCCTTGGAGAGACGAGAGAATCTTTTTATTTCCGACCACCTGAAGATGAATTTAAGGCGAATCCATGAAACGTTTTTTTTTTCTTCCTACCATCTCGACTTATACTTTAATCGCAGCAATTTTCATTTCATATTATTATCTTAATGCGCTTCCTTGGGCATTTTTCTCATTTGTCTGCTTGGGAGTTTTAAGTTTCTTTCGGCGATCATTTATTCCTTATCGAGACACTCTGAAAAATGAAGGTGAGATTTTCTTATCTCCTGTTCACGGTGTTATCAAATCGATTCGTATGAGTGTTCCAACTCTCAATGAAACTCATCCTCACCATGAAGTACGTATTTCAATATCGAGTTTTGTTGAGAAGGGTCTTTATATGCCAACCTCAGGCGAGGTTAGTTACTTGCGAGCGAATAAGGGTATTAAGATACCTCGAGATGCTGAAGGTAAAGAGTTCTACAGACCAATCGATGAAATAAGTCATACTGACTTGACTCTCACCTCTAAGAATCAGGTTAAGACTTTGCTTCGATTCATCGACTGCAAATATGGTAAAAGACCAAGTATATGGCTGAAATCCGGTGATCGAGGCCGAGGTGCTGCATGTTTTGGGTATTATCCTTTTGGTGGAACTTTGATAACCTATCTCCCACATACAAGTGATATTCTCGTTTTTGAAGGCGAGAGTGTAGTCCCTGGCCAGACAGTGATCGCGGCCGTCAAAGAAGTTAAATAAGGAATCTCATGCTTTTAGAAAATCGTCGTTGGGCCTTTTTTCTCCCAAACACTTTTACCGCCCTCAATTTGGCCTGTGGATTTATTGCAATTCTCCATGGGTTTCATGGGGAGTTTTATAAAGCATGCATGTTTATCATTTTGGGTGCACTTTTTGACAGTGTAGACGGCCGGGTGGCAAGAATGACAAACACCCAATCAAGCTTTGGTGAACAATTCGATTCTATGAGTGATCTGGTATCATTCGGTGTTTCTCCAGCGATCGTTTATTATTTTAGATTTTTAAATGAATCGGGACGACCAGGAATGGTTGCTGCCTTTTTCTTCATGCTTTGTGGAGCTTTGAGACTTGCTCGCTTCAATGCAAATATTGGTCACGTGAAGTCTGATTACTTCCAGGGTTTACCTATTCCTGGTGGGGCGACTGCAGTCATAAGTATGATTCTCATCTCGCTTAATTTTCCTGAGATTGTGAGTATGAAACCACTGACTGTTGGTTACATCCTTTTTTATGCCGCACTAATGATTTCAAATATCCCATTCTCAAGTTTCAAAAATTCCGAGTGGGTGAGAAAAAACAAGAAACAAGTTCTCATGATTATTTTCATCGTGATTGCTTCGCTCTTCATTTATGAAGAAGTGATGATTCCGGTGCTGATCACTTTGTATGTTGTCGTCTCTCTTTTCTACTACCTTACTCATCGCAAGAAGTTTGAAGGGATTTTCGAATGGAAAGAAGAGCCAGACGAAGAGAAATAGTGATCTTCTACTATCGGCTCACCCTTCAGTATAAAGGTACAAACTACTCCGGCTGGCAGATTCAACCGTCAGAGCGAACTGTTCAGGGCGAGCTTAATCAGGCATTGAAAGTCATATCAAAATCTGAACAAGTTAAAACTCTTGGATCTGGAAGAACTGATTCAGGAGTGCATGCTCTAGATCAAGTCGTAAAAGCTTCTATCGAACTTCAGATAGATCCGCAGAGTCTTCTTAAGGCCCTCAATGGAAATCTTCCTCAGGACATAAGAGTGGTAGCTGCTGATCATTCCGAAGAGAAGTTCATGCCCACCTCAGATGCGAAATCAAAAGAGTATCATTACCGTTTCACGAGCGGAAAATACGCGATGGCCATGCAGAATGACTTCATCACTAATCAGCCATTTGAGCTTGATCAAGAGAAGTTGAAAGCAGCTTGTAGACTTCTTGTGGGTAAGCATGATTTTGTGAATTACTTCTGCGAAGGAACTGAGGTCAGTTCCACTGTGCGAGAAATCTTTGAGTGTGAACTCATTTCAATGCCAGTGAGTGGATTTATGCCGGCCCATTATATATTCAAATTCGTGGGTAGTGGTTTTCTTAAGCAAATGGTCAGGCTTCTGGTAGGGGCCCTATGGAATGTTGGGCGAGGCAAAATTTCACTCGAAGAATTCCAAAAATCTCTGAATCCTCCCCGAGGAGAGAGACTTGGTGCAGTGGCATCACCGGAAGGCCTCTATTTGGCCCGTGTCAATTATTGAAAATTCTTGTTTTTTCCCCTCTATGTGTTAAAAAAACAGTTCTATTTTTTATCATTAAAAACAAGTGAGTTTCTATGTCTTACACGATTCAGAATGTTAACGGCTGCACCAAGAAATTGGTCTTCAATTTCGATCAAGTTGATTTAAGCCAACAGATTAAAGCTGCTCTCACAGCGAAACAGCAAAACTCAAATCTCAAAGGCTTCCGTAAAGGAAAAGCACCTTTGGCGATGGTTCAACAACTTTTTGGACCACAGATCGAAAACGATGCTCTTCACCGATTCATTTCGGATCAGTATTTCGATGCGATGAAAAAAGAAAACATTAAAGCCGTTGGTTATCCTGAATTCGGAAATACAAAGTATGAATCTGGTAAGTCTGTTGCTTTCGAAGCCACTGTTGAAACTTTTCCTGATTTCGAACTTAAAGATTACTCAAAACTTTCTTTCAAAAAAGAAAGCGATGCTGTGACCGCTGAAGATTTAGAGACATTGAAAAAAAGCTATCTTGGTCAAAAAGCCGAAATTTCTGAAGTTAAAGACCCTGGTCATAAACTTGCGAAAGGTGATTCTGCCGTCTTCAACTTTGAAGGTGAAAAAGCAGATGGTACAAAACCAGAAAATATGAAAGCTGAAGAATACATGCTCGAAATCGGTTCAGGACAGTTTATCCCTGGTTTTGAAGATGGGATGATTGGTCTTAAAAAAGGTGATAAGAAAGACATCAAAGTTACTTTCCCTGCTGATTATCACGAAGCAGATCTTAAAAATGCACCGGTCACTTTTCACGTTGAACTTCTTGAGATTAAGCAAAAAAACTTCCCAGAACTTACTGATGAACTCGCAAAAGAGTTTGGATTTGATTCAATAGCTGATTTTAATGAAAAAAATAAAGCTCGCATGGAAACTCAGAAGAAGCGCGAAACAGCTTCAAAGCTTCAGCAAAGCATCCTTGAAAAATTAATCGAAGAAAATCAATTCGATGTTCCCAAGGCCCTCGTTGAACAGCAAAAAGAAGGCGTTAGAGAAGACCTTACACGCACTTTGAAGCAACAGGGTTTCAATGATCAGATGATTCAGCTTTATTTTGAGCGTTGGGATCACGATGTAACAACGAAGGCCATGTTCCAGGTTCGTTCAGGTCTTATTCTTGAGAAACTAGCGACGAAATATAAAATTGAAGCAACTGAGTCAGATCTCGATGCAAAAATCGATGAGATGGTTGGCCAAAGCGGAATGAAGAAAGAAGAACTTTCTAAATTCTACAAGGGCAACGACAACATCAAGCGCAACTTGATGTATTCGATCCGCGAAGAAAAAACTTTCGATAAGCTTACGAAGGATATGAAAGTTTCTTAGATTTATTTTTCCGAGTGCTCTTCCGAAGGGGGGAGCACTTTTCCCACCACATCCCACTCACCAATGTCCTTTCACACTTTCCATCTTTAAAATAAACCAATTCTTTATCGTCTTTTATGATTTCTTTTTTTATTTCACCCTTGGGCGCATACTCATAGGCTGCTGCTGATGGGATATCATTCATGGAGGGATTGAGAGTATTCGAAAGAATAATAAGTAATAAATACAAAAATCTTCTTCGATTCGTGAAGAGGCAATAAAAAGCGACAAGAGTGATACAATGTATCTCCCAGAAGGGAAAAAGCGAAACAGCTTTCGCAGAGAGATCAACTATCCATTGAAGTGAATTTAATAAGAATAGACCGGACTTCACTTGCCATCCCCACATGGGTAAAGCCAAGGCAAATAAGGCCGGCATGAGAAAACCGAAGCATAGATTCAGGAGTGGTGAAAGGATAATGAGCAAGGGAGAAACCTGAGTTCCTTGAAAAAAAGCAATCGCCATTTGTCCCGCAAAAATTAAGAAGATGAGTGCCACTCGCGAGCTTCCAGAATAGATGATCCCAAGGAAGAGAAAACTATAGGTGAAACTCAATGTTGAATCCTGAAATGATCCAAAAAAGATATCTAATAGAAGTGCCATGAAAAATCCCGTTTTAAGTCCGAATAATTTTTGATGACTCTTAATTAAAACCATTCTTTTTAAGGCCCCCATACCGGGGACCCAAAATAAACCTAAGCCAAGGGTCATCATGAAGAAGAGCTGACCTTTAGTATTCTTGATAAATTTAAAGATGGGCATGAGAACGGCAGAAAGATGAAAACCTGAGGGAGTGAAGAGATGATTGAGGGCCAGAAGGCGGTATCGATCTTTAATCCAGCGGGAGAGAGGAGCAGTTCTACCTGTGAGCATAGATTCCCAGATTTCGAACAGTTCCTGATCTTTTGGTGGAAGTGACTTTTTGATCTCTTCAAACTTTTTAATTTTTATGATCCTGTCGCCCCGGTAGTAAGTAGAGAGTGATCGATCGTCCCTCTGTTTGATCGCCCCAAGAATGAAAAAGGTCATACCAAAGATGAAGGGAAGCCAGAGTTTGTTCATACTTAGGAATTTGCAAAGACTCATCCAGACATAAAATTCTTAAACCATCGTTATTAAATAATTTTTGCGGCGAGGCGCAAACCTGATTCCTTGACCAGCATGCATAAAAAGCGATACTAAGCTCCCATGAGCGATCTCGCCCTAAGAGGTCTTCTGCCTCAAATCCAAACTTGGCTTGAAGAAGACGACCTCAATCGAAATTTTCATTACATCAAATCTTTGCCGGAGCATCCGGTAAACCTCGTTCTCAAAATTAAATCTCCCATGATTCTTGCTGGTCTTGATTACCTTGCCGCAACTTTTGTGGCCCTTGGATCAGACCCGTCTGATTTTCATTTTTTAAAATCCTATGAAGGGAAACTCATTCCTTCTGGAAGTGTGATTGAGTTTCCAAAATCTCTCAGCTTTGCACAGGCCGTAACAGGTGAAAGACTGGCGCTGAATCTTACTCAGCATGCCTCTTCAATTGCGACCTGGACCAAGGAATTTGTAAAAATGACTGAAGGAACAGGGATTAAAATTCTCGACACCCGAAAAACAACCCCAGGGCTTCGTTCATTAGAAAAATATGCGGTTAGGGTTGGCGGTGGGTTCAATCACAGACTCGGGCAAACTGATTCATGGATGATTAAAGATAACCACAAATCATCGATGGGCGGACTTAAAGGAGCTTGGGATTTCTTTGCTTCTCAAGGTGTATTTTATAACAATGTTGTGGTTGAAATTCATGATTTGAATGAACTCACTCAAGCGATTAAGCTCGGCGTAACTCATGTGATGCTAGATAACTTCAAACCTGAATTGATCGAAGATGCCGTGAAAATGAAAGTTCAGGGAATGACTTATGAAGTATCTGGCGGTGTGAATTTAACTAACCTTAAGTCATATTTAATTAAGGGTGTAGATGCGATCAGCATCGGAGCTCTTACGTACTCAGCTCCTCGAGTTGATATTTCTCTAAAGTTTGGCCAGAAATGAAAGATTTTAATACTGATATCCTCATCATCGGTACTGGTATCTCAGGACTCTCGTCAGCTCTAAAGTTGGCAGAAAAAAAACTGAAGATCACCATTGTGACTCGAGAAAAAAAACCCGAAATCACCAATACCTACTGGGCACAGGGCGGGATCATATATAGCCCAAAAGATTTAAATGATCAGGAAGACCTGATTCAGGATATTGCCAAAGCCTCGGCTCATACAAGTAATCAAGAGGCCGCTAAAATTCTTGCCACACGATCTGCGGAGATTATTGATGAAGTCCTTATCCATAAATCTCACACTGATTTCGCGAAAGACGCTGAAGGCGAGCTTTTGTTCACCAGAGAAGCCGCTCACTCACGAGATAGGATTATTTATAACGGAGACATGACTGGGAAAGCGATTCAAATTTCTCTTCTTAATTACCTCGCGGATTCTACAAAATTTCCGAACGTCACATTTCTTACCTCTCATACTGCTATTGATTTAATCACCCCTAACCATCATGGAGTATTGATTACTCAGAGATACGAGGAGAATCAGGTATTGGGTGCCTATCTTCTTGACCAAAAAAACAATGAAGTGAGAAAGGTTTTGGCAAAGACAACGATTCTTGCGACTGGTGGAATTGGGGCCCTCTATCTTCACCATTCAAATGCTGAAGGGGCCAGAGGCGATGGTCATGCGATGGCCTATAGGGCCGGGGCTTTTGTATCCAACATGGAATTTATCCAGTTTCATCCTACAACTTTTTATAACAGATCTTCTCATCGTCGTTTTTTAATTTCTGAAGCTGTTCGCGGTGAGGGAGGACGACTTGTGAATTCTAAGGGTGAAGCTTTCATGGCTAAGTATCACCCGGACGCAGAACTCGCTCCTCGTGATGTTGTTGCACGGGCGATTCTGGAAGAGATGATTTCGAAAAAAGACGACTGTGTGTATTTGGATATCACACACAAGAGCGAAGACTACTTAAAATCTAGATTCCCAACGATCTATGCTCATTGTCTTGATAACAAAGTTGATATGGCAAAAGAGCCGATTCCAGTTGTACCAGCGGCCCATTACACCTGTGGTGGAGTCAAGACTGACCTTAAAGGTAAAACAAATCTCAAAGGACTTTATGCGGTTGGTGAAGTCGCTTGCACAGGACTTCATGGAGCAAATCGTCTTGCATCCACTTCATTACTCGAGGGTTTAACTTGGGGCTATATTGCAGCTGAAAATATCATCGCTGAACTTCCGACGCTCGCTAGTTATGAACTAGAAAAGATTAAAGATTGGACTCAAGGCCATGAAGAGTTTGATCTCGCACTAATCGCTCAGGATCAAATGACTTTGAAGCAGACCATGTGGAATTACGTAGGACTCTCACGTTCACGAAATCGTTTGGCGCGAGCACGTGCTATGTTTATTGAACTCCAGGATGAGATTTCGAAGTTTTATAAAAATGCTCAGCTCCATGATGAACTTATTGGACTCAGAAATGGTGTGGAAGTTTCCTTCATGGTACTGAATGCATCGATGAGAAATAAACAGTCTGTCGGTTGTTTCTATTTGAAAGAAACTAAGAGTCACTCAGAGAATTGAAGTAATTCGTTCCTAATAAAACGAGATTTCGGCGGATAAAATTTCTTCTTTTTAAGACGAAATTTGTAGGATTTTTTGGATTCCATTTACGAGGATTTGGCAAAATAGCGGCAAAGAGTTGCGCCTCACCAAGGGCCAAATCTTTGGCGGGCTTTTTCCAGTAATGAGAAGCTGCTGCATCAGCACCATAAACTCCCGGACCAAGCTCAATCACATTTAAATACACTTCTAAAATTCTTCTTTTGCCCCAAACCAATTCTATTAGAACTGTGAAATAAGCCTCTAAGCCTTTTCTTAACCAAGTTCGTGAAGGGTAAAGAAAAACATTTTTTGCAGTTTGCTGAGAAATGGTTGAGGCCCCCATTTTTACTTTGCGCCTTTTATTGGCATCGAAAGCTTTTACAATAGCGTCAAAATCAAACCCATCATGTGAAAGAAATTTAGGATCTTCGGATGCAATAACAGCTTTCTGTAAATGAGGAGAAATGCTTTCAATAGGCACCCATTTCTTCTGTACATCCACCCATTTCCCATCAAGGGCGTATTCACTTGCTCGGAAAAAAACAAGGGGAGTGGTATAAACTGGAACCCATTTCAACATGACAACAGTCAGAAAAGTTGATGCAAAAAATGCGAGTACACACCAAGTAAAAATCTTTGGAATTTTTTTGATCGTTGGTTTGGTTTTGTAAAATCCGCGTCTGATGTAACCCATATTATCTAGTTTACAGTAGCGGCAAAGAATACCAACATGGTTCATTCTTGCCTCTTCTCTCTGGAAAATAATTAAGCTCTTTCGAATATTTTGTCTATGATTGGATGATTATTTTCCCAAGTAGTTTTATAAAATGTAGAAGAGAAAAAGTTGGAAAAATGATTTGATAAATGCCAAAGACTTTTGAACTGTATAGAAGGTTCGTAGGACCAGTTTTCAGTCTCAGGACATACCTGTTGGCAAAGTAGTGATAAGTCACTGGATTGATGAGTACGATTAAGCTCAAAAGCATGACTTTTTTACAGGGGCAGGGGGGTATTCCCATGACTTTCCCCTCTATAAAGACTAAAACAGGCCATTCAAAATCAGACTTTTACAGGTGAACTTATGAATCTTGAGACCAAGAAATTCCAGGCCAAATCTCTTTATTTTACATCTCTTGGTTGTTCTAAAAACCTCGTGGATTCCCAAGTCATGCTCGGACATCTAAAACTTGATGGTTTTACCATTGCTCAGGCACCAGAAGATGCAGAAGTCATCATCGTCAATACCTGCTCATTCGTAGAAGCTGCTAAAGTGGAGTCGATTGAAACTGTTTTGGGGCTCGCTGATTATAAGACAAATGGAAACTGCAAAGCCCTCGTGATGTCTGGCTGTATGGCGCAGAGATATGCCGGGGAACTTGAAGAATCAATGCCAGAAATTGATATGTTCATTGGAACGGGCGAGTATCATAAGATTGTTCCACTTCTTCGAGCGATGGAAGACGGAAAGCTTGAAAAGAAATCTTTCGTAGAAATTCCTCGTTATATTCACACTGAATTTGATCCACGTTTAAATACTTCTCCCTTTTACATGGCGTGGCTGAAAATTTCGGAAGGCTGTAATAGAAATTGTACTTTTTGTATTATCCCGACACTTCGAGGAAAGCTCCGATCTCGTTCAGTTGATTCTTTGGTTAAGGAAGCTGAAAATCTTGTTGCGACTGGTGTAAGAGAGATGAATTTAATTTCTCAAGACTTCTCTGATTATGGAGTTGATCTTGATGGCGGTGGCAAAAAAGACGGTAAGAATCCTATGATCTATGAACTTCTTTCTCGTTTAGAGAAAGTTGAAGGTCTGGATTGGGTCCGTGTATTTTATTTTTATCCCGATGATCTCACTGAAGACGTTATGGACTTGATGGCGAAGTCGACGAAGATTACTAAGTACCTCGATATGCCGGTACAGCATTTTGCGGATGGTGTTTTGAAAAGAATGAATCGCAGAGTGACTGAAGAAGTGATCCATCAAAAAATTAAAATTCTTCGTGAGAAAATCCCCGGTATCGTTTTACGTACTTCTATCATTGTTGGATTTCCTGGTGAGACAGAAGAAGATTTTGAAGCTCTTCTGCGAGGAATTCAGACAGCGCGTTTTAACCATTTAGGTGTCTTTAAATATTCTGATGAAGAAGGAACACCTGCAGTTCGGTTGAAGAATAAAGTTTCTCAGGAAATCATCGATGAGAGGTTTGAGAAGCTTTATGAGGCACAAAAAGAAATCGCTCGCGAACTTAACCAAGCTTATCTTGGAAAAGTGATCGATGTTCTGGTTGAAGGTGCCCACGAAGAAACAAATCTTCTTCTTCAGGGCCGTCACGCTGGTCAGGCACCAGACATTGATGGAAAAGTTATCATTAATGATGGTATGGCCAAAGCAGGAGATATTGTTCGCGTTGAGATTACTGAAGTTCTTGATTATGACCTTGTCGGAAGAATCGTTACACTCTCATGAAACCAATTAATTATCTCTTTATAGCGGTCACTACGGTGGCCGCTTTTGTTTTTCTCTACCATAAAAATTACGATCACTCCCCAGAGGTCGTGCAGCAGCAGAAAGCAAAAACCAAGGAGCTTTTTCTTGGTAAGCGCAAGATCCACTCAGTGCCTAACGTTGAAGACAAAACTTTCCCAGGTTGTGAGGAACTCGAATCCACTTTAAATGACTTGGATTTTAGAAGCCCACCAGAGGCCTGGATCACGACTCTCGAGCTTCGAGAACTCGATCAGTGTGAGGATCCCGCTCTTGAAATAAAGCTTACTGATGCGACCCAAGCTTGCTTTGGAAAAAAGATTAACAACAATCTTTGTATTCAAAATCTTCTCTTTTTAAGATCACTTTTGCGCACGAGAAATGAATTAGATGCAAATAATCCTGAGAACGTTGCGGACATGATCATACGTGAATTTTCTTCTAAGAAAGAGCCAGATTTTAAGAAACTTAATTCTTATGCCACCAAACTTCTCGATTTAAATCCCTCAAACATGAAGCTTCAAAAATTTTGGGCAACATCTATGCTCATGGCGAACATAAAAAATGTCAGTGATGAACTTCAAGATGAAATCTATTCAAAAATTGATCCCTCCTTGCTTCAGGATCCGACACTCTTGCCTTATCGAATGTTCTTGGAGACCAAACTAGATCCAGTTAAGGCGGAAAGCTTCTCCAGAGATTTTATGGAGCAAGATCCTAAGAACCCGCAGGCCCGAGAAATGTTGGGTTGGTCTTTATGGCAGCAGGGAAAAAAGGAAGAAGCGATTGAGCAGTTGAGAGTGGCCATCGCCATTAGTCCTAACGATGAATACCTCCAGCAGATGTACAAAGATATTCAATCGCCTAAGGCCGATCGCAATGCTTATAAAGGTAGAATGCAAATGGGTGTAAGTTTTGAAGATCTCTTTGACTAGAGATCTTTGAGTTTGTTTCTGAAGTCGATCTGTTCTTTCAATTCATCTAGATCGGATTCTAACTTAACACTTTTAGATTCATGCAATTTATAATGAAGAAGACCATAGGCCTGTTTATCTTTTAAGTCTTTAGTCAGAAGTCTCGTTTCCATTTGCGCCAGTCCCAATTCTAACTCACGAATCTGACTAGTGACTTCCTTAAATCGAAGATCCATTTTGTTATTTAAATCCTGAATGAGTGCCTGCGTTTGAGTGACGATGGCATTCACCATGTCGTCGTTACTTACTGTCTTTTTTTTGCGGAAGATTTCGAACATAAACACCTCAATGTCTATTCTAAGTAGAAAACAACTCTGCCTCCATCGGGGCAATAATCTCCAGTAGGAATTAGAAGGGGCTGCGCTTATGATATTAGATATCTAGGGAGTTATACGTGAAGAAGATGATTATTATAGTCGGGATTATTCTTTCTTTTCAAGCATTGGCACAAGCGCCCCTTGAACCAGAATGGAAAACTAAACTTCGTGATGTTATCTCAAGTGTTGCAGGTACAACCTGGGCGACTAAATTTTTGGGAGAAGCGCCGAAACCAGAACCTGAGGTTACTCTTCCTCCTATTCCCAAGATTGTGAAACAAAATACCGATATTACCAGTTACACGAAGATACAAAAAGATTTAACGGCCTATGATAAATTGCCTGCGGAAAGAAGAAGACAATTTGATTATCAATTCTTGAAAGAAATTTTCTTGGTAACGAGAAAAACCGAGGCACGCGATGAGGATCTTTCTAACTGGTTGAACACTCTTGATCAGGGTGGTTCTCGCGAAGGAATTTATCAGGCACTTGTTTTAGATGAAGTTTATGTGGCGCTTGAAAACATGGAAGATAAGAGTTCTGACCGCCTTAAAAATTTCTCTCTTGGTTTCAGTCAAAGATATTTAGGTCAAACCTTTAAAGCAGGCAGCCTCGATCAGTTTAATCTTTTTTCTATAAAAAGAATCATTACTGATAAGGCGATTGATCTTATGGATTTTTATGAAACGAAAGATATCGATTCGCTTTATCGATGGTATGCAGTCTTTTCTTCAGATTTGGCCAAAGAGTACTCTGCTTTTTTCAAGAACCAACTAAGACAAGAAGTTTCTGAGAAGTATCACTACAATTGGGCAAAAGAGAGCCCAGTCCAGCAAATCAAGTCTGAGGTTATTATAAAACTTCACATCGTCATGAATGGTCTTCAATTACTTCAGTAAAAAAACGGATTTTCGATTTCAAAGAGAGATGCGAGAAGTCTCTCTACTCCCAGAGCTATGCCAGCACTAGGCGGAAATCCAGTTTCAAGAGCTGAATAGAATCGTTTTGGTTCTGGCAAACCGTAACCATAGAGTTTTTTCTTTAAAGCATCCTGTTCTTGAAAACGATTTTTCTGTTCCACCAAATCGGTGAGCTCGTTAAAACAATTACAAAGTTCAACTCCATTTATATAAACTTCAAATCTTTCACAAACTCTTGGGTCACTTTTTTTGAGAGTGGAGAGCGCACTCAAAGGGGCGGGGAATTCAGTAATCATCAAAATAGGTAGTCTTGCCAGATGAGGTTCAATTTTATTTAAATAGAGGAGAAAGAAATAATCATCCCATTCAAGATCTGTAGCTGGAACTGGAACATCAGGAAAACTTTGAAGTAAGTTCTTGATGGATTTCACATCAAGATAATTCAAGATATCAATTCCGAGAAATTCTTGAAAAACTTCCTGCATGGTTTTGTTTATCATTTTCGCCGACCTTATTTCCGGTCTGAGGCTAAGACCTTTTTTAGGGCCTTGAGAAATACACCACTCAATAAGTTCTTCTACATCAGTCATGATTTTTTCGTAGCGCTCATTTTTGCGATACCACTCCAGCATGATGAATTGAAGTCTGTGAATTGGTGATGATGGCTCATCACGAAAACAATAAGAAAGTGAAAATAGATTATCCAAGCCTTCTTCGAGAGCAATTAGCTCTTTCAAGCAAAACTCGGGTGAGGTATGAAGATAGAGACCAATGTCTTTGCGCTTATGAGCTGAGTGGAGAGAAAACGGGTGGATGTGAACTTCCATTCCTGGATTCTCTACAGCGGGCGGAGTCAAGACATCAAGGAAGCCGCGCTCTTTAAAAAAATCGCGGATGATTTGTAATAGCTCAAACTGATGGCGACGACTCATGGATTTTTACCGGATTAAAAATATTCTTGAACGCGAGCATACCCTCAAGGATCATGAGTGGAAAGGTGCTGTTCTTTTTTTGTGCAATGAGGAGTTTGTTTTTCTTATCAAACGGTCTTCAAGCATGCCGACTCACGGCGGGCAGATGGCATTTTTCGGTGGACACAAAAAAGAGGGTGAAAGAGACGCTTGGATCGTTGCTCAAAGAGAGTACGAGGAAGAGACATCCCTTTCAAAGAATGACATTGAATTTTTAGGTTATCTCCCGGTAGTCATGACAACTCGGTTGAATTCGATCGTTCCCGTGATGGGTAAGTTACTCCTCACGACAGAGCAATTCTTAACTGATGTTAAAAGTAATGGAGAGTGGGACCATATAATCGCTTATCGCTGGCGGGATCTTTTGAAAGAAGATAATTGGGAATTTGCAGGACGGTTTGGTTATTCGCATGGGACGATTCTCTTTCACCCTATCAGGCCAAGTTCTTATTTACCACAGAGCGAATTACCTCATCTTTTGTGGGGGGCAACGGCTGGAATGATTTGGGATTTTCTGCGACTTTACTTTAAGTGAGCACTTAGTAAAAATACCGATCAATATTTAGAGGATTAATCAATATGGACATGCAGGCCTTCGCTCAAGAAAATTTACTTATCTATCTCAGTGGCTTCGTGGTCCTGAGTGGTGTCTTATTTTATTATTTTCAGAAGAAAAAAAGTCGTCCACTTCCTCCGACAAAGCTTGAGAAAATTGCCGAGCCAGAGGCATTTAAATCTGTTGAAATAAAAACAGTTTCGAAAGTTTCATGGACTGAAAGACTAAGTCTGGGACTAGATAAATCTCGCTCAGAAGTTTGGGGAAAAATCGGTCAACTCTTCTCTGGTCCAGCTCCTGCGCTCGATGAAATCGAAGAAATACTCTATACCGCTGATCTCCCTACTGGGCTTGTGCAAGAGCTTCTTTTGAAACTCGAAAAAGATGGCAAGGGAAAGAGCGCAGAAGATATTCAGGGCCTCGTTTTTGGATTCATGAAAGATAAGATGGAGAGTGTTCAAGGTCATATTCAACAAGATGTTTTTAATTTTGATCCCGCCAAAAAGAAAACGCGCGTTTTCATGATTGTTGGAGTTAACGGTGCGGGTAAGACGACGACGATTGGGAAACTTGCAACGAAGTTAAAGTCTCAAGGTGCTAAGGTTATAGTTGGTGCTTGCGATACGTTTCGTGCGGCCGCTGTTGATCAACTTCAAGTCTGGTGTGAGCGCGCTGGTGTAGATATGGTTCGCGCAAAAGATGGGGCCGATCCAAGTGGAGTTGCTTTTGACACGGTTGCTAAGGCATTCAATGAAAATTACGATTATTGTTTAATTGATACGGCTGGTCGACTTCATACAAATCAGAATTTGATGGATGAACTCACAAAAACGAAACGTGTGATGGCCAAAATTGATCCGGCAGCTCCACAAGAAGTGCTCCTGGTTCTCGATGCGATTACCGGTCAAAATGCGCTCAAACAAGCTCAAGAATTTCACAAGGCTCTTCAACTCACTGGAATTATTTTCACAAAATGTGATGGTTCGGCCAAAGCAGGAAGTGCAGTTGGAATTGTTGATCAACTTCGGGTGCCGATAACTTATATTGGAGTCGGTGAATCCGTAGATGATTTACATCTCTTCGATCTAGATCTTTATCTCAAAACTCTGGTGGGAATTTCTCGAGCTTAAGTTCTTGAAATAACAAAGTCTCAGATGGTCCTTTCGTTGACTTTAATCCAGTCGTCACGTACCTTATTTGTATGACTGAAAGTCAGGAAATTGAGTTTAACGTTTTAGGTTGTAAGGTAAAAGTTCAGCCGGGCCAGAATGATAGTGATCAAGCGAAAGCGGTCATCGATTCTGTGTCGGCAGAAATTCAACAACTCAAATCAAAACGACCGATGCTAAGAGATACAGATGTTGCAGTTCTTATCGCGCTCAAAGTGGCGACAGAAAAATTGCAGCTCGAAGATGAATATAAAAAAAACATCTTTAAACTGGAAGAATCTCTAGAGATCGCTCTGGGCGCTTTGGGCACTCAGGCGAATTAGTGAATAAGGATAGTCTTCGCAAAACACTTTTGCCGAAGCTCCAAACACTCTCACGTGATGAATTGATTTTGTTGAATACGGCCCTCACCCATCAAATCGTAAAATTTTTTCATTCTATTCCTGAACTCTCAAATCAAATTGGTGCGGCCTATTTACCTTTCAAGGTTGAAGTTGCGCCTGTTTTTCAGGAACTTTTGCGAGCGATACCGCTCAATTTGAGTTACCCGGTGCTGGATAATGGGGCGATGAAATTTGGAATTCCAAACGGTCTTCCAAAAGGCTCAACCTGGTTAGATGCACCCTACGCTTTGGTTGAACCTGAATGGGTTTTTGTCCCGGGTGTAGGTTTTGATTTGAGTGGGGCCCGGTTAGGTCGAGGTAAAGGATTTTACGATCGCTATCTCGAAGAAAAAGACGCCCTGAGAATTGGACTCGCTTGGACTCAGCAATTAGTAGACAAGATTCCGGTGGAAGGACACGACTGCCAGATGGATTTTATAATAACGGAAAGTTTCTGCTTTGATGTTTCTCAGCAGAAAAGATTTTAAGGGGATAAATATGGATCCAGTCATGATGGCCGTCGTCGGCGCAGTTGGTGGGGCGGGTATCGCTTTCGCTGCTCTTTCCGCGAAAAATTCGGCTGCTCAGAAATCAAAAGAAGGCGAGGCTCAGGATATTTTAAAAAAAGCTGAAGCCCAAGCTCAAGAGCTTCGTAATAAAGCTCAGAACGATGCTAAGCAAATCGTTCGTGATGAAAGGAATAATCTTGATCACGAAATGGAAAAAAAGAAAAAGCACCTCACTGATTTCGAGCGCGGCTTAACCAAGAAAGAAGTGGCGCTCGAGCAGAAGACTGAGCAGATTCAGAAAGACACTGATCGCATGAAGCAAAAAGAAACTGATCTCGATCAGCGTATTGTGAAAGCGGATGCAGAACTTAAAAAGCATCAGGAAATTCAAGAGGAGCTGGCAAACAAGCTCTCGGAAATTTCTGGTCTCACGAAAGAGCAGGCAAAGAACCAGTTGATCGAAACTGTTGAAGAAGAAGCTCGTCTTGATGCTGCTAAAAAAGTTAAGCGCATCGAAGAAGAAGCGAATGAAGAAGGCGAAAAACGCGCCAAGAGAATTGTCGGGATTGCGATCCAGCGCTTTGCTGGTGAGTATGTCGCCGAACAAACAATCTCTTCGGTTGAAATTGCTGATGATGGTGTGAAAGGGCGTTTGATCGGCCGTGAAGGTCGTAACATTCGTGCTTTCGAGCAGATCTGCGGTGTGGACTTGATCATTGATGATACTCCCGGCATCGTAACGATTTCTTCGTTCAACGTTGTTCGTAAAGAAATCTCTCGTATGACCATTGAGCGCTTGATTGCTGATGGTCGAATTCACCCGGCAAAAATTGAAGAATTTTATGACAAGTGCAAACACGAGTTTGAATCTCGTTTGCGTGAACTTGGAGAGAAAGCTCAGATGGAAATCGGAGTTCACGGTATTCACCCTGAAATCTTGAAACTCATTGGTGCGTTGAACTGGCGTACTTCATATACTCAAAACCAATATCAGCATGCTCTTGAAGCCGCGTTCCTCGCGGGTAACATGGCCGCTGAACTTGGGTTAAACGTTAAGCAAGCTCGTCGTGCTGGTCTTCTTCATGATATCGGAAAAGTTCTGGATGCTTCAGCAGAAGGTTCTCACGCTGTAATCGGTGCTGACTTTGCGAAGAAATATGGAGAGTCTCCTGATATCGTTCACGCACTTCGTGCTCACCATGATGATGAAAAACCAGAATCAGTTCTTGCTCACATCGTAGCAGCTTCTGATGCTCTTTCTGGTGCTCGTCCTGGTGCTCGTAAAGCGCTCAAAGAATCCTATGTCTCTCGTCTCTCGGACATTGAAAAAATCGTTAATGGATTTGAAGGTGTTCATAGATCTTATGCTATCTCTGCTGGTCGCGAAATTCGTGTCCTTGTAGAAAATGAAAAAGTCAGTGATGAGCAAACCATCATGCTTTCTCGTGATATCGCTCGCAAGATTGAGCAAGAAATGTCGTATCCGGGAACAATTAAAGTTTCTGTGATCCGTGAAACACGCGCTGTAGGTATCGCTAAATAATCAAAGCGGAGGGAGAACCATGAAGAGTGCAATTGTCACAGGTTCTTCCTCCGGTCTTGGTCTTGAAATCACAAAATTTCTTATTCAATCAGGCTACCAGGTTTTTGGTGGCTCTCGTTCTGGAACAGATATTGAGCACGATAATTTTTATGATGTAGAACTCGATATCACAAATGAGGATTCGGTTTTAGAATTCTTTGAGACGATAAAAGATTTTACGTCAGAGATTACGCTCGTCGTGAACAATGCTGGAATCTGTGAGATGAGTCCACTCTCAGATATGAATGTGGAGAGTTTTGATGAGCACCTAGCGATCAACACACGTGGGCCATTTCTACTTTTTAAACATTTATTACCTTTTTTAGTTCCTACAGAAACTCATATTGTTTCTATCCTGTCGACAGCCGCTCATTATGGTTATCCGAACGTAACGGCCTATAACGCCTCCAAGTTTGGACAGCTCGGTTTGATTCAGGGACTTAAAAAAGAATGGAAGGACCACAAAGTTCGTTTCTCGAATTTATTTCCTGGAGCGATCGATACTCCGCTTTGGGATAAAATGGGGACAAAGTTTTCTCGAGAAAAAATGCTTAAAATTTCTGATTTTATGGAAGTTTTCCAATTTATTGTGAATGCCCCAAGCACAATCCAAATCCCTGAGATGACTTTTCTTCACCGAGAAGGATATTTGGAATGAGATATTTGCCCTTCCTCATCCTGGCTGCGATCGACATGATCATATTTTTTTTATGGCCCGACTGGGCACTGATTTGCCTTTTTAGTTTCGGATTCATCTGGAACTGGACGGCCGCTCAAGACCTAACTGTCCTCTTGAGCAATCCTCGTTATAAATTCTCGATGGTTCGTTTTGTTAAAAATCTTGAGCTATGGGTACTAAAACCTTTTGCAAAACTTCCAACTTGGACCCATTTCATTGGAAGAGTTCTTCCTGCGGGAATTTTCTGGTGGATGGTGATCTATATGAATGAAAGCGACATGCCGTGGTATATGACATTTGCAGGAAGTTTATGCTTTGAAATAACGCGTTTTGAATTCTCAATTTTTAAAAAACAGAAAGAGGGAGCGATTTGAGACTTATTCCTGTCGCTCTTGCTTTGTTCTACCGAACAGTGGGATCCACACTCGAAGTTTGGGTTCAGGTTCGCACTGACGATGGCCCCTTTTATGGATTACTCGAATTTCCAGGTGGTGGAATTGAAGTTGGGGAGACTCCTCTTCAAGCGGCGGTTCGCGAGGTCGAGGAAGAAGTTGGGATTAAAATTAAGGCCACTGATGGAAAATTCATGGGGACTTACGCAAATCCTGTTCAGGATAAGACCATTCTTTTAAACGTTCATCTCTTTCCCGCTTATTCCGAATTAGAAGGGAAGGGCCAGTGGCTTAAAATTGAGAGCACTGAATTAACTAAACCTTATTGGGGAAAGATCCCTCAACCCAATCATCAGATCATTGATGATCTTTATCGCGCACTATATGATGGGCCTAAATGAATAGCGTAACTCAGATCATCGGACATTTTTTCTTACTCTCATTTGCCTTTGGGACTTTGATTCTGTCTCCTGTGGTCGATTCAAAGCTCACGGGAGCGGGCTTTTATAAGCTGTGCACCTCGATCGTTTTATCGTGTTTAGTCCTCGCCTTTGGGGTTGATTATTCGATGTCACCGGTGCTCAATCACATTGATTACATTTGTTATGCGATCTTGATCCTTGCGAGTGGAATTGGTTTTGCTACTCAACGCGATCAGAGAAATTGGTTGACCTGGACGCTGTATGTTCTTCAGTTAATAACATTTATTTTTTTCATTTTTCATACGTTTGCTTTTAATGCTGGATGGATAAACTTGTTTTTTATTTCGATGGCGTTCTTGGGCATTAGTAACTACTCAATGCTCTTGGGTCATTACTACTTGGTCGTGCCGAAACTTTCAGAAGAACCATTGATCTATTGTTTGAATATTTTCTGGATCGTCATTTTTCTCAGGATCACTTCATCTCTTGCGACTGTATTCTCAACCGGACTCCCTTATCTTGAAGAAGGGACCTTGTTGGGGGACGGGTACATGTATAATTGGTTATTTATTTCGATGAGATATCTCTGGGGTTATGTCGCACCTTTGATCTTGAGTTTATTTACCTATCGCCTTTGTCGATTAAGATCCATTCAGAGTGCTACTGGTGTTCTTTACATCGTGGAGTTTTTTGTTATTGTGGGCGAACTTATTTCAGTTTACCTCATGTCTAAACACGGTCTTTCATTATGATGGAAATCCAAATTACTTGTTCTAGTTGTGGCTCAGGAATCGAAGTCGTTCCAGATCAAAAAGCGACCAAAGTGAACTGTGATATTTGTAAGCACGTCATGGATGTCAAATTCACTCAAGATCTAGAAGATGGAAATCTTAAAGAGTGTCCCGTTTGTACACGTCAGGATTTTTATAAGCAGAAAGATTTCAACCGGAAAATCGGCGTAATTCTTTTTGTCATCGCAGCTATTCTCTCAATCTGGACTTACGGCCTTTCTCTGGTTGCTTTGTATCTCGTAGATCTGTTTTTATTTAAAAAGTTGGCCCTCGTGGCCATATGCTATAAGTGTAGGACCAATTTTCGCAGAGTGAAAAACATCGATGAAATCCGTGATTTTGACCATGAAATGAATGATCGAATCGTTTACGCGGATCATGATTTCAAGGGTAAACCCCTATCTCATTAATAGTCCGAACCTGACTTAATCTAAACACCTGATTTTGTTTTTTTCCTATCAGATATGCTATAATAACTAGGCTTTATCTAATTATCCATCCAGGAGATGTGACATAGAACCCCCGGCTGAACCTTTACGGTTCGTTCAATTGAAATTTTGTTCTCTCTCAACCCGTTTTCAGGCTAGGTCCAAATGAGCTCCGATCAAGAGATCTTAGTTCTGTTTGTCTCAATTTGTTTGTCCGCATTTTTTTCGGGATCTGAAGCTGCGCTCATGACTTTGCCTCACGAGAAAGCGAAACAGATAGCAGATGAGCATGGCGTGGATTCTTGGGCAATCAAGCACTGGCTCGAAAAACCCAATGACATCCTCACCACGATTCTTGTCGGTAACAATTTTGTTAACATCTTGATAGCTGCTCTCGCGACTTCAATAACTGAAAGATATTTTTCAAACGATTCTCTTGCGATCAGTGTTGGTATCACAACGATGGTCATTCTACTTTTTGGCGAGATTGCACCGAAAACTTTTGGCCGTGGAAAATCAGAAAATATAGCTCCCTTTTGCGTTTTGATCCTTATGGGTTTCTATTACGCTCTCTGGCCAGTCGTGAAAATGTTCATGATCATCATTCAGTTTGTTCTTGGAAAGAACGCCAACGTGAGAAGTCGTGCAGTTACAAGAGATGATATTGAAGTGATGGTGGAGATGGCCGAAGAAGAAAAAACGATGGATACAAAACAGATTGATCTGTTGAACTCCATTCTAGAGTTTCCTTCTATCAAAGTTAAAGACATCATGGTCTCTCGAACGAGCATCGAGGCCCTAAAGAAGAATGCAAATTTCCAACAGATCATCACTCTCGTAAAAGATGTGGCCCATAGCCGCTATCCTGTTTACGGCGAAGACCTGGATGATATTCTGGGCTTCTTGCATGTCAAAGATCTCTCTTTTGCGACTCAGGAAGAACAAAAAAACTTCGATGTGACGAAATACATCAAGCCTCCATTCTTTGTTTATGAACACATGAAGATTCAGGCCGTGTTTGATCACATGAACCGCAAAAAAGTTCACCTTGCTCTTGTAAAAGACGAAAACGGTATTGTGGTTGGGATGTTGACTCTTGAAGACATCATGGAAGAGATCTTTGGAGAAATTCAGGATGAGCATGATGATGAAGAAGACGGAATTCCTGGAGTGGAGAGTGAGGAAGGAGTGATGGTTCCTTCGACGATTTCCTTAAGAGACCTCTATAATGAATATGATATAAAAATACCTCTGAATGATAATTTCTCGACCTTGAATGGATTTTTGATGGAACAGCTAGGAAATAACTTTCCTAAAAAAGGTCATTTCATAATCTGGGATGGTTATTCATTTGAACTCACTCGCGTAAAAAATTACGAGATCAAGGATGTGAAAATCAAATCAGTGTCAGGCGATCACTTGAGAAAGAATGAAACAAGTGAAGAGAAGGCCGAAAGATTTGAAGCACAAGAGTTTGAGAGTCAAAAATCCGCAGCCGCAAAATAATCTAACTACTTTATTGGTTTGATCTGAATATCACCTTTGATTCTTGCGCGGCAGGCGAGCCGAATATGTTTTTCAATTAAAAAATCTTTACCATACTTTTCTGTGAATTCTTCTTTGAGGGCTTCAAGGGTGTTGTTTTCAATATAAGTTGCAGGAGTAAGGTTCTCAACACCTTCCATAACCTGAACTCTGCAAGCGCCACAGGATCCAGCGAGGCAGCCGTGGGGGAGTTCTTCACCTCTGTCGCAAAGTGCATCGTAAATAATCTCTCCGTCTTTTACATCGAAGACTTTATCCGTGCCGGCAATTGACACTCTGGGCATGGGGTTTTCCTTGTCAAAATCCTAAGGTTCTAAGAAACTTTTTTCAATCTTAGCTTAACGTAAAGCCGAATTTTGGTCATTGAGAAAAATCGACCACAGGAGCACCTATGTCAACACTCGAACGCATGTATTCAATGGGCCACGAAGAAGTGGTTTTCTTTCAGGATAAGACTTGTGGTCTCAAGGCCATCATCGCCATCCACGACACAACTCTTGGTCCTGCACTCGGTGGGACACGGATGTGGCCTTACGCGAGTGAAGATGAAGCATTAGTGGACGTTCTTCGTCTTTCGCGGGGAATGACTTATAAAGCAGCAGTGTCGGGATTAAATCTCGGAGGCGGAAAGGCCGTTATTATCGGTGATCCTAAAACACAAAAATCTGAGGCACTTTTTCGTTCATTCGGTCGCTTTGTTGAATCTTTGAATGGTCGCTACATCACAGCAGAAGATGTGAATACAAGCGTAGATGATATTGAACATATTTTCACTGAGACAAATTATGTGACTGGAGTGGCCCAGCAATATGGTGGTTCAGGAAATCCTGCTCCCTATACCGCTCTCGGAGTTTTTCGAGGTATTGAGGCCTCTGCTCAAAAAGCTTTTGGAGATAGAAGTCTGTCAGGAAAAACAATTGCTCTTCAAGGGGTCGGTGCGGTTGGTTTCGAACTCGCGAAGCTTTTAAATTTGGCCGGAGCCAAGATGATCTACACTGACATCAATGATAAAAATATTCAGCGCTTCAAAGAAGCTTTCCCGGGTGCAAAATATGTTGGCGAAAAAGAAATTTTTTCTGCCGCTTGTGATGTTTATTCTCCATGTGCTCTCGGGGCCTCGATTAATGATGAAACGATTCCACTTTTAAAGTGCAGAGTTGTGGCCGGAGCTGCGAATAATCAGCTTAAAGAAGATCGTCATGGATCGATTCTGAAAGAAAAGGGGATCATTTACGCTCCAGACTATCTCATCAATGCCGGTGGACTGATGAACGTTTCGATTGAGTTTGAGGGGTGGGCAGATTCGAAGTCTCGAAGAATGGTTGATACGATCTTTGATAAAACGTTGAACGTTTTCCACATCTCGGATGAACAAAATATTCCTGTCAATAAAGCAGCGGATGTCATGGCAGAAAATCGAATTGCTTCAATTAAGGGAATTAAAAATTCTTATCTTGGAAAAATTCATCACCGGATGCCAGGCCAGAAGAGACGATTCTAGTAGATCCCGTATTTTAGGTTTAGATAGTTATGAATCACCGTCAGCTCTGTGTCCGTTAAGGTCGCAGAGCTGGTGAAGATCAACATTTCTGCAATTCTTCCATTCAGCATACTTGCAGTTGCATGACCAATTCTTTGTGTCGTGATGGTTTGTCCGGCAGAATATTTCGCCGAAACAATATAGTTGTTGTTTATGGTCACGGTACTTGCTGCTGTTGTTGTTGTTGTTGTTTGAAGAGTTCCTCCATTTACTTTCCACTGAGCGGTTGGCGAAAAAGTAAGGGATCCAGAGGCGTTCATGGCAACAGCTGCAGTTGTTCCGGAGAAAACGTTGGCGATGGCCATGGTAGGTGGAGTTCTGAAAACGGTGATCACATACTGGATGAGTGGAACCGCAGTTGGAAGATTCATATAGTGAGTGGCGACATTGGTGTTGATGTAGGGTCTATTTGCAGTTCCGAAGCCAGCAGACAAATAGTAAGGTCGGTTCGCGGCCGTGACCTGAGTCGAGTTTTTGGCATTCCCAGATTTATCATTCCAAACCGATGTTTGAAAGTTTGGACTTGAAAATACGGTGGTAAAAGTTGTGGCATCGTTACCATCGAACCATGCTCCTAAACCGACATACGTAACATTCACACCGGTCAAATCCTGGGCCCCGAGATTCACGGGTGAAGTATTGTTTACAGCATCCTTAAGTGTTCCACCATTGAGATCGATGTCGTTTGAGTTTGCGAGAGCAATACCATCCATATCAAAATTACTTGCGACAAGAGTATATCGGAATAGAAGGGCACTTGTTCCTGTTCCAGATAGATAGTTGGCGTATACAGTCGCGGCACCTATGGAGAGAACTATTCTTGGGGTACCCGTGACAGTAATAGGCTTGTTGAAATTCACTGTGAAGTTGATGAGGCCTGCGCTTGTATAAACACCGTTGGGCGGATTTGTCACACTTGAAATGATAGGAAGAAGAGCATCGACATTCACAGCTGTGAGGTTCGGGGCGGTGTACGTCAGAGTCGCGGGGTTTGTTGCTGCATCAGCAATTGTTCCTGCATTCAAATCGATAGAGGAGTTGATACCAATTCCATTAGAATCAACGTCCCCGCTTAAAACGGTATGACGAAAAGTCACAGATGTAGATCCCGATCCCGAAACATAATTTGCGTATCGGGTTGTTCCACCCACGTTTAAAACAAGGCGTGGAGTACCAGTGATGATGATCACTTCACTAAAATCCACAATAAAATTTAAATTCTGATTGGTTAAATACGTTCCGTTAGTAGGAGGAGTAATTGCCGTTATGCTAGGGGCTAGCGCATCGATGAGAATTCCGGTCGTGCCAGGAATTGTATAAGTAAGAGTGGCTGCAATAGTGTTTGCGTCGTTAATAGTGCCACTGTTTAATTGCAGAGGACCTTGCATCACGATCCCATCTGAATCCGTTTCGGGAGAAGCAACAATCTTTCTAAAAACAAGATTTTGTGTTCCTGAACCAGAAAAGTAGTTCGCATAGTAGGTCGTAACTCCAATCGTGATGGCGAGTCTCGGAGTTCCTGTCACGTTAACGACTTTGGTGAAAGCAAAAGTGAAATTTAATATTTCGCCACTACCATAGGTTTTATTAGTTGGTACGGTGACAGATGAAATCAGAGCTGGAGAGGCATCAACTAAAACTCCGGTTGTTGTCGGTACCGAAAAAGTTAACACTGGACTATAGTTATAAATGTCTTTGATCGTCCCGCCATTCAGATCAAGTGGTGAGGTGACTGTAATTCCATCATAGTCGTAAACGCTAGCAGCAACGGTATAGCGAAAAGTCAGAGTCGTAGTCCCGGACCCTGAAAGGTAGGTTGCATATTTTGTACCGTCTGTTGTAGCAAACACGACTCGAGGAGTTCCAGTGACTGTCATGGCACGAGAGAAAGTGGCCGTGAAATTCATGTTTGTCGCAAGTAAATAAGTCGCATTCGCAGGAGCGGTGAAAGCAGTTAGGGTTGGTGCCACTGCATTGACTAAAACCCCTGTCGTCGTAGCTCCAGGAAGAGCTAAAGTAGCATCATTTCCGAAAGCAGATTTAATCGTGCCTCCGTTCAAAGCAAGAGATGAAATCGCAATTCCGTCCGCATCAAGATCACCATTTAAAACTGTGTATCTAAAAAGCAAGGCAGTCGTTCCTGACCCGGAAACATAAGTTGCATTGACGGTCGTTGCACCGACTACATAGTTAATACTCGGAACTCCCGTCACATTAACGGTAGCATTAAAGGTCGTGGTAAAATCCATCGCTTGACCTAAAAGATAAGTCGCGTTCGCTGGAACTGAAAGTGTTGAGATGCTCGGGATGACAGCATCGACTTTGACCCCAGTTAAATTTGGCAGAGCAAACGTATTTAAGATGAGCGCGTCTCCATTGGCATCCACGAGAGTTCCACCATTGAGAGCAATCGTCGTTGTCCCGGCAATACCGTCGCTGTCAGAATCTGGAGAACTTACCGTATAGGTGAATACCAATGCTGTTGTTCCGGAACCAGAGGCGTATGTTGCATATTTAGTAGCGGCACCAACAGTGAGTTGTATGCGAGGAGATCCGGTAACAGTCATGGCACGGTTGAATGTCTGAGTGAAAGAAATTGATTGGCCTGAAATGTAGGTGGCATTTGCTGAAACAGCTGTAGATGAGATTATTGTGGGAATGTCCTGAGCGATCACGCCGGACATGGCCGCAGCCGCCACCGAAAAGGTGCCAGTATTTCCTGCAGCATCCTGAATCACACCACTATTTAAACTTGAACCAGTGATGTCGATGTTATTGAGATCTTTATCTCCAGTTGCAACTGTGTACGAGAAGGTTAGGGTGCTTGTGCCTGAACCAGATTGGTAAGTCGCACTTTTTGCAGTCGCACCCAGTAAGAGATCAATACTTGGAAGGCCTCCAGAGACATAGACAGGCTCACTATAAGCAACAGTGAAGGTGAGTTTTTGTCCGAGAGTGTACAAGATAGCCGAT
>JBBQGK010000056.1:0-27470 GCA_038322885.1 Bacteriovoracales bacterium | reverse complement strand
GTACGTCATTATGCTAAAAAACTTCAAGCTGATTTGGCGCTGATCGATAAACGTCGCACTGGTCCGAACGTTGCCGAAGCGATGAATGTGATTGGGGATGTAAAAGGTAAAGACTGCATCATCATCGACGACATGATTGATACGGCAGGGACGCTTGTGCAAGCCGCGAAAGCGCTCCGTAAGAATGGTGCCAACAAAATCTACGCAGCGGCCACTCATCCTGTTTTCTCTGATCCAGCCCTCGCACGCATCATTGAGTGTGAAGAACTTGATCAAGTTATTGTCACCGATACGATTCCACTCTCAATGGAAGCTCGTAAGATCGATAAAATTAAAGTCGTAAGCACCGCTGATATCCTGGCGAAGGCAATTCACAGAACCTTCAATCACGATTCAGTGAGTTCGCTTTTCATTTAACGTGTTCAATCTCATTGTAGGCGTTGGTAATCCAGGTTCTGAGTATGCGGATACCAAGCACAATGTTGCGTGGATGCTGCTGGATGAATCACCTCTGTTCAAATCCTCAATCTGGAAATCGAAATTTAAAGGTGAGTATACTGAAGCTATTGTTAAGGGTGAAAAAGTTTACGCCTTAAGACCCCAGACTTTCATGAATCTCTCCGGAGAATCGGTGCAGCCGATGGCCGCATTTTTTAAAATTCCTGCTGCTCAAATTCTTGTGATTCACGATGAACTTGATATTCCCTTCGGTCAGGTTCATTTCAAGATGGGTGGAGGATTTGCCGGACATAATGGGCTCAAATCCATTGCCGCATGTCTCGGAACTGATCAATTCGCCCGTATGCGGATTGGAATCGGTCGGCCTATGCATGGAGATGTCGCTAACTGGGTGCTTTCTCCCTTTGGGAAAGAAGAAAAAATCCAAATGCCGACTCTCTTACAGAAATTACATGACCCGATGCTTTCCGCTATGGTAGATGGATTGGGTAAAGTTGGAATTTATAATAAGAAAAATCTATTGGCGTGAGTCGCTGATCAAGGAGTCGTTATGGGTATGAACTGTGGAATTGTAGGATTACCAAACGTAGGTAAATCAACAATCTTCTCTGCACTCACTTCAGCTCCGGCCGAAGCTGCGAACTATCCATTTTGTACCATTGAACCAAACGTTGGTGTGGTTCACGTTCCAGATGAGCGTCTTGAAAAAATTGCTAAAATTGTTGGTCCAGAAAAAGTCATTCCAGCGATCACTGAGTTTGTCGATATCGCGGGCCTTGTGAAAGGTGCTTCGAAAGGTGAGGGCCTTGGTAACCAATTCTTAGGTCACATTCGTCAGGTGGGAGCGATCTGTCACGTCGTACGCTGTTTTGATGATGGAGACATCATTCACGTTTCTGGAAAAGTTGATCCAAAGTCAGATATCGAAATCATCAATATTGAGCTCGCTCTCGCTGATCTTGAAACGGCATCAAAGCGCCTTCAGGCGTTGGATAAATTCGCAAAGTCTCAGGATAAGAAAATTTCTGATAAAGCAAAATATACAAAGCCGATTATTGAGCGTGTAATTAAAGCTCTTGAAAGTGGAGCACCTGCGCGCTCGCTTGAGCTTGATGCTGACGAAAAAGAAGCAATCTCAGATCTGCACTTGATCACAATGAAAAAACAACTCTATGTTTGCAACGTTGATGAAGCGAATCTCACGAAAGAAAACGATTACGTTAAAATTGTAAAAGCGATTGCGGCAAGCGAAGGTTCTCAGGTCATCACGATCTGCGGAAAAATCGAATCAGAAATTGCTGCTCTTGAATCTGCCGAAGAGAAAGCGGAGTTCTTAAAAGATATCGGCATCGAAGAATCAGGTCTCACGAAAATGATTCGTGCCGGTTACAACATGCTCGACATGTACACTTACTTCACGGCCGGTGTTAAAGAAGTTCGTGCGTGGACTTTTCCAAAGGGATCTAAAGCTCCCCAGGCAGCTGCCGTGATTCACACGGACTTCGAGCGCGGCTTCATTAAAGCCGAGATTTATCACTGTAATGATCTGTTCGCTCTTGGTTCAGAAACCAAAGTCAAAGAAGCCGGAAAGTTTCGTATTGAAGGTAAAGAGTACGAAGTCAAAGACGGAGACGTCATTCACTTCCGATTTAACGTTTAAAACCGAGATTCACATCAAAAATTTTATTGAGCTCGCTGGAATCGGCGAGCTCTTTTTTTTCCATGAGTAATTTATAGAAGAAGATATTGCGGAAGATGAGCTTTACGTAATTTCTTGTTTCAAGAAACGGAATGCTTTCAATGTTCTTAATGATCGTTCCTTCAGAATCAAAATAAAGGTCTCTCCACTTCTCAACCCTCGATTCTCCTGCATTGTATGCTGATAGCACATACACAAGATTTCCATCGTAGCGCTTGATAAGACCCTTGAAATATTTGGTACCTAGGTCAATGTTGATCGTGGGATCAATCAAATGAGTATCTCGTACTCCGCGCTTAATTCTTCGTGCTGTGGTTGGCATGATCTGCATGAGTCCACGTGCTCCAACTGGAGACCTCGCGAGAGGATTAAATACCGATTCTTGTCGAATGAGAGAAAGCACAATGATGGGATCAAAGGATTCTGCCTTCAAGGCACGACGAAGATGATCGAAATAGGGAGTTGGGTAGAGAATTTCAAGGAGAGTGCGGTTAAAGACGACTTCTTTTTTATCTAGAGCGATGTAGAGGTAGCGGAAGGCCGCGAGGTAATTTTCGGAGGCCTGGATAACTCGTGAAGTGATGAGATGCAAGTCTGATTTCATCCCAAGCTGAGAGTCCGTAGGCTGCTTAACTAAAAATTCAGGCATACTATGACGGTTGATTCGCTTTTGTTCGAGGTTCATCATGCGAAGAGTATCGATTTTTGCCCAAGCACGAAGTCGGATCAAAGAGGAGATGAAATCCTCATCCAAGTCTTTCGCCGTTATTGAAAGGGGAGCAGGTGTTGTCATCGAGCGTTCACGATAAAAAGTCACCGCCTTTGAATCGGGCCTGATCATCGTTAATCGCTTTGATGCGATAATGGCGTAGAAGCTTAGAGGACTATTGTAAATGATCTGTTCATAAAGCTTAATAGCGTTGTCAACACGGTTGGTGTGTTCGAGAGCGTCTCCAATCCAAAACTTTAAGCGTGCATCCAGAATCTCATCACTTTTTTTAATGAGCTGGTAGGTATCAGCAAGTTTTATAGCATCTTCATATTGGCCTAGTGAAAGATGAGTCCACAGGAGGAAGAATTGAGCGTCTTCCTGAATCTCTTTGTTATTTTTCTGAATAATGGATTTAATAATCGTGCGAGAAAGTTCCGAATGACCTGCTCGAAAGACAGCTTTTGCAAAATCGTTTAAGCGAGATAGACACATCCCCACTGGAAGATGATCTTGATTTAGATCCAGATAATTTTTTAGAAAATGATAATGCTCTTTAACTTTATCCTCTGAAGGCTTGTTGTCTAAGGTGCGATATCCAAGCTCAATGAGTTTTCCGTATTCGGCATAGAAAACGTTTTTATGCTGAAGGGGATTAAAACCCTTATCCTGAATAAGTTTTGTGATCTGATCATTGATGACGATGTCCTGAAGAACTTCCTGCGAGGGTACAATTCCGTTATGAACACTGTAAGTTGTTACTTCTTGAGAGACCTTTTGGAGAATTTCAGGTTTCTGCAAAAGCGATTGAATGAAAAAAGAAAAGTTTTTACGATTCTTTTTTGTGAGATAAAACTTGAGGTTTTGCTGGATATAGATGATGGCTTCTTCATTGATGTTTTTTGTTTTCTCAATATCTCGTCCAATAGATTCAATAGTAAGCTCGCGACAATAATTTCCAACAATTCTCTCAAGCACACGCTCGAGCGGAAGCTTCTCTGTGCGAGCACTGTATTTTCCACAAAACCCGATGAGTTCAGGTGTCTTTTTTAATTTTTGAACTTCGTGGATTGATTTAAGCCATGGAACAAATGGCGAAAAATGTTTAGTGAGGGCTGGTTCTTTTTCAACTTTTTTTAAAACATCATCGCTGACGTATCCCTTCTCGACGAGTTTGATGATACTCACCAAATGTTCCGCTACTACAATATCCGAACGAGTGAGTGCAAGAGACTCAGACTGAATGAAGGCTTCAGGGCCGTTGACGGCCACGCTTGGGAGAACAACTGCCCAGGAGAGTGTGATGAAAAAAAGAACGGCTAATAAAAATGTCATGGAACCCAAATGAAAAAAAACCCTTCATGGATATGAAAAAAATTATATCATCTTTATAAGAATTTACACGGCTTAAAGGTCTTTTTTGTACCGATTCCGAATTTCTTCTAAGCGGCGCGAGATTTCATTTAAGATAGGACGTTTGTCGTCGGGAATAATGCCTGAAAGATTATCAATATAGTTTTTTACTTCAATGACATATTCAAAATCTTCTTCGTGCTTCTGTTGAACTGTCTTGAGAAAAAGAGAAACTTCCTCGGCCACCTCTGGAAAATAATCACCCTTTCTAAAAGTTAGTGGGCTAGACGCATCTCCTTCGCGAATCCCGCCGAGGTGATTCTGAAGTTTTACCATGGGTCCAGCAATTTTGTGGGTCACAAAGATCATGACCAAAAAGACAGTTCCGGTCAGTACAATCTGAATGGGAAGCATAATGATAATTAAATTTGCTTTGAAATCATGAACCATGTTCAGCATGTCCGGATAGTGAACCGTTAGTTCATCTAAAAAATCCAGGAACATGATCGGAAAGATCAAACTTGAAATAAAAGTAAGGGAGCTCACGATGAGGCTCACGCGAAGCTGAAAGTTTTTGTTCACCAGAAAGGTCGAACGTTTGAAATATGCCAAGTCTTTGTCCTATTCAAGGTTTAACTAACATCATAAAATGAACACGAGTTTTCTGCTAGCTGGAAAAAATCGATATACCTAACGAATTTAATCGGATGAATCTTATGATTGATGAAATTAAGAAACGACTGGGCCTCATTGTTAACCCGGCCACAGGAAAAACCTTTGAAAATGAAGGACGCTGGATAAACATCTCACTTTCGGGGGAGAAATTAAACGGGCAATACAATCGTGATGGTATTTCTCCAACTGAGAAAAGAGTGGTAGAGACCGAAATTCAAAAAAGTCTCGAAGGTCTCGTTGGACTTGAAAATATTCTCATCAAAACAACCTCATCTCAATCTCAGGACGTTTTCAAGGCCCTTGATAATGCTCCGACAGCTGCCCCTGCGGCCGCCACTACTCAGCCTGCACAAATAAAGGCCGGACATGGCACTATTGATAAAAAGAAACCCGTTCCCGGTGTTGGAAAAATTATCGCGATCGGTTCCGGTAAAGGTGGAGTAGGTAAATCAACGTTCACGGCAAACCTAGCAATCTCTCTTGCACAGGCCGGACATAGTGTAGGCGTTATCGATGCAGATATTTACGGGCCATCCATGCCTATGCTCTTTGGTAAGCGGGAAGAGAAGCCTCGATCAAATTCAGAAAAAAAAATCGTCCCCGTAGATACTTATGGAATCAAGCTTATGAGTTTTGGCTTTTTCATCAATGAAGGTGAACCCGTGATATGGCGAGGCCCTATGCTTGGAGGAGTCTTGAATCAATTCCTCTTTGACGTCGACTGGAGTGGAACGGATTATCTGTTAATCGATCTCCCCCCTGGAACTGGAGACATTCAGCTCTCGATGATCCAAAATGCTCACGTTGATGGAGCGATTATTATTTCAACTCCTCAAGACGTCGCACTCCTAGACGCTAAAAAAGGCCTAGAGATGTTTAAGAAACTCAATCTTCCCATCATAGGAATGGTTGAGAACATGAGTTCTTTTATTTGCAACAACTGCGGCCATGAGCACCACATCTTTGGTGAAGGTGGAGTGCAGACAGCTGTCACTCAGTTGCAAACTCATCTCCTTGGACAAATTCCTCTCGAGATTGAACTTCGGACCGGCTCTGATAATGGTGTGCCTTACATGAGTCAGAAGGCGCTTGAGGGCAGACCAGTTTGGAAAGCCTTTAAAGGAATAACAAGTGAAGTTGAAAATTTCTTCACACCCGCTGAGCCTCCAAAACAAGGTCTCATGTCGAAAATCTTTGGTTTGAATAAATAGAGGCTATAGATTTGAAACTTGTTTCAGTTATCGAAGAACAAATGTCCGTCTCGTTTACTGGTAAGGTGAATATTCTTTCGAATTTTAACCGTCAGTATCTGGGCCATTTAGTTTTTAATTCAGGTGAAATTATCAAGGCCACTTTTCAAGGCCACAAAGGTACGAAGGCTTTCTTCCAGGTCATCGTTCAAGAATACTCCCTTAATTCTTTTGTCTATATTGTAGAGCCCGAAATT
The DNA here is from genome assembly GCA_038322885.1 of Bacteriovoracales bacterium. Classification (GTDB taxonomy): domain Bacteria; phylum Bdellovibrionota; class Bacteriovoracia; order Bacteriovoracales; family Bacteriovoracaceae; genus Peredibacter. The sequence continues at coordinate 21,128 of JBBQGK010000056.1, read as the reverse complement.
GTGGATGAGCTTGACCGTGATATTTTTCTTCCCTATGCCTCTCTTAAACTTAAAATGGAAGAAGTGACTAGACTCTACCGGGATTCGATTAAGCTCAGACCCCCAGACCATCTGAAAATCGTGCTGAATTCGCAATTTATGGATAAGCACCCAAATCTGGCGCTTCATGAGTTTACCGTGATGCTCACGTTAACCGAGTGGAGTTCTCCCTTTGACATCTACCAGCATTGCCCTCTCTTAGATCATGAAATCACGTATGCCCTCGTAGGTCTTCGTAAAAAAGATGCTCTAAAGATCATGGCCGCCAAAGGCGATCTTGGATAAACTAACTTAAATTTTTTTTAGGAGCGATAGATGAAATCTCAAAAACATAATGAAGGCGAACTCAAAGAACTAAACGTTAAGATCGAGAAGAAAGTTCTCGAAAACCTTGAGCTCATGACAAAAAATACCAACATCCCGATGGCCGACATTGTGGTGATTGCCCTTAAGCGGTTTTGCTCATCTCATACAGACTATTTAAAACAAACTCCGATGACTGAGTAGTTTCAGAGGGACCCTTACGGGTCCTTTTTTTTGTTAAATACTGCCCATTTTTTCTGCATTCACATTTCCTAAAACTGTACACACTTTAGACACCTGTTACTTTTCAACAGCCTAACTCACTTCAGACCCCCCTAGATTCGCTTATGAGCCCACTTTCCTTGGCACTTCGATTGCTTTGTATAAGACCAAGGAGAACTTTGTATGGGGCTATTTGATATGAATAAAAAGACAGTAAGTGCATTGAGTGTTGGACTCTTTCTGGTGATCGGAACCTACAATGCGGTTGTGATCAACTCAGAGTCGAGCATCTCCAGCACCGACATAAAATTTGTTAAGCGATTGGATGAACTCTATGGAGTCACTCAATATGCCCGAGGAGCTGCTTCAGCGATTCAGTGGCAAAAGCTAGAAAACGATCAAATTCAAACTCAGGCGGCCGCACCTAAAAGAGTACTCCCTGTCTATGCTCGAACGAAGAGTGACGGAGGCAAGCAAGAACAGCAGTCTGGAGCACCCGAGATTGCAGCTGCCGTCCAAGATGCACTAGAGCTGGACCTGACCGAAGTGACAAATCCTAAAAAATGGAAAGATGGAATCAACAATACCCAATTCTCAGGAAAGCTTGCGACCAATAATGGTGTGATTGAATCTTTGAACGTCTCCCTTCCAAACGGTGAGGGTGTATCTGTTTCCTTCTCGGAAATGTCTGGAAACGTTTTTGAATATGATCTTGGTGGGGATCTCTATAGCGGAATGATGTATCAGGTCGATCAAAACTCATACATGATCACTCTCACCAATGGTCCCTTGGAAGGAACCAGATTGCGCTTCATGAGTGCATTGAGTGTTGAACAGGAACAAGCATCTCAGGAATCAATAGCTCAGAAAGAGGATGCACCTGCGGATAATCTCGGAAATGACGGCCAAGATACACCTTCGACTGAACCACAAGTTGCAGTTTATGATCCGCCTGAAAATTCAGAGGAAGCTGCCAACATGGATCTTCAAATGCAACAACAGGCCCAGGCCGCACAAGAGCAAGCAGCAGCAACTGGACCCGCTCAAGACCAGGGTTGATTTTTGAGAGCAAGCATTTTTGCTTCGAGCTCATCTCTGGTGTAAAATTTAATCTTACCGACTAAGACTTTAATACGTGTAAATGGCAACGGTAACGTTGCCTTATTCCAACTTTTTTCAAAGACATATTTATTGTGAGGGTCAGCAACAATGGGTGCAATCGGGCGTCCTGCTTTTTCAGAAAGTGCAGTGATACCTTCCTTCACTTTATAAATCGGACCTCTTGGTCCATCAACTGCGATGGTCATCTTGTGCCCTTCCCGAACTTTTTTGATACCCGCTAAAAGTCCCGCGACTGCTCCTCGGTGGGACGATCCTCTCACGGTCTGATAACCCATAAACTCAACCGCACTTGCAAGAATCTGTCCGTCTTTTGATTGCGATATCATGATACAAATTTTTTTATCAGAAAAATAAGGCAAACAACTCAAGTCATCCTGGTGGTAACAAGCATAGATAAGATTTGTATCCGAGGGTTCTTTAGTTTCTAGATCTAAGTAAAAATGTTTGCGATCTGATTCGTCTTCGAAGTGGAAATGATACCGGAAGGTAGAGGAGTAGACCTTATATAAAAAGCCGGCCAAAAGGCCGGCCAATTGTTCGTGAAGCAAAAATTATTTTCCTAAGAGTTTTTTAAATTCTTCAGTAAGGATAGGAACAATCGTGAATAAATCACCAACAATTCCGTAATCCGCTCTGGTAAAAATAGGAGCATCTGGATCCGTGTTGATGGCAACGATCACTTTTGACGTTCTCATCCCGGCCAAATGCTGAATGGCCCCGGAGATTCCACAAGCAATATAGAGTGAAGGAGAAACTGTTTTACCCGTTTGACCAACCTGCATTGCATGGGGAGCAAATCCTGAATCCACTGCGGCCCGTGAAGCACCAACTGTGGCACCGATCACATCGGCCAGTTCATTTAAAATTTTAAAATTTTCAGCATTCTTCATCGCGCGTCCACCAGAGACAATGATGTTCGCTTCAGTCAAATCAACCTTGGTTGAAGCGGCCTTGATGATCTCTTTAATAACAGCACGAATCTCACCTGCATTTGCGTTAGTATCAGAAACTGCACCTGCTCCTGCGGTTGCATTTGCCGTAAGCCCTAAGGCATTTGGACGAATAGAGACAAAGTGCGGCTTGGGTCCCGTAATCTCCACTTTAGCGAGGCATTTTCCTGCAAAGAATGGACGTGTTCCCGCGAATGTACCACCATCCATCGTGAAGTTTGTTACGTCACTCGCAAGCCCTGCCTGAAACTTAGTCGCTAGACGTGGAAGAAGGTCTTTCCCCATCGAAGTTGCCCCACCGAAAACATAGTCATAATTTTTTGATTTAATGAATTCTGAAAGAGCATTGGCGTATCCTTCCGGAGAATACTTATCGAGGTTCGCACCTTTGAGCTTGTGAACGTTTGCAGCCCCATTTTTTGCGAGCTCAGCAACTTGGTCAGCACCGATATCACCCATCACGGCAATGTCAGCTGTGTTTCCAGCTAATTTTCCAAGGATTTCAAGTGTAACGGGTTTAACTTTTCCGTCGTGGAGTTCTGTGAATACTAATACGTTAGCCATATAATTTTCCCTTTCAGTAATTAGATAATTTTAGCTTCAGTGCGGAGAAGTCCCACAACTTGTGCCACGACTTCTTTTTGTTTTGCTGCATCCATAGCGTCGAATTTTTTTCCTGCTGGTTTTTCAGGAGGTAAACGAAACTGAGAATATTTCACACGGCGATCAGCTTCTGAAACACCAACATCAGCAAGAGATAATTGTGCTAACGGCTTTTTCTTTGCTTTCATGATTCCAGGAAGAGAGGCATATCTTGGAGTGTTGAGGCCTTTGTTTGTGGCAAGGACACATGGCCCATTGATCTCGTAAACTTCGAGTGCTCCACCTTCAACTTCTCGCTTCACTTTAACTGTTGTTCCAGCTAGCTCGAATCCCACAATCACAGATACTGAAGGAAGACCCATCATTTCAGCGAGAATCTGTGGAACCTGAAGAGCATCATCATCAATGGCCTGTTTACCGGCAAGAATCATATCTGGCTTTTTTCCCGTCTTCTCAATGGCTCCCTTGAGGGCTTTTGCAATCGAGTAAGAATCAAGATTATCTCCGGCCTCTACGAGAGACGCTTCATCAGCACCCATCGCCATCGCCGTACGAAGAGCTTCTGTGTCTTTTACTGAGCCTACGCGAAGAACAGTAATATTGGCCGCAGCGTTTGCCTGCTTGATGAGAAGTGCCTGCTCAACTGCATATTCATCATACGGATTCATGATCCATTTGATGGAAGCAGTCTCAATGAAACTACCATCACTTGTTGGGGTGATTTTAGTTTCTGTGTCAGGAACTTGTTTTACGCACACGAAAATATTCATAGAATCTCCTTTTCTAATTTTGAATGATTTTAAGTTCAGGGCAGATCCAGATACGTGATCTAGGAAGGTGTGGCCTCAACTGTAAATGACAAAGGAATTGTAAAACATTTTTCGATGGTTTGAAAGAACGGTAATTCACGCAAAGGGTGAACAACAAAACTTCTTTCAAGCCAGCGAGGGTGAGGAATTTCTAGATTTAAGTGGGAGATTTTTTCCATCCCCCAAAAAATAATATCAAGATCAACCGTACGAGGACCGCGCCAAACATCCCGCGTTCTTCCCATGTCTTTTTCAATTTGAAGAAGTATTTCTAAAACTTCCAATGGTTTTAACGCCGGAAGTTCAAACTCTAAAACTTGATTGAAAAAGTCCGGCTGATTCTCGTAATCAACAGCTTTAGATGTATAGATTCGACTGACAGCAATGAGTTTAAAATATTTTTCTAATTCTCGTTGCGCATTTTGCAAATTCTGCTGTGACTGCCCGAGGTTGGATCCACTAGCGATGATAAGTGACATTATTTTTTATTGGCCGGCGGCACATCTTCTAGAGGTTTATTTGGGTTGATGTCGGGGTAGTTCTCTATCAAAGAAGGCATGGGTTTATTCGTCGGAATAATAGGATCACCCTTTACACCGCACGACACGAGAAGAAAAAAAAGGAAAAATTTAAAACTCAATGGCAAATCCAATGCCGAGCATGTCGGTACCTATATCAGCTCGAGCAAACCATCCAGGAACAAGTCGACGCAAAATGGTAACACCTATAACAGGACCGTTTTTCTTCTTTAGTTTATCAACGGCGTTTGTTTCTTCTCTTGCAACTTGAGTGGTAATATTTCCCTGGCCAGCATCTGGACTGCTCACTGTATTATTCAAGTAACCCACATAGGGCATGAAGAAGGTATAGAGAGGGCCCTTGATATTATACTTAATTCTTCCTTCAAAAGAATTCACCAATGTTTGAATTCCATCATTCGGGTACCCGTTATACAGAGTGCGTCCGTAGAGACCTTCGGCAAAAAAATTATCAGCGAACTGATAGGCCCACATGGCCCCGTATTGAGTGGCACGAACGTTTCCACCGCGAGACTCAATCTCTTTAGCCGTTTGAAAAGCTCCAAAGATTCCTACAATGTTATCGGGCTTAATGTGACGATTTTTATTATCTTCAAAGTCACCCAGCTCATCTTCAATAACCACATCACCAGTATAAAGATCTTCTTCGTTTTTGATTTTCCCAGTTGGAGTTTGATCGACCACTTTCTCAATTCTTTTTCCAAAATAAGAATCATCACCTTTGATAATTTGAACGTCTTGATTCCGACGAAGTCTTCCCCATTGAGCCAGTGAATATATCTTAAGAATTTTGAGGCCTACTTGACCTTGATGAGTCTTTGCGACCATCGCCCGAGCTGCTAACTGGTTATTAAGTGCGAGAGAAACAAAATCTCCGGGACCAAGTTTTTGATTGTTGTTGGTGAGAATAAAAATCTTCTTTGACTGAGAAATAATTTTTATTGTCTCAGTAAATAAATTCTCTCCACCACTCTCAGGAGTGGCAGCGGTGAGGTTTGCGTCTTCGACTAAAGACTGACTGTAAGCAGAAGTTAGGAAGAATCCCACGGATAAATAAACAAGAATCAGAGTTAAAAACTTCATGTTCTCTTTTATTCTAGGGAATTAACGCATGAACGTAAACGAATAGAAAAAAATATAAATTGATAGAATGAGTCAAGATTTATGGACCAATTCATCATAGGCTCATTCAATGCATATCGAGGAGAATTCAATGTCGGAACTGGCGTATAACCGCTTGGCGAGTACACCAAATCCTATGTTCGTGGTTGTGGCCGGAAACATTGGTAGTGGTAAAACAACTCTAACAAAGAAACTGTCTGAACGTTTGGGATGGAAGCCGCATTTTGAGTCAGTTCAGGACAATCCCTATCTCTCAGACTTCTATGCCGACATGTCTCGCTGGTCCTTCCCGCTCCAAGTATATTTTTTAAATCACAGATTCAATGCTCACAAGCAAATCGAAGGTTCATCTGGAAGCTGCATCCAAGACCGTTCGATTTATGAAGACGCCAATATTTTTGCTCGTTCTCTAGCCGAGCAGGGCAAATTAGATGAGCGCGATTACGCCAACTATCGTCAGCTCTTTGAATCCATGATCCAATACTTAAGTCCGCCTACACTCATGATATTCTTGCGCCGATCAGTTCCAAAACTGCAGGAACGAATCAAACAGCGAGGACGTGATTATGAGCAGGCGATTCCTGTTGAATACCTCACAAGTCTGAACGAGTACTACGATGATTGGTATCAGCGCTACAATCTCGGGAAGTCTCTTATCGTAGATACAGATGAACTTGATTTCCTCGACAATGAAGAACACTTTGATCGCTTGGTGAAAAGAATCGTCGATTCAATTGACCAAAAAGATATGTTTTTTTATTTTTAACAACTTAAGCAATTTTTTCCACTCTGTTGTGATTACACAAGTATAATAAACTACGTATAGATGTGTATTTTTCAGGGAGTGAAAAATGAAGCTTTTGCCATGGTTGGTAATTCTAAGCCTTACCTTGGTCTCGTGTTCGGGATCAAAGTCTGCCAAGAAAGTTAACGAAGAGACACCACAAATTGAAGTCACTGAGGCGGACGAGTTCATAGAGAACCCGGCCGAAGAGCCTGCGGCCGTCACTGAAAGCACAGAGGCCGTAGCAGTAGCAGATTCAACAGATACTTCTGAGACCGCTGAAGAGCCCGTCGTAACTGACGTAGAAGCAGAAGCGCCTGTAGAAATTGCGGAGACCACAAGCTCACCAGGTACTGTGATGCAATACACGGTGAAGAAGAATGAAACTCTCATGCTTATTGCTTTTAAGCTTTATGGAAATTATGAAAAGTGGAAAAGTCTCGCTAACAGAAACACCGCCAAATTAAAAAATGGGCAGGCGCTGAGAGCAGGAATGGTTCTTGATTATGTTTCTCCTGCTCAAGAGTTCACTTGGAATCCTCAAGGGCTTCCTTACCTCATCCGTACCGGCGACACTCTCGGAATCATCTCCAAGCATGTTTACACGACTCCTAAAAAGTGGAAGCTTATCTGGGAAAACAATAAGCCTCTCATTAGAAATCCAAATAAGATTTTTGCCGGTTTTACACTCTATTACTTAGAAAACGGTCGTGAAGTCGCTTCTGGAATTTAAACACTCCTTATTCTTAAAACTAACTCGACCCTCGCTTCGCGCGAGGGTTTCTTATTTGTTTTTCTTCGTTCTGCTGAGTTGCGGAAGCTTTGTCATTCCCTTTAGTAAATCTAAAAAGGATGCCATTGACCTCGAGGGGTATCGAGCATTATCGGAGCGTGATTACGCTGATCATTTGGCATCGCTGAAATCGTCCTTTCTTTCAACCCCAAACGTTAAAACAATGAAAATTGATAAATCCATCGATAACTATTTTCAGAAAATTTGTGACGAGCTCATTACAAAAAATGAAATATTTTTTAAGGAACTAAAAACAGCGACGATAAAAATCCTGGATACTGAAACGCCATTACATTTTTCGTTGCCCAAAGGAGAGCTGTTTCTTTCCCGCGGCCTTATTTCAAAATACATGAAGCATGAAAGTATGTTGGTTGGAATCCTCGCATACGAACTTGTACGAAGTGAAAAAATTCTCTATCCGAAAACAACGGTCGTACCCATCGGCTTTATTACACTTGAAAAGATATTGATCTACAGTCGTATTCCGCTAGATCAGAAAATGGAGGTTCACAAGTGGGCTTATCACATTGCAACTCGCAGTGGATATGACGGTGAATATTATTTGTCATACCTTCAGACTCAAAACCGAAATACGGCAGACTTTTTACTTAACGTAGGTGACGCTAATCAGATCAACCGTGAAGAGTCACTTTTTAAGGCCTTCCTGATTAAGAACCCTCAGCAAGATTTGATTGTTAAACAAAACTCGTCAAAAGAATTTTATACGGTCCTCAATAGATTGAGAGATGGAGTACTATGAAACCAGAACAGGCCGAGCGCTTCTTTATTGAGGAGCTCTTCAACAAAACTCAGGACAAAGACATTCTCAAGAATGAGAAGCTTGAAGAAGTGGATAAACTCACCGGTGATGCGTCGACTCGTCGCTATTACAGAATTTTTACGACGAAGGAGAGCTACGTCGTTTGTCTTGATAATCCTTTCGACGGAGAAATGGAGAAGCATCCCTTTCTGTCAGTCCAGCAATTTCTAAGTGCAAACAAGGTGAAGGTTCCTCGAATCGTTGATCATAATCTCTCTCGTGGATATTCACTCCAGGAAGATCTAGGAAACGAGACTTTATTACATCGGTTATCAACTCTTACCTCAAGCGAAGAAGAGTTCACGATCTATAAAAAAATTATCGACCAATTGCTTGAACTTCACCGAATTCCGAAGGCCAAGGTTCAGAACCCAAATCTTTTTCAGATGAGCTTCGATTTTCAGAAGTACATGGATGAGACTCGCTTTACCTTCAAATATTTTCTCAACTTCTTTAATAAGATCCAGGATGAAAACTCTATCCAAGAACTCGAAAGTTTATTTGAACCGATCATGAAGCGACTTGCGTCCCAGAAAATGGTCATTACTCATCGTGATTTTCATTCTCGTAATATCATGGCGACTAAAAATGACTTCATCTTCATAGATTTTCAAGATGCCAGGTGGGGCATTCCGCAATACGATTTGGTTTCGCTTCTAGAAGACTGTTACTACGATCTTCGTGAGGACAATCGGCAGAAGTTGAAACGGTACTACTTTGAAAACCTTGATCCCTCGATTCATGGTCAAAAGAACTATGAAGAGTTTGAATCTTTCTACCGTGATATGACGATTCAACGAGTGTTCAAGGCCGTAGGAAGTTTCTGTTACATTTACAACTGGCGAAAAGATGATCGATACCTGAAGTACATTGGCTTTGCGATGGAAAAAATCCGTAAAGTGATGATGGATGACCCAAAGTATGCGGTGATTAAAGCTAAACTTTTCCAGCATTATTATGCAAATTGATTACTGCCTCATCCTTGCTGCGGGTTTTGGTACGCGCATGGGTACTATTGGTCAAAAATTACCAAAAGTCTTGTGGCCAGTTTTTGAAAAGACTCTTCTTGAATTACAAGTGGCTTATGCAAAATCACTAGGAATTGAGAAAATTTTCATCAATCTTCATTATATGGGTCAAGAAATTGAAGACTACTGTAAAGATCGTGCTGCATTTGAAGGGGTTGAGTTTCTTTGGGAGAAGCCAGAGATCTTAGACATTGGTGGGGCCATTCACAATCTTGCCTCTCAACCCAAAGTGAAATACAAAGGACGATTGCTTGTTCTCAATGCTGATCAGTTTTTTTATATTAATAAAGAGGACCTCCTCCATTATCTGACTCCCTTTAAAAAATCTTCTGCGGTTTTGTTTTCATACTGGGTGAACACATCGCTCGGCTACAACGCTCTAGATATCGGTGCCGATCGAATGGTGACCGGTATTACCAAAAATAAAGATCTTGCTCCCGATAAGAAAGTTGAAACGTACACGGGAATCTCCGTGATCGATTTGGCACAGCTTGAAAAAAGTTCAGGCAAAACGGCCTTCTTTGATTCAGTCTGCCCTTACCAAAAAAAGAAGATCCCCTCGATTCTTTTGGAAAACGCGGACTATTGGGATTTCGGTACAGTGAAAAGATATTGGGAAACAAACTTTCAACTCCTCGACACTTACCGCAGGCAATCGACCCATCCTTTTATACGTTTTTTAGTCAATGAGAGAGCGATTAAAACCTGGAAAATAAATTTGCAAACACTGTCTTACCATGCAAAATCTCCCCGAGTGATAAATCTCGGAACGGACGAACTTTCTCTAGAGCTAAACCCAACGATTATATTGGATAAGACTGAACCAAAAAAAATGGAGAAACCAATGATCTGGTGGAAACAAATAAGTGATGAGGTTAAGTAGGGACTGGTTTCTCTTTGATACATTCTACGGGACAGACTTCAATGCAAAGTCCACATAGAGTGCAACTCCAAGGATCAACAGAATAAAGCTTACCATCTGAGATAACTGCGTTCTCGGGACAGATGAGACGGCAGTCATCGCATGAGACACAGATAGACGAGATTTCCAGAGTAACTTGATTCATAATAAGCATTATAAGGCATATTTAAGATGGAACAATTAAAAGTCAGAAAGAAAGATACAACCATCATCAATAGCATGATCTATTTGCTCTTCTCTTTTTTATTCCTCTACCTCCAATATGCCTATCGCCATCAGCTCTCTCCATTTTCTGTTACGTATATGAGAAAAAGTATCGAACTCTTCTGGTATGCTGCCGTTCCCGTTTTGATTTCTTTTTATCTCATTTGGACTCACCACAAGTTTTCACTCTGGGCCTATAATATTTGCGTTTTACTCGTGAGCTATAAAGTGGTTGAAGGACTCTTCATTGAGTTCAATAAGATCATCGTCATCGCCCTTTTCTTTTATGTCGTAATATCCTACTTTATATCTCAACTTTTGGGCTCCTACCTGTCTCAGGCCAGAATAAATCCCAACTATTTATCATCCGACCTTTTTGACCCGCTCTTGAGAAAAATTCCATGTGAGTTAATATGGGAAGATAAATCTATTAAGGGATTTCTCACAAACTGGGATGAGGAAGGATGTTTTATTTGCTTGGATGAGTTGGTGAATGTGGGCCGCTATGTGAACCTCACCATTCATTTTCAGGGAAGAGAGTTTACCCAAAAAGGTGAGCTCGTGGCCACGAGCAGGATTCTGAAAGGGGTTGGCATCAAACTTGAGCAAACTCAAAAAGATTTGAACGTTTTTCATTGGGGCGAGTTTGTTGAATTAATTTACGAATTAGGATTTCAACCAAAAAGGCTAAGATGAAAACGACCTTCCTTTTTGCAATCCTCCTGCTTGCCATGTTTTCCTGCGAAGACAGAAAAACTCCAGAAGGTGCTTTGAAGTCATTTGTTGAATCTCGTTTTGATGGAGTTGTCACACGTAGTTTTGTTCTCGAAAGAGTGACGGGCAAAATGCGAGAGAGGCTTGAAAAGATACCCGAGACAGATTTTTCGAAGCACCTGGGTCCTCACATTAAAAAGGACAGTTTCAAAATCGAGTCCAAGGAATGTCAGGACCAGCAGTGTTTGATCACTTACTCAGTATCCTACAAAACGAGTCAGGAAGATAAGACGTCGTTTGTGACAGATGTGATGAAGAAAGCGGAATTGCAAGAGGTTGAAGGACTATGGTTGATCTCGGACGTCAGTAATTTAAAGACGATCCATGAGGCAACTGAATCTATTAATCCTCTCGAATAAAGTATGCGCACCTGAAATCCGAAAAGATTTCAGATACCAGGAGGGTAGTGTGGCCGAAGTTGATTTTTTGTCTTTTCTCGTCGATGAAACCCTAAAGCTTCAGAAGAGAGGCGAGAGTAAACTCTCGAGCCTCGAACAAAAAATTAACGATTACGGACTGAGTTTCCTGAAAGGTGAATTCATCCCTCAGTCGCAAGTCTTACGTTTTAAAACTTCATTCGGCGATCTCGATATTCCCATCAACTGGTCTATCTTTTCGATTGATAATGCACACGGGGCCCTTCTTGATCAAGGTAACGATGAGGAGCATTTCTTTGAAGTGATTCGTATGGCATGGAATAAACCTTTCGAGCAACTTCTTATTACTCATGCTGACGGCTTCTGTTATCTCGTAGGCCTTAAAGCGGGCGAAGAAAGCCACCTTCATGATTTATTAAATCCTCAGGAATGGCTCAAAACAGCTTAGCAAATAAAAAAGGCTCCATTCGGAGCCTTTTTAAAATTCAGATATTTTTTAAAATCTTAGAGTGCAGCGTAGTACTGTTTGAGCATTGAAGCATCAACTTCAAGGTTCGGAGAGTTGCAAACAACGTAACCGCGACAGTTCATATCTTTCAACGCTTTCATGAGCTCTTTCCAGTTGAACTTAGATTTCTCAAGGTTCAAATGTTTTAAGTCACCCTTAGAGTTAGAGCTGATACCAGAGATGTGGATGTGCATCTCTTCAAGAGCTTTCGGTCCGAGTTCATTTTTCAACGTCTCAAGAGTTTCGCAGAATCCTTTATAGTCATTCACTGAACCGGTACGAGCGTACAAGTGAGAGAAGTCCATACAAGGCTTGCAGCTCGTGACAGATTTAGAAAGAGAGATAAGCTCTTCTAAAGATCCGAACTGAGAAGTCTTACCAGTCAGTTCAGGGCGAAGCTCGATCTCGATATCAAGACGAGACAAGCGCTCTTCAATCACGTTCAAAGATTTTTCTACAAGATCAAAAACATCATACGGAGAGTCTTTCATGTAGAAAGCCGCGTGGAAGGTCATCGATTCAGCACCGCAGAGATCAGAAATTTTTGCTGTCTGAATAATGCGTTCAACTGATGAGTCGATCTTGTCTTGCTCACGAGCGTTCAAATTGATGTAGTAAGGACCGTGAGATGTAAGAGGAACTCCCAACTCGTATGAAACCTTACGGAGAGCAGAAGAAACTTCTTCCTTCATGCGTACGCCATGAGCGAATTCCAGTTGCATGCAGTCGAGATTCAGTTCGTGAATTCTCTTAACACCCTCGACCGGATTGTTCTTTTTAACAGTACTGTTAGGAACACCAGCAGTACCAAATAATAGACGTTCAAAACCCATGGGATCTCCTTACGGACATTTACTAAAATATCTTTTCAATCCAACTATCAATTCTTTTTATGCAACCCTGACAGCCCTGCCCTAAGCTTAGTTGATTTTGGACAAGTTCCAGGTCAACTTTGCCTTGAGATTCACAGGCCGTGCGGATGTCTCGAGCACTCACACAAAAACATTCACAAATCAGGAAATCGTCATTCAGTACTTCTTCATCTTTTGGCGGGATCAAAGCTCCCAGATCATCAATTTGTCGAAGAAAGTCCTTATCCATTTTTTGCTCTGTCTTGTGCTTTGCGAAACACCTTCTTTCATTCTAGAAAAAGAGTTGGCCGTTTATAGCCCCAGACCGAATTTCTGTCCATGGGAAAGCCTTTTGCTTGTAATAAAGTAATGCAAATAAGAATTGTGAGGTGTTAAAATAGATAAAACACTCTAAGAAAATCCGAGTATTAAGCTATGCGCGTGACCCTTGTTCTAACTCTTATCTTCGTCTTCATGGGCCTGTGCCTTTGGGTAACTACGAGTGGGTTCATTTTTACAGTGGGGTGCAGTCTTTTCCTACTCTTATTAGTAATCACGGTGGGATACGCCGATACGGCGATTCTTTTCTATCTCGGCGCTCGAGAAGTACGTAGTCACGATGAACCAACTTTCTTCCAAGCGGCGTCTCAAGAGGCCTATAAGCTCGCCGTGCCCAGACCCAAGCTCTATTTTTATAATGGGACTCTCGAGAGAAGTTATGTTCTCGAGTCTCGGCACGTTTCGAGTCTTGTTTTAAGCAAAAGCTTAATCGAAACATGCAGACCCGAAGAACTTTCTGCCATTTGTTTTGAACTTCTTCTTCAAGTGAAAAAGGGAATGGCACCGAAAAGAACAAAAGTGATGTTTCTGCTTGGGACAACATCTTGGGTGTCTCACTCATTTCTTGGTCTCATCATGAGAGTCTTTCGTTCAAAAGAAGTTCGCCAAGCCTCAGATTGGTTTTTAAGCTATCTCCTTCATCCTTGGCTCGCTTTTCTTTTTTCAATGACCTTGGGGAAAAATTATTTCAAGAAACTCAAAATCATGATTAGTGATTATCCCATCGAAGATGAAAGACTTTCGCGTCTTGGCCTTAAACTCAAAAAACCAGAAGCGATCTATTCCCTCGCATCTCGCAAGATGATTGAGCTCTCCTCTGTCACGCGCAGTAAACATTTCCAAAATATTCTGGCGCTAGAGTTTCTTCCGCACGAGTGGGACGTGCTCTTTAGCGGAGAGGATTTGATAAGTGCTAAGTAAAATTAAAAGCATTGAATTTAGTAAGTTCGCACCACTCTTGGTAACTCTAGCTTTTATTTTGATTCTCATTCAGTATTCGTTTCACCCTCTTGAATCGATTTTTTATGATTTTTGGGTAAAGACCGATATCTCGGCCACTCATCTTCAAAACCCGATCGTCATCATCTCAATGGATGAAGAGAGTGATCAGTTTCTGGGTGAAACATATCCCTATTCCTATGCTTCACATAACCGATTACTCAATCGGGTTGTGAAAGATGAACCTGCGATCATGAATTACTTCGTATCGCTCCTCGAGCCGGATTCCGACGTAGAGTTTCGTTATCAGACAGAGTTTCATCAGGGGATAAAACAATTTTCTCCAGGTGGAGATAAATTTAAGTTCGGGACTGAGATCGACAATTTGGGAGAGGTCATACCTCCGGATGGTTTAAGAGACATTGGCTATAACCTGGGTCAACTCTACAAGGATCAATTAGTCTTTTCCAAAGACGAAGTAGTCAGACGATCAATTTTAAATATTTCCGGAGAGGATTCCCTCCATCTTTGGACCGCGAAACGTTTCCGAAAGCTCAAGGGGCTTCCATCCATCGATGCTACGGCCTACAAAGGTGCCTATTATAATTCTGAGGCTGATGCAAACTTCGCTCTTTTTAAATATGCAGGAAACCCATTAAGCCCAGATATGCAGGTCATTCCATTTCATAGAGTTGTCGTAGGAAATTTTCCCAAAGGATTCTTCAAAGACAAAATTGTTCTTGTGGGGCCCCAGTATCTTTCAAACTCAAGCGACTTTATTCAAACACCATTTGAAAAAGACACTGCGAGAACTCCTAAGTTAAATGTACACGCACAAGTTATCGATGCCCTAATCTCTGAACGCACGATTCGAAGCGTGGAAGACTACGTGACACAAATTGCGGCAGTTCTGATTGCCATCATTTTATCTTTTGTGATTTCTCGAGTTCAGCCCGTAAAAGGGCTTATGATCACTATTCTTTTGATCATTGGAATTTTACTGATGAGTTATCTGACGTTTGTAACGATGGGTTGGTGGATAAAACTCTCTCATTTGGTTCTTTCCATCTTTGTCGTTTACTATATTTGGGTACCGTTTCGAGCGATTGAAGAATATCAGACTCGCTATGCTATACAGGAAGAAACAAAGCTCTTGAAACAAGTTGATAACTTGAAACAAAACTTCATTTCTCTTATGAGCCATGATCTTAAAACTCCCGTCGCAAAGATCGCCGGAATCGCCGATATCTTAAAAATAAAATACAACAATACCCCTGATCAAACTGAACTCATTGATAACATCGTGAATTCAACCAAAGAGCTTAATAACTTTATCAATTCGATCCTCGATTTGACTAAGATTGAATCTCAAAATTTAACGATCAAGCGCGAATCTCGGGACATCAATAAGATCGTAGAAGGGATCATCGAAAAGCTTGAATTTGAAGCTGACGCCAAGAAAATAACCTTAGAATCGGACCTCTCGCCTCTCTATCCCATTCAGGTAGATACCGTACTAATGAATAGGGTTATTTCTAACCTCATTGAAAATGCCATTAAATACGCTGGAAAAGAAAAAACGGTGTGGGTGAAGACCTGGGATGATCTTGAATGGGTTTATCTAGAGATTAAGGACAATGGCGTCGGCATAGGGGCAGAAGACTTGGCCCATATTTTTGATAAATTCTATCGGGTGAAGAACGATTCTACCCATGCGATAAAGGGCTCCGGATTGGGCCTTTATCTGGTAAAATATTTTATCGAGTTACATAACGGACTCATCTCTGCGACTTCCGAGTTAGGCCAGGGAACGACTTTTACAATTAAGCTTAAGAACGAATAGGGAGATTTTCCATGCATAAGGTTTTAGTTGTTGATGATGACAAGGTTCTTCAACAGTCTGTGAAACAGGCGCTCGAGTATCACCACTTCGTTGTTGATGTCGCCGACAATGGAAAAGAAGCCGTTAACAAAGTTTACGGACAGAAATACGATCTGGTTGTCATGGACGTGAACATGCCAGAAATGGATGGTATCCAGGCGCTTACGGAAATTAAAAAACACGATCCATCTGTGATTGTTTTGATCCTCACCGCTTACTCTAATGTCTCCGATGCCGTTAAAGCTGTGAAGGAAGGGGCCTATAACTATCTCGAAAAACCTATCAGTTCTGAAAACTTAGTTGCACTTATTAAGCGCGCCTTGAAGGCTCGCTCAATGGTAGAAACTCTCACTTTCTCGTCACCAACTCTTTCTATAGGTGAGACTGCTACCTCGAATGATAAATTCGTAGGCGAATCAAACGCTATGAAAAAAGTTTTTGACGTTATTTCGAAACTCGCAAAAGTTGCGACTCCTGTACTCATTCGTGGAGAGTCCGGAACAGGTAAAGAACTTGTGGCAAAGGCGATTCACTATAACTCGCCAAGAAAAGATGAGAAATTTGTAACCATTAACTGTGGTGCAATTTCGGAAAACTTGATCGAGTCTGAACTTTTTGGACATGAGAAAGGTGCGTTCACAGGTGCGGATCAACGTAAGATTGGTAAATTTCAATTCGCAGAAGGCGGAACAATTTTTCTCGATGAAATCGGGGATATCTCTCCTGGTATGCAGATTAAACTCCTCCGTATTCTTCAAGAAAAAACGTTCATGCCCGTGGGATCAAACCGCGAAGTGAAAGTGGATGTTCGTATCATCGCTGCTTCTCACAAGCCTTTTGAAGAAATGATTAAGGACGGATCATTCCGCGAAGATTTATTCTATCGCTTGAACGTTCTGCCTGTTTATCTTCCGCCTTTGCGTGACAGAAAAACAGACATTCCACACTTGGTGAACCATTACATTAATTACTTCAATAATGTTCACAACCTTAAAGTTAAGGGAGCTGAACCTGAGGCGATGGAAGTTTTAAGTAACTACTCATGGCCGGGAAACATCCGAGAACTTCGTAACATCATTGAACATTGCTTCATCATGGAAGCTTCAGACATGATCCATGCGAATTCTCTTCCTTCGATCGTGTTCAAAGATCACAAGAAGGTAGAAGCGAAAGATCACGTTGCAGAAGATACGGTGATCGATCTTGAAGATATTCAAAACTCGGTTCTCGATAGCTCGAGTGCAGCGACAAAATCAACTGGTGATGCTGTTCACTTCTCATTCGGTGCTAAGCTCGGCGAGGGTGGAAAACTTGATTTTGCCATTGCGAAAGATCTCTTTGAAAAAGAATTTATTGTTCAGGCGCTTAAGATCAATAAAGGGAAAATCAATCAGACAGCCTTGAACGCCAATATTCCTAAGAAGACTTTGCTTCGTAAGATTGAGAAGTATGAGATCCATCCTAAGGATTACTACTAGGGATTATGGCCAGATTTTGGGCATTAAGCCTTCTCATGGCATTTCTTATTATCATTGATCAACTCACCAAGGGTGCTGTTCAATCCAGCCTCGCCCTTGGTGAAACATTCTCTGTCATCGATGGCTTCTTTAGTTTCACCCATGTTCATAATTATGGGGCAGCTTTTGGCTTTGGCGCTGAAGGAAATCCCATTCTGCGCCAGATCTTTTTTCTTTTTGTCCCTGTGCTTTTTTGCGGCTGGGTTTTTTATGCTCTTATCAAATCTCTCAAGGGCCCGGTATATGTGCCCCTTGCTTATGCTTTAATTTTTGCTGGAGCCATTGGGAATTTACTTGATCGATTTTCGCTGGGGTATGTGGTGGATTTTTTCCTCTTCTTTTGGAAAACGGAAGAGCATCATTTTCCAGCCTTTAACATCGCAGATGCTGCCATCTCGGTCGCTGCTGGTCTTTTGATTTTTGATATCCTCAAGCGCTGGAGAGATAAGAATGTTACCCATTCTCTTTCAAAACGCTGATCTTATTCTCTATTCCTATCCTCTTTTCATGGGGCTTGGATGGGGAATCGCTTATCAAATCTTTTTCGGGCTTCAAGATCCAGAAGCTCCCAGATCTCAGGGACAAATAATTTTCTGGGGTGTATTTCTTTCTGCATGGATTGGATCAAAGATTCTCTTTTATCTAACGATGCCGACTCTCACACATAATATTTTATCTAATGTTTCGTTTTGGACGGGTGGCGGTTTTGTATTTTATGGAGGCCTGCTAGCAAGCATTCTTTTTCTTCTGATTCTTAAATTGGTAAATTTCCCTCTTCATCAAAAGAATTTTTGGCCCACTCTGCCCGCACTCACGTTTGGTCATGCGATTGGAAGAATTGGATGTCTTCTCGCAGGATGCTGCTTTGGAAAAGAAACCAATTGGATCTGGGGAATTCCAATGCATGATCACCTCAGGCATCCCACGCAAATCATCGAAGCTCTTGGTCTTATGATTCTTGGAATACATCTGCTTAAAACTCATAGGCCTAGAATAAAACTTTTGGCAGAATATTTTATGGGATATGGAGCTCTCCGTTTTGGTGTGGAAATTTTGCGTGGGGATGAGATACGAGGTCTATGGTGGATTATGACTCCATCTGAATGGATTTCACTTTTGCTCTTTATTTCGGGTATCGCCATTATGTTTAAATTCAAAAATTCCGGCAAGTTAAAGACTTCTTAAACAAATTAGTCAAGTATTCCACGACTCCCTCCGATAAAGCATTGAGACCTCATCAGGAGAAATGCTTTGAAGACAACGGCTAAATGGGACACGATTCAACCTCGATTCCTCCGCTACCGCGGGCACTACAAGATTTATCTGAGCTTTGCTTTGATGTTTTGTGGATTGCTCTCGTGTTATTGGGGATATCGTTTCTTCCACTATCCAGGTGCTAAAATCTGGGTCGAACAAGAGATGGAAATTTTCCTCACTTCGGTCTATTTTGTCGGGCTCTCTAGTTATTATTTTTTATGGATGAGAGCAAGACTCAGTCGATCGGTGCAAGTCTATCCTGATCACATCATGATCCATGATGGTCCAAAATCAGCAGATGTGAAATTTGAAGATGTAGAGTCTGTGACGGTTGTAGGTTGGTCACTCTTTTATTTCAAAATGAAAGACGGACACAAGCACTATTTCAGCTCCGGCCTTGAGCGCGTAGATTATATCTGGGAAGGAATTAATGCTGCGAGGCCAGGTCTTCTTGCTGTCGAAGAATTCGAATCTTTTCGTCAAAAACTCGTTCAACATGATCACCATCAGAAGAGAAAAGAATGGTTCTTTAAACATAAGGTTGTCGATGTCTTCAACTGGTTCATTTTGCCTTTTGCATTCCTTCTCGGTGCCTACTTTTTTCAGTCACGATCGATTGCGATTCATCAAGAGGGTCTCTATTTCTTCCGTCTCTTTATGTATTCCCTCCTGGTTTTACTTGTAACCAATTTCTTCTTCTCAATAGTTTTGAAAAAATTTGTTTTCGATAAAAAATTCGTTCAGATGACAGAAGCGGGCGTTGATAAGTTTCGAGACATCGAGTTTGAGGGTGTTGTTCTTCAACGTTCAAAAATGGTTCAACTTGGAATTACCTGTTTTTTATTCGCGATCATTGTTAAGACAGATTTGAATTTTTATTCTCTGACTAAAATCAAAGAGGACTTAAGCTATTTTGAACTTACCAAGGGTAAAACGATTGTGGTCGATAATCGCTACAACTGCACTCAATGCCAATATATGGTCCATGATGGTGACTTGATTGTTTTCGGAAAAGGTTCTATTGGGCAGGTCATGGCCCAAGAAGGTGAAATGGTCGGAGAAGTATCTAAAGATGCTCGCGGTCGTAGCATCGCCAGCAGTAATATTCACGAAGTTCCAGCTGGTCACATAGCGGTTAAGTCAAGCAATGGTAAAGATCTGATCTTTGTGAGAGTTTCCGACCTTGTGGGTAAGATACAAAAGTAATGCAATAATTTCCAAAGCTCTTAGAATAGAACGTAGTTCAACTACCGTTTGTTTTAGGAGCTTTTGTGCTTAAAATTTCCCAACTTTTTCTTCTCGTCATCCTATTCTTTTTTGTTTCAAATTCCGCTAATGCAGGATTATTGATTGAACCATTAGGGGCTTTCAACTTCAGCGCCAAGGGTAAGCTCGATGATAAGGACCATAATAAAGGTTTTTCAGCATTCGGTGGGGGTTACGGCGGTCGTGTTGGTTACCAGAACTTTGGGTTCCAATTAGGCGTTGATTATCTCCACAGCTCTCTCAATGCCTCTGATAATAATTTTAAAAAGAATATTTCTCTCAATGAATGGGCCGGTTTCGTTGGTTTTCAGTTTCCCGTATTCCTCAGAGTTTATGCGGGCTATATCTTCTCTGCTTCCGGAACATCGAGATACGATAATGGAAACATCGTTGGTAACAGCGGTGTCCAAGACTTCACGGCCAAGTCTGGATCAGGTGGCAAATTCGGAATAGGATTTACTGGGCTACCGTTTGTTGCAATCAACTTAGAGTACCGAAGCGGGGCAATAGATTCTTATAAAATCGGTAACACTTCTTACGACAGCGATAAGATAAAGTACTCTTCATACCTCTTATCACTCTCGATCCCGATCAATCTGTAAAATAATTTAACCTGCGACTTCTTCTTTTTTCTCTTCATCTTTTTTGAACACATCGAGAATAGATGGTTCAACATATAACTCAGACACCAGAGTCTCATTACCCCATGCTACGAAAGCATCATCGTGTTGATACATGGTGATTGTTTCCCAAGGGCAGTCTTGTGAGCAGTTCTGGCAGCCGATACAACGAGCGAGATCAATCTCTACCATTTGTTGATAACCAGGATTTTTAGGATCTGGACCCGGAACGAGTTCGATTGAATCAACTGGGCAACCAGCAATACAAACTTCGCAGCCTGTACACCCTGATTGGTGAACAACAGCAATAAGCTTCGGCGGTTTCTTACCCTTACGTTGGGGTTTGAAACGTGCCGTGTGAAATGGGTTTTCGACTTTTACTTCGCTCTCACTCATGTGAAATCCTCTGAAACTCTTTGAAGTCTCATTATACACTCTGGGCCATCAGCTATAAAGCATTTCCTATCTTAAATCGGCTCGATATACTGGGGCTAAAAGATGTGATTAAATAAATAAAATTTACGACAGGATTTGTCAA
>JBBQGK010000055.1:0-27624 GCA_038322885.1 Bacteriovoracales bacterium | reverse complement strand
CTCACTCCATCCATGCGCAAATCGATTTATGATTTAAGTTTAAATTCGACGGCTTCGTACGGAGTCAGTGACCACTCTGTGAATCTGTAGTTGTCTTATAATCCAACGCTGAATACACTCTTTGTGTATGCACCAGAATTGGTTTGATCCCATTTTATTTTCTTTAGGCCCCATCCAGATACATTGGTATGGAGTTATGTACGTCATGGCCATCATCATTGGTGCGGGCATGCTGCACTTTATGGCCAAGGAAAAATTTCTCCAGCTTCAAAGTCAGGAAATCGATATTTTTCTGATAAGCCTTCTGATAGGAATGTTTTTAGGTGCTCGTCTGACTTATGTCTTTGTCTACAACTGGGAGTTTTACTCCTTTCACTACCAAGATATTTTTTCAGTCTGGAAGGGAGGCCTCTCATTTCATGGGGCCGTTCTGGGCATGTGCCTAGCGACCTGGATATTCTCTTTGGTCAAACGCATTTCTTTTCTTCAACTCTGTGATGCCCTAGCTTTGGGGGCCTCACAGGGGATTTTGTGGGGGAGAATCGGCAATTTTATTAATGGCGAGCTTTATGGTCGGGTGACGGACAGTTGGGTCGGAGTTGTTTTTCCTCGGGGCGGACCTTTTCCCAGACACCCATCTCAACTTTACGAAGGGATTTTGGAAGGTCTCGTGGTTTTTGTGATTCTTTTTATTGTCCACAGAAGGCAGAGATTTTACGGCGTAACTGCCGCAGCTTTTTTTGCTCTTTATGGCATCTTTCGATTTATCGTGGAATTTTTTAGGGAGCCCGATCCTCAATTAGGGTATTACCTTGGATACTTTACGATGGGGCAGCTTCTCTGCCTAATGATGCTCCCGGTGGCCTTTATTTTTCTCAGAATTTCTAAACACAAGAATCTCACTAATCCACTCATCATTAAGGCATAACTTATTTCTGGTTCGCCTTTTTCATCTGTTGATTGATGGAAGGGGTAGGACTTTTAGTATTAGATACAGAATAAAAGATTGGAAAACATGTAATCGTACAGGCCGCACTGTAAAGATGAAGTAGATCGCCCTGAACCCATGTGTAGACGGCTTCTTCTCCCACTTTTTTGTATGACGATTGTTTTCCAAGTCGATTTACAAGAGATTGAAAAAAAATATCATGCAAAAAATAACTTGGAAGACGAGCAAACATATCGAGGATGTTATTGTCTTTGACTTGAATCATGACTGGAAATTTATAACGAATTTGTGCTACGTAAAATTTTTTTGTTAAGGTTCCCTGAATATCATTCATCTCTTGCGGCTTTCCGTATTTCTTTTCTAGCTCTGCTGGAGACTTGCCCGGATAAAAATCTGAGAGAGTATCAACGCTAAAATTATAATTAAGTGGTTCTACTTTAGCGTTTAAAGGTTGAAACATGAGATAAAGGCATGTCAAAATGGAGAGAAGTTTCTTCATTGAGCTAGTTTAGCACACGCGCCGACGGGCACGAGCCCTTGCGTTTGTCTGACTATATTTGTCTGATTTGAAAGTAATCTTTTTTTTACTCTCAGGTAGAGATTTAATAGACCGATGAATAAGAACTTAAAATATTGATAGTTGGTTCATGATTTAAGGGTAGCAAACAGATTTTGCCCCCATTGGTACTAAATCAAAGCTGAATTATCCTATTTTAGGACAAGGGTCCTGAAAAATTTGCGATTAAGGAAGAACGTGATGATGAATAAAATGACACTGGCCTCTGTCTTTATGGCCTTGTTTCTTTCCGCATGTGCCACTAAAAAATCCACTTCAAAAAAGCAAGATTACAATCCAACCGTCGCTGAACAAGCTGAATATTACCGTGTCCAAGAACAGCTAATTGAATCAGATCTCCCTAATTGCAAAGGTTGCATTCACGGAAGTGCTCACGAGAAAACTTTTACAGCTCCACTTGCGATCTATGTCATGGATCCAGAAGCTGTTGCCGAGCTCGGATTGCGAAATACAAAATTTGATATTCCTGTGACTTGGAACAAGCAAGTGGCGACTTGGGTTAAGTTTTTTACTGGAAAAGGTCGTCGTCATTTCATCAACTACACACAACGTGCTGGTCGTTACGCTCCAGTTCTATCAAAAATCATGGCCGACAACGGTTTGCCGCGAGATTTGATTTATCTTGCGATGGCCGAATCTGGTTTTCAAAACCATGCTCGCTCATGGGCCAAAGCCGTGGGCCCTTGGCAGTTCATGCCCTACACGGGAAAAAAATTCGGACTTAATATCGATTGGTATGTGGATGAGCGCCGTGATCCTTTAAAAGCAACTATCGCTGCCGCAAACTATCTCAAAACTCTCTACGGACTCTTTGGTTCATGGGAATTAGCAACTGCGGGCTATAACGCGGGCGAGGGAAAAATCTCTCGCGCTCAACGCATGTATCACACAAAAGATTTCTGGGGTCTTTGCAAAGGCCGCTACCTTCGTCCAGAAACCAAAAACTACGTTCCAAAAATTATGGCCCTCGCGATCATCGGAAAAAATCTTGATGTTTTTGGATTCAATGAAATTGAATTTGAAAAAGCTCTCGATTATGAAGAAATCATGGTCAAAGGAAATGCTGATCTTTACGAAGTCGCAGAAGTCCTTGAACTCGATTTCGAAGAAGTGAAGCGATACAATCCAGAGATCACTCGCTGGCAGACTCCTCCTTATATGACCGTGTACCCGCTCCGAGTTCCAGTTGGAGCAAAAGAAGCGTGGGATGTTTACGTAGACAAAGATTCTGTGATCTCTGACAGCTATAAAACCCATTTGCCACCTAACCGTACTTCGATGGCGCACATTTCAAAGAAATTTAAAGTGCCTGTGGATGTATTGACTGCCTTGAATCCCGAGGTTAGTGAAGTCGACATTGCTCCGAGTACTGTGGTTTATCTTCCTTTCCGTGAAGATCATTCCCTTCGCTCTAGCATGTATGCAGATCTTTACGAGAAATCTAAAACTTCACGTCAACATCGCCGATCTGAGCGCCTTTCTCGCTCTATTAGCTCTTATGGGCGTGGCGGAAAAGTCATTAAGCACCCATCAGTGTTCTACACAGTCAGAAAAGGCGACACTCTTTGGAAGGTTGCTCAAAAAACTGGGGTTCCTATGAGCACGATCATCCGGACAAACCGCCATATAATCAAAAAGCGCATGATTCTACCTGGCGATAAACTCGCTATTCGCTAAACAAAAACTTTTAAATTGAAATAAATGAAATACCCGCTCAACAGAGTGGGTTTTTTATTTTAAGCTCAAAGAATGAGTTTTGGATTACTAAAGCATTTTAAGAATACGAAAGTATCACCTTTTGCAGTGGCGCCGAAAATCCATTACAAAAATGTGATTTTAGGAAGTGACCTTGGGGCCGTTCTTGAGCTCATGAAAGTACTAAGAAACGAGGGCGAATCTGTCCGCTTGATATCAACTCGCCCCCTCAATAAGAAGAATCTTTTAGATCAATATGAAGACAGTGTCTCTCTCCTCCGATCTGAAGATGCAGTTCGAGAGATTTACCGTAAGCACCACAATGTTCGCCTATCCCCACAGACAAAAGACGCCATCTTTTATAAAGAAGGCAAGTTCCATGAGTTTTCCGGACGTGCGAAATCGATGAACATTCTATCCGGAGAAGAGTTCTTTTTGAAGCGCGGCCATTCAGTGGAACTCGAAGGGTTTTTCTCGAGTGAGGAGTGGGCAAACTTGGATCACATTTTGGATCAGAATGTTGAGCTTCGTATTTTTGAATCCATTGAAAATGTAGAGCCGACTGATTTGGTAAATATTAGTAATTGGGAAGTCACATTTAAAGATTTCAAAACGATCACCGCTGAAAAGATTTACGTTTGTTTCTCACCCAAGAAATTCCTGGGTTATTTGAAGCATAAAGAAAAACTTTCGCCTGAAATGATAGATGCCTGTAGCTCGCCGCAGGTGCAGTCGGCGTTAGCGGTCACATGGATTCTTAACCGCGAATTGTACGCAACAAATGAAACACTGTTCATTCCTCAGAGCATGACTCACGAGTGGGGCCACTTTATTGTAGAATTCACCCCCTTTGATCACAAAAAAAATGAACAAGTTTGTCATTCTCTGATGCTTATCCACGAAGAAGATCCTCAAGCCGAAGATCTGGCTTCAAGAATTAAGCTCATGAAGCGCGTTTTGGAACGCGTGTTCAATCACCTCGAAGAAAGCATTCTTCGTGAGAGCATTCGCTTTGATGAAGAAATGTTTGTGGGTGGAATCAAAGATCAGCTCTTAGAGCAGCTTGGTTTTGATTATCCGAGCCTCACGTTCGCAGGTCAAATGAGTCACATGCCTGAGAATTTAATGAATGAAAAATTTCTCGCTCGTACCCTTCTTCACTGATTATTTTATTTTTCCATAACAAGGAGTTCTCATGAAATTTCTCATGGCCGCAGTCATTGCTTTTGTCTCGGTCTCAGCTTTTGCTCAGACAAAAATTGTCAGCGTAGATGCGTTCGATATCGCTTACACCGGTGGGCTAGCGTTCACTCACTACGACAGTAAAAAAGGTTCGAATCGTAACGACACAACTTTCAAGCTTAATTTAAATTACGCTCAAAACATCGAAAACTATGCAGGGCTTATGTGGAAAACCGCTGTGCAGCTGAATCGCCACAATATGGATTATGGAAGTAATGATCTCTTTGAATCATCTTATGGAGTATCAGGTGGGATTCTCTATAACTTCCAGTCCGAAGACATTAAAAATTCGTTTATGGCGGGCACAATGCTTGGAGTTGAGCGCGCTACGTATAAATATAACGGAGGGGATGATCAATCGGGTTACAACCTCTGGGTGAACTTTGAAGGTGGTAAACGTTTTGATCTTGGTAAATATTCCGTTGCTAACATCTCTTATGCCCCGACAGTTTCTCTGTCATTTAAGCGCTACGGCGGAGACATCCGTGATGACTATTTTAAGAGTGGGACAGACCTTCGTTTCAATTTTTTAAAGTTCGATATTTTGTTCTGATAGGACCAGAAATTCTGTCATTAAAAAGGGCCGCAATTGCGGCCCTTTTTAATACCGTCAAAAATTTGATGGTTGTCTGTCACATGAATGTTTCATTAAAAAAGATATTTACAAAGATATAGGAGAGAGTAACACTTTAAGTAATAGAAATATCTAGTTCAGTATAAATAACCATGAATGAAATGACTAAGTGTCATAATCAAAAAGGAGATTTCATGAAAAAACAGCTAACGGTTGCATGCGGACTTATGGTCCTCGCAGCTCCAGCTTTCGCAACTAAGGCCCGTCTTGAGGCTTTAGGAGAAGACAACTACGGTTCATACTATGTTAACGACAACCGTAACATGTTCCTTAACCCTGCTCGTATCAACGATCACAAAGATGTTGTGAACTTCGAGTTCGGTGCTTCTGGAACAGGCGTAGGTACTGCTGCTGATTCAGCTGCAGCTCCTAAGGCTGAAGGCGGATTCACTAAAGGCCACGGAAACATGGTTTATGGTGTTCAGTTTGGTAACACAACTCCAAACGCTGGACTTGTTCGTGGTTTGACTGGAAATAATACTCTTTCTGAGCGTCAGCCAATGGACCTTTTTGTTGGCGGAGATGCTGGCATTAAATGGGGTGCGAACTTAACTTACGAAGGTTATGATTCTGGTCGTCCTGGATCTACTTCTCGTGTTGCTTCAAACGCACTTCGCACTCGCCTCGGTGTTGTACTTGGTGACCTTGATGTGTTTGCTCATGTTTCTATCCAGAACTCAGCTAAAGATTTCCAAGGTAATTCTGTACAAGGAAACCTGGGCTACCTCTTAGGTGCTGCTTACACTCTTAACAACTACCGCTTGATCGCAGAGTGGAGACAAATTGGAGCGAAGTATCAGTCAACAGCTAACACAGCTGGCGCAAATGAGAAATTCGATTACAACCAGATTCGTCTAGGAGTTGCTCGTCAGGAGCGTCTTAACGATAAAGCAACTCTATTCGTTAAAGTTTTGGCAGTTCGCCAAGACGTAAACGACAAGGGTTCGTTCACAGGTTTAACAACTACGGCAAGCCCAGCAACAACTGGTCTCGGTCAAGGTAATGGTTGGACTGGAGCTGGTAAGGCACAATCTTTGACTCTTCCAGTAACTATGGGAACTGAGTACAACGCAACTTCATGGCTTGATCTTCGTGCCTCTGTTTCTCAGAACATTTACTCTCAGGCTACAACTAAGCCAAACAATGGATCTAAAGCATACGGCAGCATTGCTAACACAGCAGTTCGTGCAGGTGCTTCACTCAAGTTCGGTGATTTCTCAGTTGATGGTCTCATCTCGACTAACAATGATGTTGCTGGAACTGGTGACACTACGACAGGTACTGGTAAAGGTAACCTCCGTACAGATCAGTTGATGTCTCGTGTATCTATGATCTACCGTTTCTAAGATCTAATCGAAAGATTGGTGTTAAAATGGGCCCGGCTTTATGCCGGGCCTTTTTATTTGGGCCAGATTTCTCGCAAATTCTCTCTCCGTGTAAATCCATTTAGTTTTTTTAACCCAACTGAAGTACAATCATCCAGAATAAGGAGTCATTCATATGAAAAAGTTTGTCGCTCTCTGCGCGATTGTATTTGCTACCTCTGCTTTTGCTACCAGTGAACTTGAGTTCGGAGATCTGAACTATTTCATCAAGCAGAAACAACTTAATTTCTCTGCGATAGCGCGCTATCAAAATGCTCGCTACCAATTGACATCAAAATCGGCTTCCACAGTTGCTCATGAAACAGAAGGCTACAAGGCCCTCACTTCCCTGGGTTACGGAATCATGGATAATCTCAACGTGTTTGTTGGGCTTGATTATGATTATCAATATGAATTCACAAATACGACGACGAACGATAAGCACTACAATCAAGATGGTTTAAACAATCCTATCTTTGGTGGGAACTACCGAATCATTAATCAAAACGAAGCTCCTGTAAATTTCGACGTGGGGATACTCGCGCGCCAAAACGTCCAGCAAGCAAAATCTGGTGACTCTCTTGGTGCTGGAAATAACGGTCACGCTAAAGATGGAAATGCTGCCGACGGAAGAAGTTCTTACGAGATCAATACGAGTATTGGTCGGAAGTGGAATGAGGCCAACGAATGGAGACTCTCGGGAGGATTTGTTCGAAATAACGATGGGGATAGAGACCAGCTCTCAACCACGGCTTCGACCAAGAACATAAAGATGAATGCGTCGAATGACATGTACCTCATGGCCATGTACCAATACCGTCCAGTCCAAGAGTTCATGTTGAACGTTTCTGCGAAGGCCTTTCGTCTCGAAGAATTTACAGAGAAAAATTCTGGAGTCAAAACGAAAAACGATGCGCACATGAGATATGATTTATTGTTCAACGCTAAATATCTTGTAACCGAAACTTTTATTGTGGACTGGAGATTTGCCCAGAGTCGTCTGCCGGATTACGACACGACAACTGGAAATGCGAAAAGCACTTACCACTCTCAAGTTGCAGGCTATATGAGCCTTGGTGTTAACTACCTGTTCTAATTATTTTCTTTGTCCGCAAGAAGGCATGCCTTCTTGCGGACCATAATCGCCAATAAAATCCTCTCAGCATCTTCCTCTAGACCCAATTCCTTCAAAATTTGTTCCATAGGCTGAATACTTTGTTCGATTTCCGAAAGATTCTGTAAAAGTTGGAATGAATGGTGAATGATCATAATCTCCCCTGTGTGTATATGTATGGTAACATTTGTTTGGCATATCAAACAACAAGGAATTTTCTTCTTCTTCTCTTATCATTGAGCGTTTAAAATAATCTAAGTTGCTTAACTTTAAGGAAATAAATGAACCGCCGACACTTTGTGCTTTCATGGGGCCGGAAATTATTTTTTGGACTCGCTTGGCCACTTTTTTCGATGATCGGATTGATCTATCTTCAAAGTTTTGTACTGCCTCGAACAACTCTTGAAAGTTTTTATTTACTCGTGAGTTATATTGGCCACTACGGTGCTATCGCATCTTTATCTTACTTCTTACTTTATTGCCCGGTGATTTTAATTTTTCCTACCTATTACTTTTCAAGAATATGGTCACTGATTGTTATTCTGTTTGTCTCATCCATGATCTTTTTTGATGCTTACATTTTTTCTCAATTTCGTTTCCACTTGAATCAATTTTTCTTCAACCTCTTTTATCAAAAAGGTCTTCAGGGAATTATTTCGACGAAGGCCACCATCATACTTTTCATCGTTTCACTTTTTGTCGGTTCAATTGTCGTCTGGTTTCGTGGAAACATGAGCTGGCGATCAATGCAAAAAAGATTTAGTAATCCTGTTTCGAATTGGTATCTGGTTTTAATAGTCGTTTGTTTGGGTGTAAGCCATATAGTAAGAAAATATACGTCTAAGCCTATGGACCGGATGACGACTTTATTTCCAGCAAGCTTCATCCTAAGTGGTACTTTTAAAAATCCACAGGTACAGGATGACGGAAGACTTTATTATCCGAGAGATGAATTTAAGTGCGTTGGAAAATCAAACTCTAACATTGTCTTTATTGTTCTCAAGGGCTTTCCCTCTGAGGACCTAACTCTTGATAAACTTCCGCATCTTTTTCATTTAAAATCCCATGCATCGTTTTGGAACACTCATTATAGTGGAAGCACTGGTGCCCTAGGTGGACTCTTCTCTCTCCTTTATTCAGTTTCTCCGACCTACATTGACGCTTTTCGAAGAGAAAACAAACGTCCGGTTTTTTTTGATGAGCTAGAAAGAAGAAAGTATCAGACAGCTTTTTTTCTACCATCTGATCCGGGCAATGGATTTGCACCATTCTTCTCACAGATAAAAGGTGAAGAGATCGTAAATGGGTCAATCGTTGAGAGCTGGAAAAAGTGGCATTCGGTTAAAAAGGATAATCCATTTTATTCTTTCTTTTACTTTAATGTTTCTCACGATCAAAGTGAGGCGGGGTCAACTGAATGGACGAGAGTTGATCGTGAGATCCGCTCACTTCTTTTAACGATGCTCCATGACCATGCACTAAAAAATACGACGGTTGTAATTACAGGATCTCACGGTTTAGATAATGGGAATGGAGAGATAACAGAAGATAAATTAAAAACACCTCTTCTTGTCATCTGGCCTAACCGTCATCAACAAGAGTTTACTCAAGTCAGTTCTCACTATGATGTCATCCCAACTCTGATGAGGGAACTTTGGAACTGTAAGACTCCGTTTAATGCCTACAGCATGGGACGCTCACTTAACGATTTATCTCCACATCCATGGCAATTGATTGAATTTGATAATGCATTTGCTTTGATGGATTTAGAGAAAGGAAATTTTTCGAGGATCACTGCAAAGGGTGGGTTTGAAGTGAAAGACTTTTTTGCTAAAGAGCTTCCAAGATCGAAAGGGCGCACCGAACTTACTCTCAAGGCCTTGAAAGAAAACTATCGTTTCTACAAACGCTGAAGCAGAACGAGAGTCTCGAAATGTTTTGTGTAAGGAAACATATCGAAGAGCTTGGCTCGTTTGATCTCGTATTTTGAGTTCAATACTTGTACGTCGGCACCGAGAGTTTCTCCGTTGCAGCTAGAGTAGAGAATGTATTCTGGTAAAACGGAAAGAAGTTCCTTTACTGTAGGGCCGAGGCCTCTTCGAGGAGGATTAACGAGGATAAGATCAGGCGAGAAAAGCTTCAACTCATTCTCCACCATCGCAGCATTAGCGGCCTTAAATGAAAGATGATTTAGGTTTAAATTCTTAGCCGTTTGGTTGGCCTGAGCGACTGCTTCGGGATTTATTTCAATCCCGAGCCCACTCAAAACTTCTGTCGCACAAAAAAAGCTAAAAGCTCCCTGACCTGAGTAGAGTTCCGCGAATTTTTTTATTCCCAGTTCTTTGGTCCAGAGGGCCGCAGTTTCATAAAGAGTAAGGGCGACACTTTGATTCGTTTGAACAAATGCCTTGGGATGCAAACGCATCGAAATTTTTCCCAGGCGATGTTCGATGACGTTTTCCTCTGTGACAAAGACTTCTAATTCTCCCTCAAGAAGAGCATGGGCCAAAGGCTGAAGGTTAACGCTGACAACTTTGAGCTGAGGCATTTTTTCTTGAAGACTAGGCAGGAATTTTTTTATTCTTGTGACGGCCTCTTGTGATCTCATGACAAAACGAAGATACATTTCCTGACTTTCTTCTGAAAAAAAGGCAATCACTCCTTTAAGCTCACCAGCTTTTTGATCAATTGAGTATGGATTAATTTTTGCCATACGAATAAAATCTGGCAGAAGTTGAGTCAGTTCAATGAGTTTTGCGTGATGAAGTGGACAGGACAAAAGCTCTCGACCCGTATCGAGATGATCTTCCCCCAAAAGGCCTATAATGGGAGTCTCAACAGTTCCCGTCACCGAGAGTTTAATTTTATTCCGAAAGCCCAGTGGGCGAGAGGTGACACTCGAATCTAGGGGAACTTGGAGAGACGTTGCTAAAAATTTTTTCAGCGAATATTCTTTATATATAAGCTGTTCTTGATAATCCATCGTAAGCAGATCACAAGAGCGACACAGGTTTGAATTATAGTAACTGCAAAAGGTATTCATCAGTTATAATTTTAGCTGAGTTTAATGATTATGAAAGGCTCAAGCTTAAAACGTCGCTTTATTATCTTGTCTCTCGTTATCCTGGTCTTAGGGACAGGTTTGCTTTTCTATATCTTTAATTCTCATGACGTTGAAATTCTTCGAAAGAACTATCCCCATTTTAAGGAAATCTCTAAGGGTGAGGTGGAGTATACCTTTAAACCTTCAAAACCTCTTTACTGGGCGACTCTGAAAGAAATTTCTCGCTACGGGCAGTGGGCCATCGTGCTGTCGGAAGACTGGAGTTTTTACCAGCATGAAGGAATGGATCTTAATCAGGTCCAGATCGCTTTGGAAGAAATGTGGACGGAGCATCGTTTTCGAGGGGCGAGTACAATTTCTCAGCAGATGGTAAAAAACGTATTTCTCTCGGATGATCGAACGCTATGGAGAAAGTTAAATGAAGCGATTTTGACCTGGAAAGTAGAAAAGATATTGAGTAAATCTCAGATTCTGGAGATCTACTTGAATAGTATCGAGTATGGTCCTTCGGTTTACGGGATTAGAAATGCGAGTAGGTATTATTTTGGAAAATCACCCCGAGACCTTACACCTAGGGAAGGGGCCTTCCTGGCCATGTTATTACCTAGTCCAAAAAAATATTCCGTATCCTTCCGTCGCAAGAATCTAAGTAAATTTGCCCAAAAAAGAATTCAGGAAATTCTCGAAAAAATGCGTATCGGTAAAGCGATCACCAAAGATCAATATGCTTTTGAACTCCAGCAAAAATATTTCTGGGAAAAATGATCAGATGAGATGCCTGAGACATTCGTAGGCAACAGTGGTTGCGACGTTTGAAAGATTGAGCGAGCGGATGTGTTCTGAGAACATGGGAAGCTTATAGAATTGCGATTTATATTCGTCTTCTAACTGGTAGGAAAATCCTTTTGTCTCCCCCCCAAATATCAAGTAGCAATCTTCGACGTACGGAGCATCGTAGTGAAGTTTCTCTCCGTTATTCTCGTAGAAAAATAATTTTTTCTGATCAGGCTTTTCTCGTATGAGAAAATCTTCCCAAGATTCAAATTCTCGAAGAGAAACAAATTTCCAGTAATCGAGGCCCGCGCGCCTCACTGCTTTTTCATCGATCTCGAAACCATAGGGTTTGATCAAAATGAGCTCAACATTCAGGGCCACGCATGTGCGCCCGATGCTCCCGGTGTTACCGGGAATCTCGGGCGCAAACAAGACGATTTTAAAACGAGACTTATTTGGCATTCATCAAAACATGAGTCAGAGTTCGCACGATAAGCCCAGAAGCTCCGTGAGGAGAACAATACGGAAGATGAGATTGTGCCTCAACCACACCGGCCACGTCTAAGTGCGCCCACTTGATGTCGTTTTTTACAAACTCTTCAATGAAGGCAGCCCCAATCGCTGTACCCGCACGCATTGGAGATCCAATATTTTTGATGTCGGCGATTTTTGATTTAATATCCTGGCGCCATTCATTAATGATGGGTAGTTGCCACATATATTCATCTTGAGCTTTCGCTGCGTCCATAATTTCATTCATCCATTTCTGATCGTTTCCTAGAATAGCACAAACTTGATTTCCCAGTGCAACCAAGGCCGCACCAGTGAGAGTGGCTGCATCTACGATGTAGTCAGGTTTTAGGTCACAGGCGTAGTCAACTGCATCTGCTAAGACCAATCTGCCTTCTGCATCAGTATTGAGAATTTCAACTGTCTTCCCATTTCTTCCAGCCACGATAGCATCCGGAAAAGTCGCCATTGAGTTGACAGCATTATCAGTGATAGCAAGAATACATGTGATCTTGATCGGTGATTTCTCAAGCACAGCTGTGCGAAAAGCTCCGTAAACAGTGGCCGATCCACCCATATCATTTTTCATGCCCACCATGCTGGCAGCTGGCTTCATACTGTATCCGCCCGTATCAAAGGTAATTCCTTTTCCGACGAGAGCAATGTGTTTCGTCTTCGCATTCGAGCGGGCCGGCTCATAGGTAAGATGAACGAGGCGAGGCTCATAGGCAGAACCTGAATTCACCGAAAGGAAGAGCCCCATTTTTTCTTTTTGAATCTGTGCCTTATTCAAAATCTTAACTTTAACACCCTTAAGATTTTTCTTCACGTCCGCATCGATTCTGCGAGCATACTCTTCAGAGTGGAGGACGTTTGGAGCTTCGTTGATGAAGTTTTTGATCACAGTGATTGAGTCTGTGAGGTGTTTGACAGAAGTTAGTGCCTTTTCAAGATTGGCCTTATTCTTCTTCTCCACGTGAGCGAAGATGACTTTAGTTTCCGGAGCTTCTGATTTTTTTGATTTATAAATATCAAAAGAATAATCAGTCATGCCGATAGATTCGGCCATGAGCTTCACGGTGAGAACTTCGTTGCGAATAGTATTGAGTCCGGGCACATCAAAAGCGACAGTTCCCACCTTATGGGCCTTGGCCTGTCGAAAAAGTTTTGCCACAGATTTGCGAAGATCTTCAGCGGTGAACTTTGTCTTATCACCGAGACCCAAAACCCAAACTGCTTCGCCCATCGCACCGGTGAAAGAAACCGTTTCGTCTTTAGCAGCTTTGAAACCTTTGGCAGCTTTAAGATTATGGAACTCTTCTTTTAACCCCTTGTCCTGCCAGTGATCGATGCTGACAGAAGAAGTTTCAGACTTGGAGACTTTGTTTTTTGTCGCTCCACTTATAGTTTTTTGAAAAGCGGTCAAGATCTTAAGATCTGCGCCGAGAAATTGGTCTCCGACCATGTCGATGATAGCTTGCATTGGGACTCCTTTATTAATCATGTTATTTTGCCACTTCTTGAATGAAAGGTGAACTTCGGGTACCTTCTTATTTATGAGACTTTTGATTCAAAGATATCTTGCTGCGCAGTTCATTATGCCACTTCTGGTGAGCACGATTTTCTTTATTTCCTTTCTCCTCACCTTCGAGCTCTTTAAGATTACCGAACTTCTGGTAACGCGCGATATTTCAGTCTTGTTTACGCTTGGATTGGTTGGAAATATTGCCCTAACGTTTGTGCCACTCTCTCTTCCTATCGCAACGTTTTTCTCAACTATTTTTTGCCTCAATCGAATGTCCGGAGATTCCGAGTACATTGCTATGCGTGCTAGTGGGCTGACTAAGTTTCGCATCATCCTGCCATTTCTTCTTATTTCGGGACTATTATCTTTCAGCGTTTTTCAACTCAATCAAAATTTAATTCCCAATTCGAATCTCCAGTTTAAGCGCAAGATCAATTACCTTACTTCAAGCGGTGTTCTGGCCGGGATTAAGGAAGGTCAATTCTTTACTCTCATTCCGAATCTAACTCTCTTTGCGGCGAAGGCGACAAAGTACGGCCGAAATCTTCAGGGAGTTTTTCTCAACTTGAGTGACGCCCAAGACCCTAAAGCTGAAAAAGTTATCTTCTCTGAAAGAGGCGAGCTTCTTTTCGAGCGAAATCCTACTGACCTCACCGAAAAACTTACACTCACTCTCTTTGATGGAAACATCGTCGGTATCAACTCAACGAAAGATGAAGTCGAGAAAATTAATTTTGCGAAATACGTTTTTCCTCTTTCCAAGAATCAGTTCGACAATGGTGTGGGTATCAAGGAGACCATGCTCACTTCTAAGGAGCTTGAAGGCGTTCTCGCCATGAGTGCGGCGGAAGCAGAGAAGGTTTATAACTTTAACGAGAAAGAATACTTCAATGCGAAGTACGAATACTGGAGCCGCAAAAACGGGGCTCTTATTTGTTTCATCTTTTGCTTTCTTGGTTGCACCCTTGGTGTTTCTGGAAACCGTGGCAAAGGAAGAAACTCAGGCCTCATAGGTCTGGTTTGTCTGATGGCCTATTACGGAATGTATTTTGGTTTAGTAGGACTAGCGAAGAAAGAGACGATTCCAATTTATGTGGCGGTTTTTATACCCGCCACGATCATCTCTTTTATAAGTATTTATTTTTATCGAAAACTCGACTGGCAGTCTTAATTACTGCTTACGTTTTTCAATCTCGTCTTCTTCAAGCTTCATGCGCTTTTGATATTCCTCAGCAGTGTAAAGGATATCGTCTTTAGCTTTCGGAAAGAGAGGGAGAAAGTATTTCTCATTGCTCTCTTCAGGGAATACGAGACTCTTGACTCCAGACTTCGTTGGCGTCTCGATCATGTAGTTATTGTAGAAAATTTTAGTAACGTTAACATTTCCAAGAAAAAGACGAATCTCATTACCCTGCAAAAAAAGATCGTTACCTTTGCTGATAATCACACTTTCGATCGGATTGTTGTCGATTTTATAACTCAACCAGGTATTTCCAGCGAATGCTTTCACATACACGTTTTGAAGATTTGAATTCATCGATGATTTAATTTTTTCTGTAATGAGATTAGGATCTTCATTCTCAGGAGCATCCGTTTTTACAAAAAAGAGCTTTCCTTTGACTTTCTTAAAATCCACCACAGGGAAGTTACGCTGAAATTCAGCAGGGGAAGCTTCCGCAGGTTTTGTATCACTCACGGGATTGACTTCTACAACTGGGGCAACGGCAACTGCTGCAGGGTCAGTCGGAGCAGCATCAGTCTTAGGCTCTTCAGGTTTTTTCTCTGGCCGATGAACAAGAGCAGAACTCGATTCAATCTTCGGACCGAGATCTTTACCTTTATGACTATTAACTTCACTTTCAACGACGTTAGAAATGATTTTATATCCACCAACAAAAAGTAAAATGACAGCTCCGAAAATTACGATGGGAAGGACCGATTTTGTATTCTCAATGATCGAGTCACTGTTCTCAATGACTTCGTGGGGAGTCGGCTCTGCTTCAACTTTTTTTGAAGAGCTGATCTCATGTTTTGGCTGAGAGCTCATGGAGATCGGAGTTACAGCGGTCATCATTTTTGTGTGATTAAGAGCAGGGAAAGGTTTCCCAAGAATATTGAGGTAAGTGTACTCCATCTTATTGATGGCTTCATCGAGCGGGATACCCAGAACTTTTACATAGCTTGTGACAAAACCTTTGATGTAGGCAGCACTCGGAAGGTGGTCATAATCATTGGCCTCGAGACCTTTGAGGATATTGATGCTGATTTTGGTTTTCTGAGAGAGTTTTTCAAGCGAGTAATTCTTATCCAGGCGCTTCTGCTTAAGGTAATCGCCCAGGAGACCCATTGGCTCATTATCAACTTTCTGTTGATCGGATTCTTGATTAAACATGACCTTTCCTTAGGTTCGTTAAAATTCCGGAGACTCGATTTTATGCTTGTTGTTCGCATGCGTGTCCGGAGCTGTATGGGGTGTAACCATCTTGGTTAATTCACGTTGTTTCTCACGTGCAAGTGAAGCGTATTGAGGAAATTTTTCATGAAAGCGAGCATCGATCTCATCGAACCTCATGCGCGCCTTTTCATACTGACGAAGCTCAACCAAAGTTAAAGCATGGTAGTAGTAGTTCGGGGCATTCTCGATGCAAACACCACGTGTTCCTGTGCGGAAAGTATCTGCAGCAGTTTTATACATAGCCTTACCATATTGGATGAGACCAAGTTGTTGAAAGGCCTGGCAGTAATTTTCATCTTCTTTGATAGCCGCTTTGAAATACTTTTCTGCAGCATCAGAATTTTTTCTTTTCTCAATTTCTAGAATGCCGAGATTGTAATAAGTCCGGGCCTGTTTATCGTAGGTAAGATCACTCAAAACACTTTTGTATAATTTCTCGGCTCCGGCCACATCGCCTTCTTTATAAAAAATAGAAGCGAGGTTCAACTTTGCATCGGACTGGTTCTCATTGAGACCAATGGCACGTTTCAAAACTTTTACGGCAATATCCGTTTGGCCTTTAAAATAATAGGCCATTCCCAGATTTGTAAGGATGTCAGCATTTTCAGGTTCGAGCTCGTCGGCCTTGAGCATATTGGTTAGAGCATCAGTATAATCTTGGGTGATCAAGCTTTGTGTTCCAGCACCAAAGTGCAGCATCGCTTGTTCATGGCGAACTTGTTTGCTTTTTGAAGCACAGGAAATTAAAGCAAAAGTCATCGCAATGATGGCCAGCTTTTGAAAATAAAAACTCATGGAACCTCCCGAAAAATTTCCTTATTTATATTCTAAGGAAGGGGGGAGCTATTGTAAAAGAAAATCACTTTTTCCTAGTCAGCAAGGCCACAGTCTCAAAGTGAAAAGTAGAAGGAAAAAAATCAATCAAGATGAGCTCGGTTACGTCGTAGTTTTTGATCTGAGATAAATCACGCGCGAGTGTGTGTGGGTCACAACTGACATAGGCCACTTTTGATGGTGAAAAGGTGTCGAGCCAAACATCCAGATTTTTCAACCCTGAACGAGGTGGATCAAGTAACAAATCAGGTGAGGTTAGACCCTTTTGTTGAACCATTTTTTTCACGAATGTGAGTGCATCATCCTCGTAGAGGGACTTAGAAATAAATTCGCCTTCGCTTCCACGAGGGTAGATATCTACACATAAGCGACTAGAATAATTAAGTTCTTTTGAGAGATTTCCGTTTCCAGCGAAGAGGTCGAGTAAATTGCTCGGATTGCTTCCCCACCATGCTTTAAGTTTGTTTCTCAGGATTAGATTCATCTCCTCAAAAACTTGCGTGAACCCACCATGAGCATAAGATTCATTCCAACTTTTTTGAACCTTATCACCCTGAAGATAAAGCTCAACATGGCCACGTGGAAGATGCTTTGGCGCTTCTGAAATCCATTGATCATGAGCATAGAGTTTTTCAATTTCAGTTTTTAATGCCGGTAGCGTTACCAAGCAGTGAGGTATCGGGGCAACTTGATTTGCCCCCACGTCGAGCATACCCATTTTTTTGGCCGTTAAATCGTAGTGAAGTTGAACTCGGTTTCGATAGCCGAGTCTTCGCACAGCTGGAATGACTTCAACCTTAGGGTGCGGGATTTTCTGAAATAGTTTTTCTAGGTTTTGCTGTTTGAATTCCAGCTCTTTTTGGTACGGGGTATGAAGATAATGGCACGACGGACAAACGTTAAAATGTACACACTCTGGAGTGATCCTGTCTGGAGAAGTTTCAGAAATTTGACTCACACGTGCAAAGGCAACACCTTTTTTTTCAGAAATAATTTGTGCTTCACCGCTTTCATTAGGGAGTGTCTTGGGAATAAAAGTGATTTTAGGGGATAGTTTACTAACTCCCTGTCCCAAGCTGTCCATGTTGGAGATTTTGAAAGGTATCAGATTGGATCGTTGCATGAACTATTCCTAGGATTATCACGTAAAGGGTTTTAAAATCGGCGTTATGAATTATTTTATGGGAAAACTGCCACTCTTGCTCGAGATATTCGTGAATGGCTTTTTTGTCCTGGTTTATACACTCCAGAAGGCCAATCGTTTTCCTCACCTTCTGGCGCGTCTGCCGATGCCACAGATTATTGAGTACGCGGTCTGGATCGCTCCGGCGATTCTTTTTATTTCACTTCTTACAAATTTTCTAAAGAGCGAAGGTGTTGAGGATTTTATCCGTCGTTATATTTTTTCACTCATTATCTTTGTGCCCGTCATTATCACTCTTGGCGACATCGAATTTGTCTACTGGCTATCAGCTGTTCACTTGTTCTCGACGGTCATCTCTCTCTATGAGAAACCCGAAGCTCCATCTCCTCAATACAACGGAACAAGTTCATTTCTTTTTAGATTGAAACTTCAACCTGCTCAGGTTGTTCTCCTCTCTTTTGCAGGATGGATATTTTTAGGCTCTCTTCTGCTTATTCTTCCAGTCTCCTCAAATCCCGGTCACAGCATTACTTTTATTGATGCTCTCTTCATGTCGACGTCGGCCACGTGTGTGACGGGACTATCCGTTGTCTCAATGACTGATGAGTTCAGTATCTTTGGTCAGATGGTGATGCTTATTCTTGTTCAGGTGGGTGGTCTTGGTATCATGACACTTTCAAGCTCCATGGCCGTGATGATGGGAAAAAATTTGCAAATGAGAGAGCAGGTCATTATGCATGATGTACTGGATACCTCTAGTTCGGAGGAGTTATTGGGTTTGGTAGTGGATATTATTCAGTTCACTTTTCTCATTGAGTTCATCGGTGCCCTCCTTCTTACGATCGGTTTTTATCAGGAAGGTTTTGAGATTGGGCAGGCGATCTATTTTGGTTTCTACCATTCCATCATGGCCTTCTGTAATGCGGGCTTCGCTCTTTTCAACAACAGCCTGGAAGACTTCAAGTTCACTCCCTTGATCAGTATGACGATCGCCTTTTTGATTATCATGGGAGGTCTTGGTTTTGCTGTGATGAAGGATGTCATCAACGTCGCAAAATCGCACCGTTCATGGAAGGCCCTGACCGTTCACTCAAAAATAGTTCTCTCGATCAACACACTTCTTCTAGCCTTCGGGACGATTTATTTGTTTGCCGGAGAGTTTATGCATGCCTTCGAAGAGATGAGCATGTGGGAGCGTTTACAAGTTTCATTTTTTCAGTCAGTCACAACCAGAACTGCTGGTTTTAATTCGATCAATTTAAATGCTCTCAATCCCCACTCACTCTATATGATGATTATCCTGATGTTTATCGGGGCCTCTCCCGGTTCAACCGGAGGCGGCATCAAGACAACAACTTTTGCTGTACTTCTTCAATCTGTGACGGCGACACTGAAAGGAAAATTTGATGTGGAATTTTTCGAGAGAAAGATCCCCGCAGCGACGGTCGTTAAGGCCATCGCCATTTTCATCATCTCGCTTTTAGTGGTGAGTGCCGGAGTCCTAGTTGTCTTACGAGTAGAACCGGACAAAAGTTTCCTCGCTCTCATGTTTGAAGTGGTGAGTGCTTTTGGTACAGTTGGTCTCTCGCTTGGGATTACTCCATTTCTGTCTAGCATTGGAAAATTTGCGATCATCGCCATTATGTATCTTGGACGTGTGGGGCCTTTAACCCTTATCATCGCTGTCGGAAGTCGCGTCGTTTTACCAAGTAAAGTTGAATACCCGGAAGGGAAAGTACTCATAGGATAAATATATGATTGTTGCCGTTATTGGACTTGGAACTTTTGGAGCGAAAACTGC
Source organism: Bacteriovoracales bacterium (assembly GCA_038322885.1). Lineage (GTDB taxonomy): Bacteria > Bdellovibrionota > Bacteriovoracia > Bacteriovoracales > Bacteriovoracaceae > Peredibacter. The sequence goes on along the minus strand of JBBQGK010000055.1, from coordinate 7,942 downwards.
CGTCCGTCTTTTTGAAAAAGGAGCGGAAGTTCTTGCGATTGATTCAAACCCTGAACTCGTAGACAGAATTAAGGATCGCGTTTCTCACGCCATCTGCATCGATGTAACTCAGGAGAAATCACTTCGGGCCGTTAACATTTCTGATGTTGATACTGCGGTCGTGGCAATCGGGGATAACATTGAGATGAGTATCATGGCCGTCGCGATGCTCAGGAAACTTGGCGTTGGCCGAGTGGTGGCGCGTGCTACGAACCAGCTCCATGAACACGTTTTGCGCGAAATCGGAGCTTCGGAAATTATTAAAGTAGAAGAAGAGATGGGGGAGATTGTGGCCTCAAAAATCGCCGCTCCTCATGTACTCCAGCGCTATAATTTTGCCGCTGGATACTCGATCGTGGAACTTAAACTTGGTAAAGTCTTCGAGGGGAAAACTCTGGTTGAATCTCAAATCCGTCAGAACTACTCACTCAACATTGTTGCCCTACAGAAACGCGTTCCGTATATCACTGAAGAAGGTAAGGCCGCCTACCGAGTTGTCATCAACGATTCACCTCTGCCGATGGATGTGATTGAACAGGATGATATTGTAGTCTTAGTAGGCTCAGAAAAAAATCTTGATCGCTTGTTCCAGGAATTAGAAGAAGTTTAAACGGAGTATTTATGCAATTGTCTCTCAAACGTCGAGTGGCCACGAGTTTCATTATCGCGAACTTCGTTGTTCTCGTTATGGGCTTTACGGTCTTTTTCTTTCTCGATTCATTGAATAATCAGATCTCCGCCATCACGGTGAACTCAAATAAGATTTCACTCCTCACCGACGAAGTCCGAATTTCTGCCGTTTCGATTTTAAAGATGCAGAAGAAAATTCTCACTACTAAACCTACTGGCGAAGATTTAAAGCGCCTCGAAAATCTTTGTGAAGGTTTTCAGTCCCAGCTCATGCGTCTAGACAGCTTCTACACTGAAGTTGAGGCAAAAAAAATCATCTCTAAAATGCAAGGCTACGTAGATTCGCTAAAAACAATCGTGGGAAAATCATCCCTCTTCTACCGTGACGGAGAAGGACTTTCGACCATCAACGAACTTACCGATAAGATTCTAGAAGCCTTCTCAGAATTTCAGGACATTCAGTATTTTCAAAATGAACAGCGTGATAAGCAAGTGAAGTCAATCATTGGAGAAACTCGCCGGAATATGTTGATAACTCTCATTATTACCTTTCTTGGAACAATTCTCCTCTCTCTCGTTGTTCCCGGAAAAATTGCGATGCCGTTTAAGAAAATTAACGACGCGGTCAGAGAACTTCAGGACTGTAACTTCGATGTCTCGATTTATTATGATCTCGACGATGAGATCGGAGAGCTCGCCAAAGAATTAAACAAGATGATTCAGAACATGAAGAAGTTCGACCAACTTCGAACCGACAGGATTTCGGTTGAACATAGAAAGTTTGATACCCTCGCCAATATGGTCAAGAAAAACATCATGATCGCCAATGCTAAGGGCGAGCTCATTTACATGAATAACCCGATGTACGGACTCCTCGAGATGCAGTCAGACGATGTGATGAACAAGCTCATTACCGATACGGTGATGCCAGAATCCATCATCGAGACTTTTGAGCTAGCGATCAAACGTCGATCAAAAATTGAGAACTCGGAAGTGACCGTTCCTAAACGTAGAAAAGTCATCGATCCCATCACGGGCGAATACATCTTTGAAGAAACCGATGAGGCCTTCAACGGATACGCCAACGTGATACCAATCCGAGCGAAAGAATCAAATCTCGATTACTACATGATGATCATTTCAAAAGAAGTCTTCGTCTAACTAGGGCCGTCTGTCGTTTTGAAGTTCAAGAGTCTGGCGATAATGGAGAACAGATCCACCTCTGTTCTCTACTCTTGGCGAAGGAATGAATCCAGCAAAGAACACATCATCTCTGCCGCAATCTTCTCCAAGATTTCGAATGTCGAGGCGAACCGACATATCTTGCGGGATGCGATGTGAGCTAATAAAGTGGAGTATGGATTTTCGTGGGATCGTATTATCAAAATCGAATGCTGAATTTCGGCAGGCGTTCATAATCTCATCGTTGTATTCATGTCCATCAATAATCATAATGAGACTGACTGAAAACTTTCGCGGAAAAGGTCTACTTGAAACAATGAACCAATCGCTTTTATCAATACAACTCAGTGAAAAATTCTGGCATGAATAAGGATCCAGGCTTTGAGTCGATCTTTCGGTCCCGCTCTTGTTTCCAGATTTTCCACAAGAGAGCACGAGGAGTAATGAGAGCATTCCAAGAAATTTCATAAACTTATCCTTTTTAATGCAAAGCTCAAGTACTTGAATTCTTACAATTCAATTCGTTGTATCAAGCAAAGTAGTGTAGGATCACGTGATCTGAAATTACAGAAACATCATTCGGGTAAAAGTTACATCCATGGACACTAGTCTCATACGCAATTTCTCTATCATAGCTCACATCGATCACGGGAAATCTACTCTCGCCGACCGCATAATTGAAATGTGCAAGGCCGTCACAGATCGTGAAAAGTCTGACCGCATGCTCGACAACATGGATCTCGAGAAAGAGCGTGGGATCACGATCAAGGCACAAACTGTTCGCCTTGCTTACAAAGCTCAAGATGGAAAAACATATTCATTTAATTTGATCGATACTCCGGGACATGTCGATTTTACGTATGAAGTTTCCCGCTCTCTTGCCTCTTGCGAAGGGGCTCTGCTCATCGTCGATGCCTCTCAAGGGATCGAAGCTCAGACTCTTGCCAACGTTTACATGGCCCTTGAAAACAATCTTGAAATAGTTCCCGTGATTAACAAAATCGATTTGCCTCACGCTGATCCGGATAAAGTGAGAAAAGATATTGAAGATGTGATCGGGATCGATGCTTCTGAAGCTCCACTTGTTTCAGGAAAGTCAGGTCTTGGTGTTGATATCCTTCTCGAAGAGATCGTAAAAAAAATCCCACCCCCGAAAGGTAAGACGGATGCTCCTCTTCAGGCCCTGATTTTTGACTCTTGGTTTGATCCATACAGAGGTGTTGTTGTTCTTGCCCGTATCATGGAAGGAACAATTAAGGTGAAGGACAAAATTCACTTCAAGTTCCGAGGAAGTGACTACGAAGTTTTAAAACTCGCTGTGAACCAACCTTTCTATCTCGAAGTCACACAAATGGGTGCCGGCGAAGTAGGAATGATTATTTGCGGGATCAAGACTGTTCGTGATGTAAAAGTCGGGGATACGATTGTTCATACTGATAAGAAAGATTCAACTCCTACTCTCGCTGGTTATAAAGAAATTAAGCCGATGGTTTTCTGCGGAGTTTTCCCTGTTGATTCTGAAGAATATGAAGTCTTAAAAGAAGCTCTTGAAAAACTCGCCTTAAACGATTCATCGTTTACCTACGAACCAGAAGTCTCTCAAGCTCTGGGTTTTGGCTTCCGTTGTGGATTCCTGGGTCTATTGCACATGGATATTATTCAGACTCGTCTTGAGCGCGAATTTGACCTTGCCCTCATTTCGACTGCGCCGTCATGTAATTATGAAATCCATACGACGACTGGCCAGACCTTCATGATCGATAATCCGTCTAAGCTTCCTGATCCCACGATGATCGAGATGATCAAAGAGCCAACCGTAAAACTCTCAATCCATTTACCAAATGATTATGTCGGAAAGATCATCAAGCTTTGCGAAGACCGCCGCGGACAGCAGCAGGCGATTGATTACATCACCGAAGAACGCGTAAATCTTAAATACATTCTTCCACTATCGGAGATGATGTTTGATTTCTACGACCAGCTTAAATCTCTCTCGAAGGGATATGCTTCCATGGATTATGAACTTCATGACTACATGGAGTCAGACATGATTAAGCTCGACGTACTTTTGAACGGCGACAAGGTGGATGCACTTTCGATGATCACTCACCGAGCTAATTCCGTACAAAAGGGTAAGGATCTTACATTCCGTCTGATGAAAGTTATCGATCGTCAGCAATTCGATATTGCCATCCAAGCAGCTATTGGCTCTAAGGTCATAGCGCGAGAATCTATCAAAGCTCTTCGTAAAAACGTTCTAGCTAAGTGTTATGGCGGAGATATCTCGCGTAAACGTAAGCTCCTCGAGAAACAAAAAGAGGGTAAGAAGCGGATGAAGATGGTCGGGAATGTGGAAATTCCCCAAGAAGCCTTCTTGGCAGTTCTTAAAACAGAAGAGTAGAATACCTCCTATGCTTGATATCGTTCATGACCATCTCGACAACGTTTTAAACCTTTATACGAAGGGTAAGTTTTTTGACGACCTCAAAGGCGCCAAAGATCGTTACTTTTCTATTACGGGAAAATTAGACGAAGACAAAGAAGAGTTTGAATCTCGCATGAACTGTTTCAATGACTGGTATATTTTTCAGTTTCGTCATGGTGATGGATCAAAGGTCATTGAAGACTACATCCGCACGAATTCTCTTGATGAAGAACTCTCGCAAGCTCTTTTAAATGTGAATCATTCGCTCTTCGAGTTCTCAAAAACAAGTTTCAGAAAACAAATCGTCCTAAAAGATATTCTTCACGACGAAAAAATCACTCTCGTGAAAAATCACCCGACAATCAGTTTGATGGAAGACGATGTCTTCACAGGCCGAGTGATCAAGTACAAAGGTGAGCACTATCTACTTCGTGGGGTGTGTATTCTTCCCCAGGGTGTGAAGTCTATCTTGAAGAAGCAGTCTAAAAAAGTGCGCAAGTTGAACAGCTTCAATGAAGAATTGAACTATTTGCTTCAGTTGGAGTCGCTGAAGACGAAGTCGATGCACTATTCGCACATTGATCCTTCGAAGATTTTTATATTTAGTTAAAGTTTAAGGTGTTTTACTATTAGACACTGACTCTCTCTTTGTACGAACTAACCTGCATAAGTCATCGAAATTCGGATCCTAGATTGGTTTGATATTTGCTCAATCTAGCTCCATGAAGCTCCTTTCACTTTTTTTCATTACCCTTTGCTTTCAGGCCATCGCTGGCCCGGATACACCAGTGACAATTGATGATCTCGAATTAATGACTTCCAAGAATGATACGATCGAAAAATTCATCGCAAATTTAGGCCAAGACATCCGCTCCCAATACGTTCTCATGCATAAATCAAGAAGTTTGCAGGGAGCGAGTTATCAAAATCCTCGTGTCATTATGTTCAATAAAGACGCGCAAATGCTTCTCAGTTTTACCGATCAATCCAACAAAGGTGGCGATAAAATCGAGGTGATTCTCTTTGACGAAAAAACGGCAAGTTTTGGCGCTCACGAAATTGATTTCAGTGGTTCTGCCCCAAAGGTTAACCGCAACCCCGATAAATGCATGAGATGCCATGGACAAGATGTTCGTCCGAACTGGAACACTTACGCTTTCTGGGAAGGAACTTACGGGAGTAATGACCGACGACTTTCTCGCCCCGTTGGAAATGGAAAGTCAGACATAACTGAATACCGTGAGATACAAAAATTTATTTCTACCTACAAACAGAACTCTCGTTATCAATACCTAGAAAAGCTTAATGAAACTGCAGAAACGGTTGATGAAAGTTTACCTTCTGAAGAGAGAAATAGTTCTCAAAGAATAAAGTCTGAAAACATCACCCATCTCACCACGGCCATTCAACATCTAAACTATCGTCGCTTCCGAAGAATTATGAAAGAGAGATCCGACTTTCCACAGATTAAGTACATACTATTATCAATCATGTCTTGTGGCATAGATGACTTTAAAAAATCACTTCCTGCAAGTTTCCCGGTGAATATCAAAGAGAATTTTTCTTACGATTATTACAATGACGATCAATTTGGAATTGGGCAAATCAGAGACGCTTACTACCTGGCCCTTCTCGAGGCGTTGGGAATCGATGAAGGCTACTTAGATACGACCTACAATCTCGAATACCCTATCGTGAAATTCTTTGAGCCTGAAATTGTAACCTATTCGACTTCAAGATTTTCAACTCCTGGCCTTTCCACCAATGAATTTGCTTATGAGTTTTCAAAGGATGATCCAGACCTGAAAAAGTATGTGGATTTTTATCCCCAATATCAGGATGCTATCGCTAAGTGTGAACCACTGGCAAATAAGGCGAGAGTTGAAATGGCCCATGTGCAAAGAGCATCAAGGGAGGATACAATACTTAAAAAAGGTAAACGAGTTTTCGATACAACTTGTATGAATTGCCATAACAACCCAAAATCGAAGATCCTTCAGTACTCTTCTAGTACCTTGAAAAATTTATTGCGAGAGGATGCTGATCTCGCGAATAGGTTCGATCAGAGACTTAATTCGGATGCAGATGAAAGCTTTCGAATGCCGTTGGGAGTAATCATTTCCCCGTCTGAGAGAGATGCTGTAAAAAAATATATCGAGACGTTTAAATAAGCCGGTATTTTACGTCCTCGATTTCAACTTCACTTCTATTTCTTTGATCTTCTCTTCGACTGTTCGAAGACGTTTATCTTTTTCCGAATTGTTTTTATATAGAACGATGAGATCTTGTTCGATTCTCTTTTCAAAATTCGCGAAGGTCTTTGAGAGGTGATGATTGTTTTTGAGCTCCATCATGAGGTTTTCGTTCTTAAGAATGAAGCGCCGAAGGTGTGTGAAAGCTCTAATGATAAAGTGGCCCATCTCGACAGCTTTATCAGTTGAAAGGATAAATGAGAGGGCAAAACAACCGGATTCAGTGAAAACATAGGGAGGATTTCTTTTCATGTAGTTACGATAGGTTGGACTGACCATGGTCACAATTTGTGACCATCGTTCCTCCAACTCATTGGAATTTAATTGAAACATAAAATCATCAGGAAATCTCTCACTGTTCCTCTTAACGGCCTGATTAAGGGTCTTAAGTTCGACTCCATACAGTTCAGCTAAGTCACGATCAACCATAACCTTCTGATCGCGAATGATAAAAATTCGATTTGTAATTTCCAAAAGTTTTCTTTCTTCTGTCATAAAGATCTCCTTAAAGGAGTTCAATACACGAAAGCGTTTTGGTTGAAGATTTCTATTTGAGAAGAATGCTGATTTGTTTCAGAGCGGAATTATCTCTCTTTCGTCTTCGTCAAAATATACGGGATGAATCCCAGTACGTTCACGCAAAGTGTGACTACAAAATAGAGATTGAAAAGTGAGGCCCCGTTATTAATTCCAGAAAATTCAAAGAGCTTTTGAAATATGGCGTGCCCAACACCCAGGCCAGATGGAGCCACAGGAAGTGCGAGAGTAACGTTACCAAGAGGAATGAAAGTCATCGCCTGGATAAAATCCATATGCCCTGAAACGAACGGATGTATCAGAGACCAGAACATCATGACCGCCAAAACTTGAACAACAAAAGAAATGGCCAGTGCCTTGAGCATTTGTGGGCGGATCATGACGAGGTCATCCCAGAGGCCGATGATCTTTGACCAAACCTGGGGAAGAAAAATGGATTCACACTTTACAAGAAAAGCGCGGAACCAATGATGGCAAAAACTAAACAGGAGGCCTCCGCAAATCACACCGGCCGAGAGAATATAATTCATGCGAAGAAGTGGTTCCATTGCAGGAGCATTTTCTAAAATGTGGCGGGAGAAAAGAAGAGAGGTTGTTCCGACCATTAATATTAAAGCGGCTAGACCCATGATTCGATCGATGAGAATCGTTGCGAAAACATATTTCTTAGAGAGGCTTTCATCGTACTTTTGAATGTAGAGAATTTTAACTAAATCCCCGGAGACGCTACCCGGTAGAATGCTGCTAAAAAAAGTTCCAATCCAGGTAATTTTCATCAGCCCAGAAAGTGGGAAGAAAGCTTCACTTCTTGATTTTAAAATGAATCTCCATCGGCAGGAAATGAGCCAAAAGTTGGTAATGGTCAAAACAATAGCTA
>JBBQGK010000054.1:0-27961 GCA_038322885.1 Bacteriovoracales bacterium | reverse complement strand
TATCGTGACAGAAAGCAGGTGATCTTTGAGTTGAGCAAGAAGGCTAAAATCCAGTTTACCTGAGCGGAACAGCCAAGTGAGTAGTGCGCCTGCGACAAGCAATTTTAAGACTGTGACAAAAAAGGTTTTCAGCATGATGGGATGATTTTATAACTGTCATACGGGAATGGTAAATTCCAAAATGGAGTCCTTATGAAGATCGGTGTTATTCAACTACGTTCAGTCTTAGATCCCTCAGAAAATTTGGCCAAAATACGAAACTTTTTGTCTGAGGCAAAGCGTGAAGGTGCAGAGGCCGTATTCTTACCTGAGGTTTTTTACTCCATTTCCGATGGAACAAAGCCTAGTCCATTTCTCGTTGAGGAAAAAAATGAGCACTACCAAGCGATTCGTTCTCTTGCTGTCGATTCAGGCCTCTACATCCTCGGAGGTTCTGCTGCGACTAAAGTTGCTGGAAAAATTATGAATCGCTCTTACAATTTTTCCCCTATGGGTGAAGAGATTGCAATTTACGATAAGATGAATCTTTTTTCTGTGGATCTCTCTAAACATCCGAGTAAGACAGTGATTGATGAAGCAAGAATCTATACCCCGGGAAATACACCGAAAATGATTGATGTGGAGGGATTTAAGCTCGGACTCACAATTTGTTTTGATTTACGTTTTCCAGAACTCTTCCGTGCTTACTCAGCTGACGGCGCTACAGTACTCTCAATTTCATCAGCCTTTACGATCCCGACCGGGAAGGCCCACTGGCACACTCTCGTCCGTGCTCGTGCAATTGAGAACCAATGTTACGTCATTGCGAGTGCTCAGTGGGGCCAGCATAATGAAAAAGTATCGACCTTTGGTCATTCACTGATTGTGGATCCTTGGGGAGAAGTCATAGCTGACGCTGGCGAAGGAGAGAAGATCATCTTTGGAGAGTTGTCACTCGAGAAAATTGAGAGCGTAAGAGAGCGGTTGAACGTTCTAAGGAATCCAAAAGGCTAAGCTAAGTCATCGTTTTTACCAAGGTCACGCAGACTTTTGCCATTTGGCAAAGCTATTTTTCCAAACCGATTGCTCTAGAGCGCAAGGCATTGTAGTTTGCGCTCCATGAAGACGAAGAACCACATTTATCCCACTGCTCTCGAACAACTAAGAGAGTTTTATGAAGAGAGAAAAGAGCGCAATGGTTCCTATTCTCTTTCCGCCTATGCACGTGACTTGGGAATTTCAACGAGTAATCTTTCGCGGACATTGAATGGAAGAAGGCCCGTCTCTTTGAAGATGGGCCTTCAAGTCAGTGCGGCCTTGGGCCTTGATGAAAATGATCACAAAAAATTAGTCGCGGCGATTCTTTCTGCTTCAAGTAAGACTGCAAAAATTTCCGTGAAACTGAGAAAAGATCTCGAGCACCAAATCAGTGAGCACAGGCCAGTGCGTGCTGATCGGTTAGAGATCGATCAGTTTCAAAGCATGGCCCAGTGGTATCACCTCGCGATTTTAAATCTCGCTCGGCTTCCAGGCTTCAAAGCCGATCCGGTCACCATCTCCAATCGTTTGGGCATTAGCTCGATCGAAGCGCAAACTGCTCTAGATCGGCTCCAAAAATTAAACCTTCTCTCGATGACTTCGGGCACTCTCAAAAGAACATCGAAAAGTATTTATGTAAAACTTCCAAACTCTCACCTCGCGGTGAGAAGTTTTCATTCTCAGATGATCATGAAAGCTCTCGCGGCCCTTGAAGACGGTAGCCAAGATAAATTTCAAGAGCGACACATCACCGGAACGACAATCACCTGCTCGCAATCTCAACTCGAAGTCATCAAAGAGAAAGCGGATAAATTCCATGCGGACGTTATTCAGTTCTTAGAAAAATCTTCAACGACTCCCGATTCTGTTTACCAACTTAATACTCAACTGTTTTCTTTAACGAAAACCAACAAAGGATAGGACGATGAAATTTTTTATGATTTTAGCAATGATGATGACGTTTAATGTTTTTGCTCAGGGTGGTGGTGATCACATTGGAAGCGGAATGCCTGCGATTGAACTTTTTGATTTGATTATTCCTTCGAGCTTTATGGCACCCGAACCCGTTTCAACCAAAATTTCAATTTTTGTGAATGGATATGTCGTAAAAACAGTGTCGAAAGGCTTTAGAGACGGAAGAGCTCCGGTGGTAACTTACAAACGTTTGGGGATTATCTCTGACATGAGTGCTGTCAATAAGTGCGCGACCGAATTAAAAGATCAGGTGCTGACGGATGCCTATAACCCTGGATGCGCGGATGATGTTGGTTCTCGTTATGAGAGTCACATTGGGCATAAAATGTTTGCGGTACGGCAGTGTGGACAATTGAAAACAGTAGAATCATCTTGCGCTAAAGAGATTGTGAAAATCCTAGATAGCTTTTTGTTTCTCGCTCGATAGTTTTTAAAACTGGGATGAGCGACTTTGATAAGAGTCGCTCATCTTTTACATGAAAGGGTTAGAACCTTTTTCGTGATCGGTGACGTCGATGACTTCTTTGATGTCTGGGTAGTTCTGCTTGATGAGCTGCTCGATTCCACCCTTCAATGTAGCTTTTGAACTAGAACACCCCTGGCATCCCCCAAAAAACTTCACATACAAAATATCATTATCGATATCCACGATTTCTACATTCCCCCCGTGCTGAGCAAGGGCAGGACGAATTTGGTCATCAAAGAGTTTTTCAATTTGAGCGATCATAAAAGGAGCTTATCACAGAATTTAGAGATTGGAGACTTGCTTAGATTGAAAGTCTTGAAGGAGGGCCTGGAGCTGTTTTGCTTGATGCTGACCGTATGAGAAAGCAGGAACCCAAGTCATACTCTCAATTACACCCTGAGCAGTAATTTTGTAGATCAAGCCTTGCTCAGGCTTGCCAGCAAAAAACCAGCTAGGCTCACCTGACATAAGAGATTCAGATTCCATTTGGACCAGAGTTAATTTGCGCATTTCGGGATCGGTTATCTTCACAGGGTTATGAAATTTCACAGTCGCACTCGCAACAAGATCGTCGCGAAGAGTAAGGATCATTTCTGACCCTTCTTCGAAAATATAAATAATTTGATTTCTGTTCCGAGCGGTCGGGACACCAAAAGCTGTTTCGATCTGAGAAACTGACATCCCGAGGTGCATACCTGACAGATTCAGTTGGTGCTGAATCTTAGTGTCAGCGTTATGGTACGCTGCTCCGATAAGGCCTGTTAGTACGAGAAGGGCAAACAAGTATTTCATCAAGATTTAAATTAAAACATCGAAGGTCGGTCTTTGGCTATTATTTTTCATCCCTTTAATTTTGTTTATAAAAATGACAGCTGAAATGAAACAGGATGGATATTTGCCAAATGAAATTTGTGAAATCAATCAACAACATTAGATTGATAATTATTGAGATGAGAGATCTTATGGGCCCATGAATTCTCCGCAGCATAAACTTCTTCTTCTCACTTCCCCTCCGGCCAGCGGAAAAACCTATTGGATTGAGAGTTTTTTTAACGCTCTTGATTCCAAATCTCTGCTCGTCATTTCTCCCCTTCGAGCTCTTGCCGACGAATGTAAGCATCGCTGGCCCACCATCTTGGTGATGACACCAGAAGAGTGGACGAGTAAAAAAATTTCCGCAGATGTCGTCATTTTTGATGAGTTTCATTTGAATTTTTACTGGGATAGTTTTCGACCCATTTTGTGGGAAGTTTTTTTTGAGTTAAGTACCATTTGCGAACTGACCGTCCTCTTGACCGCAACTTTTTCAGACGAAATGAAGCAGCAACTGCTGCTCATGGAATGCCACTTTGATGAAATGATTTGGGTTGATCTTGGCAATCAGAGACTAAAAAACCTGCCTGCAAAATACTATAAAGTTCCCTCACGAAATTGGCTTATGGACTATCTTCCGACAGTGAAAAAGAAGGAAACAAATTTGATCTTCTGTGCTTATAGGCAAGAGGTTGTAAAACTGGCGAAGTTTTTAGAAAGTCATGATTTTTTAGTCTGGACTTGTCTGGGTGGTGAAGCTTCGGCCTTTAGTAAAAAAGTTCAATCTGAAACTCCACCAGATTTTATTATTGCGACGAGTGTGCTGAGTCACGGCGTGAACCTTCCGATTTTCAAAAGGGTGATTTTTTTCTATGAAGTAAAGGATCTTAATTTCTGGATTCAAATGGTTGCCCGAGGAGGGAGGCGGGGCGAGAGATTTGAAGTCTTCTCACTCGAAAATCCCCAAGGAATAAAGTGGAGTAGAACCCAAAATATCTTGGCTATCGAAGTATTAAGTTTGAGAATGAAACTCATCCTCATTTGGAAAGAAATTGAAGCATGGTTTTTGAAGGCATCGTCATCAGTAAAGTCCCCTACAAAGAACGTGACCTGATCACGAAGGTGCTCCTTCGTAATGGTCACCTCGCAAGCTTTTATGTCTACGGTGGGATGGGTGGAGGAAAGCATCACAAGCCCATGCAGTTTGATCACGGATGTATGATGAGAATTCATATTCGTGATGAGAAAAAGCATCGTATCGAAGGCTCGGAGTTAATGGTTGCCTCTGAATACCAGCGCCTCTGGGAGCCAACACTTCTTCGCCATGATGTTCAGGCCTTCTATCTCTCTTGCCTCTATTTTGAAGTTCTTCAAAAGTTCGCTCTTCCACACAGGCCCGGAGAAGACGAAGGAGAAACCATCGAGGGTCAGGGAATTTTCTCGGTCGTGAGCAATGCGCTCTTTCAAATGCAGCACTCGCTTGAAAATAAAAAATTCGTTGCTGAACAGCAGCTGAGTCTCTTTATGATCAAGCTTATTTTCCATCTTGGGATCATGCCAGACACAGAACACTGTTCTCTTTGTAGTACTGATTTAATGACGAGTGCTGGGGCGAGTTTTATTCCTGCTAACGGTCAGTTTGCTTGCTCTCAATGTATGAGTGGCGAGAATGAAAAAGGGTTTTTACTGAGAATTAAAAAGGGCTATCAAACAAAGTACAGTGAGTACGATTCACTTTTAGGATCGACTTTCCAAGAGAGTGATAAGCTGCTTCAATATTTCTGCCATCATTTTCATCTTCGGCCAGTGGAGCTTAAAACTTATAAGTTACTTTTTCGTTAGTGACTGAACAAATTCCTGGAGATTTTTAAAGCTGGGAAAATCTGGTGATTTATTATCTCGAACAAGAATTCCATGGATACCAGCATTTTTTCCTGACTGAGCGTCTATGAGTTTATCACCTACCATATAGCAATGATCCGGAGAGAGATTGTACTTAGTGATAAGTTCAGTGATCATTTTTCCAGAAGGCTTTCGGCAATCGCATTTATCTTCGGGAGAGTGGGGGCAAATAGCAAAGTCTTTGAAGGGAGCGAGTTTATTTTCGCGCATGTCGTTTTGTAGTTGCTTATGAATGACGTACACATTTTCGAGTGCAAAATAACCACGCCCAACGCCGGACTGATTGGTGACGACGAAAAGATCGTATCCAAGATTTTGCATGGCCTGCAGGGCCTTAAACGTGTCGGGATAATATTCCATGTCTTCAACTCGAGAGAGATAGTTCTTATCAAGGATGATAGTTCCGTCACGATCGAGGAAGATTGCCTTGCGCGTTTTAATTTACATGGCCCCTGTTAAAGCTTAAGATACTTCAATGTTACACGTTCTTAAGTTAATGTTCCCATATCTTCGTCCTTTTTGGAAAGAGGCCCTTTTAGCGACCGTTCTGGCCCTTCCACTTTCTGCGATCAAGGCCTACGAAGCCTTCATCGTGAAAGACATCTTCGATAAAGGTTTTGCGGCCGGTTCGAGTTTTGAAGACGCGAGAAATCTTGGGTTGATTCTGGTTGGTCTCGGAATCTTGAACTATCCGTTACGATTTTTTCATTATTTTGGTCTTCGACAGGTAGTTGATAAATCCACTAGGCTCATCCGCTCAAAGATTTATTCGAAGTTTCAGCACCTGCCCGCGAGTTATTTTTCTCAAACCAAACAAGGCAATCTCATTTCGACCATCATGAACGACACGATGGTTTTTTCTGAGGCGTTTAAAAATTCTTTGGAAGTGGTTAGAGAACCGATCACTGCGATCTCGCTCCTGGGAGTTGCCTTTTATCAGGACTGGCAGCTCACGCTGATTATTTTTGCAACAGTTCCTTTCTTTGTCGGAACTTTTCATTATACCGGAAAGCGCATTCGCAAGTACGTGGGGCTGGCCCAAAATGACAATGCAGAGATGACCCACATTGTGAGTGAGGCTTTGGGTGGACAAAAAATTATCAAGGCCTTCGGTTTAAAAAATTACATCGTTGAGCGCTTCGAGAAAACTCAAGAACTTTTCATTCAACACAGAACTAAAAGCAACTCCGCCGAGGAGCACTCTCACCCGTTGGTCGAACTCATTGGGTCTGTTGCTTTTGCGGGGGTGTTGATTTTCGCTCACCATAGAATCCAAACTGGTGCTTTGACGACTGGTGGATTTATTTCTTTTGTGGCCGCACTTGCGATGTTTATGGATCCAGTCAGACGCTTTAGTAAGGCGAATGCAAAACTGAATCAGGCCCAGGCGGCGGCGACCAGAATTTTTGCTCTTCTAGATGTCGAGGAAGAAAAAGAAGCTCAGGATAAAGAACTGACGGAATTTAAGGCTTCAATTGAGTTTAGAAATATTTCTTTCTCCTACGGAGAGGGAATGGTTCTTAAAAACTTTAACCTTGTTATTAAGAAAGGTGAAAAAATTGGACTCGTGGGACTTTCGGGCTCTGGTAAGTCGACTCTCGTATCTTTATTGCTGCGATTATATCCGGTCACGCAAGGAGAGATCCTAATCGATGGTGTGAACGTAAATGAGTACACGCTTTCTTCGGTCCGAAAATTATTTGCTCTCGTGAGCCAGGACATCTTTCTATTCAACGATACGATCCGAGAGAATCTCACTACCGGCGACAAACACACAGCAGAAGAAATCGAGCATGCCTTGGATATTTCTTACGCACGTGAATATGTGAAAGACATGCCGATGGGCCTCGAGACCGTGATTGGAGACAGAGGGGTGAGACTTTCCGGTGGTCAGTCTCAACGCTTAACCATCGCGCGGGCTTTCTTAAAAAATCGCGATGTTCTCTTGTTTGATGAAGCAACCTCTGCTCTTGATAACGAATCAGAAAAAATCGTTCAGGCCGCTTTAGAGCGTGTTGCCGGTCATAAAACAGTTATCGCCGTTGCTCACCGTCTTTCCACTCTGAAGGATTACAATCGAATTGTGGTAATGAAGGATGGAAACAAAATTGAAGAGGGTAGTCATTCGGAACTGATTGCAATGAATGGCGAATATAGAAAATTATACGAGCTATCGCAACGAGATTAAACTGGCCCCTGTTTCCAGGGACCAGATTTTAAACAATAACCTTAAGCTGCGCGAATACCAATGAAAGCTAAATAGCTGTCAACTTTTGCAAATAATCCCGTGATGTCTTGGCAAAGATCTTTGTTCATCCAACCCTGCTTATAATAAGAGCTGTTCACAACAAGACGATCATTCAAAAGAGAACCATTGAAGCCGAAGTCTTTCTGGATTGTCTCGCGTTGAGTAAGAGTCAAACGATCCCAAGCACCTTTGTTGATCACAAGTGATAGACAAAGATTCTTATTCATATCCTTCACCATTTCCACGTCAAAGATTGTGTTCATGAATGAGCGGTCTGTTTTTACTTTTCCGAAAGCTGGAGTGAAGCGAAGGCCATTGCGGATGAAAGAGCGATCGAAGTTATAAGCCTTTCCTTCGACTGATTTTTCAAGATCGCGAGTCACAGTTTCAAGGTCAGAGAGTTCAAAGAATGTTGTCCAAGTATTGCGGTATGCCCAGAAGAGAGAAAGAACTCCGAATTCTTTTTCAGAGATTTTTCCAGCGTAGGTCGTTGCGTACTCACGTGGGTTGATATCAACAAGAGCAACATTGGCAATTTTTTCCGCTTTGAAAGACTTCAGATCTTTGAAAGTGTCGCAGTAATCAGCGATCAAAGAAGCCGTTGCACCAGCGAATTCTTCATGAGAAACGCCGTACTGAGTACCTGTTAAGAACTGGTAGAAGTCTTTGATCATGCCGGTTGTTTTTTGGTTTGAGTACTGAGGGCAATCGATGAGGTTAGTGCATAGGTTTATGATCCATTCATTGTTCATGAACATCCAGTTACCCTGAGCTTGCACGTCAAAAGATACGAAGATCTTGTGATCGAAATGCTTGTATGTTTCAGTGTTAAAATGAGTCATCGCCTTTTCGCAAACTGTCTTATCAAAGTGATTGTTAACAACAACCATGATTTTTGAAGCAACATCAGTGATCACCATGTCTGCGCCCGCAACTGTCTTAACATATTCACGGTCAACGAATGCATTTGAGAATGACATTTGTTCGAACATGACCGGAGAAAGTGCTGTGTAGAAATGAGAGTTCTTATAAGTCTTGAAAGTCTCGCCGTACTGACCGTGGATCATTGTCCAAGCCGTTGTAAAAAACTCTTTTACGAAAATGTCTTTAAGACCGTGAGAACCTTTTGGTTGAAGGAACCAGCTGAACATCTGCATGTTTTCAGCTTCGTTGATCCCGTTTGCAGAGAGGAAGCTTTCAAAATTCTGAGTAAGGGCGAGGCTTCTGAAGCGTGAATCTGTCACGAGGTCATTCAAAGACTCATAGAAATTTTTTTTCATCGGAAACTCCTTGTTTCAAAAAATAAATTGGAAACCTGAGTTTAGATTGAACTGGGAAATTATCAGTAGAATAAAACTTACTTTGGAATATTGTTACAACCCGTGAGATCAAGACTCGAGTCTTACAACTTCGACTGAATCAATCGACTATTGAAACTTAAGACTTTCGAAGTAGCTCGTCTCTTCAGCTGTCATATCCTTAAAGGCTTTCCCTTTTGGTACCCGCTGACTCACCGACATCCATACGTAGCGATTTCCATTCGAAGGTAGAAGGCAAATCATACCGTTATAAGTCATGCCCATGGATTCATCGGTATCAAAACCTATCTGCTTAAAGAATAAGCATTCTGTTTCTTTATAGGTTCTATAATTTACTTCGGTGGTTGAAATTTGCACACGCTGATCAGGATCCTGCATCCGAAGATTTGGTTCAAAGAACTTTTTCAGAGTCTCACGCTTCACTATGAGCTCTTCTTCTGTTGGATAAATGAAACCGTGTTTCTCTTCAGCGAGAACAGTACTTCCATCTTCTTCCGGTTTGGATCCAAAGACATAGTGTGGGCCACGCATCTGGTACCAGTCACCTTCGAAAGGAACTTTGAAAGTGAAGCTATAATCTGTTTTGAATTTTTGCCGAGAACTGATCCTGCTACCCGGCGATGAGCAGGCCATGAGAAGAAAAAAAAATGAAAGTATTGTTGGGCTATTTATCTTTCTCATCGATGGCGATCTCCATACCTAACTGAGCAATTCGAAGATTCAAAAAATTTGGAAGAAGTCTTGGAATGAAGGCCTGAATCTTGTTTAGAATCCCAGGCACAATAACTCTTTTTCCTGATCGTGCGGCTTTGAGACCGATGCGTGCCACAGCGACCGGTGATTGTAGAACTGAGAGAGAGGTTTTCATTTTCTGATTGTTTGTGGTCAGAAACTCCGTTGCCGTTCCACCGGGGCAGAGACACGTCACGGAAACATTTGTCGCTCTCATTTCATGGTGAAAGATCTCCGTGAACACTCGGACTGCACATTTTGATCCGCAGTAGAGCGCAAATTTGGGAATCGGTTGGAAGGAGGCCACAGACGATACATTCATGATCGAACTTGGCATTCCGTGCGAGACCATGTGATTGCCAAAAATGTGAGAGAGCTTTGTGAGGGTGATTAAATTTAAATCGAGAGTTTTTAAGTGCTCTTCGAGTGGAGTTCTTAAAAAGGAGCGATAAGCTCCATTCCCTGCGTTGTTAATCAGGAAATCGACCTGTTTTCCACCTTCCGTTGAGAATGAAAAAAGTTTTGCAGGCGCGTCGGGCTGAGTAAGATCAAGACTCAAAACCTCGACTTCCACTTTGAATTTTTGACGGAGTTCCTCGGCCAGTTTATTCAACAACTCGATTCTTCGAGCGACGAGAATAAGATTCACTCCCTCTGACGCCAATTGCCGAGCAAAACATTCGCCGATTCCTGAAGAAGCACCTGTGATGACTGCGCGTTTGAAATTTCTCATGAGAAAAACTTTATCCGAAGGCTCCGACTTTGTGATAAGTTTTAGCAAAATTTATAAGCAGGGAGTGCGTTGTGTCAGAAGAAAATCTGAAGTCGATGGCCGATCTAGTTGCTCACAGTAAGCAGCGTGGTTTTATTTTTCAAAGTTCTGAGATCTACGGTGGTCTTGGTTCATGTTGGGATATGGGGCCTCTCGGTGTTGAACTCAAAAATAATTTGAAGCAAACCTGGTGGAAGGCGATGACTTTCCGTGATGACATCGATGGGATCGATGCATCCATTTTGATGGCGCCGATGGTTTGGAAGGCCTCTGGTCACGTGGATAACTTCACTGACCCGATGGTCGATTGTAAATCTTGTAAGTCACGCTTTCGTTCTGACAACATAGACCTCACAGCTCCTTGTCCCGTTTGTAAGGCAAAAGATTCCTATACTGAACCTCGCAATTTTAATTTGATGTTTAAAACCCAGATGGGTCCGGTAGAAGATTCTTCGGCCCTTGTTTATCTTCGTCCTGAGACGGCTCAGGGAATTTTTGTCAACTTTCCGAATGTTCAGCAATCGATGAGAAGAAAACTTCCGTTCGGGATTGCTCAGATCGGGAAGGCCTTTAGAAATGAAATCACTCCTGGAAACTTCATCTTCAGAACTCGTGAGTTCGAACAAATGGAGATGCAATACTTCATCAAGCCCGGCACTCAGAAAGAGGCGATGGAGATGTGGAAAGATCTTCGTTGGAAGTGGCACTTAAGCAACGGTCTTCGGGCCGAGCGCCTTCAGTGGAAAGAGCATGACAAGCTTGCTCACTACGCCGATGCAGCTTTTGATATCGAGTATCAGTTTGCTCACGGCTGGGGAGAGATGGAAGGGATTCACTCGCGGACCGACTTCGATTTAAAACAGCATGAAGAGTTCTCGAAGAAAAATCTTCACTACACTGATCAGATGGATGGAAATAAAAAATACATCCCTTACGTTTTAGAAACTTCAGTTGGCTGTGATCGCTGTTTACTCGCTCTTATGAGTGATGCTTACCGGACTGAATTTCCGGGAGATCCAGAAAAAGAACGTGTGGTGATGAGATTTAAACCGAGTCTCGCTCCGATTAAGGCCGCGGTTCTTCCGCTCATGAAAAAACCTGATCTAGAGGAAGTGGGATCTAAACTTCTTGCGGAACTTCAGAAAGATTTCAAATGCGAATACGATACAGCTGGCTCGATCGGGAAGCGCTACCGCCGTCACGATGAAATCGGGACTCCGGCCTGTATCACGATCGACTTCGATTCACTCACCGACCACGCTGTCACCATTCGCGACCGCGATTCCATGGTTCAGGAGCGTGTTGCTCTCGATAAAGTTAAACCGTACCTCAAAGAAAAATTTTCTCTCTAAGAGAATAGGATCTCACATGAAAAAATGGGTTTATAAATTTTCTGCAGAAACGACCGATGGAAACAAAGACATGAAGGCCTTGCTCGGCGGTAAAGGTGCAAACCTCGCTGAGATGTGTTCGATGAAACTCTCTGTTCCACCAGGATTTACCGTCACAACAGAGGCCTGTCTTGATTACTACAAGACAGGAAAAGATATCTCAAAAGAGATTCGTGATCAGGTGACTGAGTCTTTGCATTGGGTAGAAAAGCTCACGGCAAAAAAATTCGGTGATGTAGAAAATCCTCTCCTCTTCTCTGTGCGCTCGGGTGCAAGGGCATCGATGCCGGGAATGATGGATACGGTTTTGAACTTAGGCTTAAATGATAAAACGGTTTTAGGAATGGCGAAGAAAACTGGAAACGCACGTTTTGCGTGGGATTCTTATCGCCGCTTCATCCAGATGTACTCAAATGTTGTTCTTGGGATCAATACGTCGATTCTTGAAAGTAACATGGAAGATTTGAAAGAAGCACGCGGGGTCCATGAAGATACGGCCTTAACAGCAGCTGATCTCGAGGAGCTCGTGGGTGTTTATAAAGCTGTGATTTTGGAAGATCACGGGATCGTATTTCCTCAGGATCCCGTGGAGCAATTATGGAAGGCGATCGCAGCGGTTTTCGGTTCATGGAATAATAACCGAGCGATGAAATACCGCGAGATGAATAATATTCCTCATGATTGGGGAACAGCCGTCAATATTCAATCGATGGTTTTTGGAAACATGGGTGACACCTGTGCAACGGGTGTTTGCTTCACTCGTGATCCTTCAACAGGTGAGAAGAAATTTTTCGGAGAATTTTTAATTAATGCTCAAGGTGAAGACGTCGTGGCAGGAATCAGAACTCCGCAACCGATCAATAATGATTCGAAGATGGAATCAAACAAGCATCATAAAACGCTCGAAGAAGTGATGCCAAAAGCATACGCGGATCTCGTGGAAGATTATAAAATGCTCGAGAAGCACTACAAAGATATGCAGGACATTGAGTTCACCATAGAGAATGGAAAACTTTATATACTTCAAACTCGAAATGCTAAACGAACCGTCAATGCTTCACTCAAGGTTGCCGTTGACCTCGTTGCCGAAGGCATGATCACAACTAACGAAGCGATTCTTCGTATTCAACCAGATGATCTCAATCAACTTCTTCACCCTCGACTTGATCCAAAAGCAAAAAAAGTAATTATTGCCACTGGCCTTCCGGCTTCTCCGGGAGCGGCCTCAGGCCAGATCGTATTCACATCACTCGCTGCTGAAGAGTGGCAGAAGCTTGGAAAAAAAGTTGTTCTCGTTCGCGCTGAAACTTCTCCTGAGGATATCGGCGGGATGGTGGCCTCAACTGGAATTCTCACAGCTCGCGGAGGGATGACCTCTCACGCAGCAGTGGTGGCCCGTGGAATGGGTAAGCCTTGTGTTGCGGGTTGCACGGCCTTAGTGATTTCTGAAAAAGAAAAGACTCTCACGGTGAAAGGCAAAGTTTATAAGGAAGGTGATTTCATCACTTTCGACGGTGCTAACGGCGAAGTGTATGAAGGTGTTGTTCCAACAATAGAAGCAAAAATTACTGCGGATTTTGCGACCTATATGAAATGGGCAGATGCCATTCGTAAACTCCGAGTGCGCACCAATGCGGATACTCCTGAGGATGCAAAAACGGCGATTGAGTTTGGTGCAGAAGGAATTGGACTGTGCCGAACAGAGCACATGTTCTTTGCACCTGAGAGAATTCTTGCGGTTCGTGAAATGATCTTTGCTGAGAATGAAAAAGACCGCAAAAAGGCCCTTGATAAACTTCTTCCGTTTCAGAGACAGGATTTTACTGGAATCTTCCGTGAGATGAATGGTCTCCCAGTAAATATCCGATTGCTTGATCCGCCCCTTCATGAGTTCTTGCCCCATGGTGAGAAGGATCAAACTGAATTGGCGCAAGTTTTAGGGATTTCGATCAAGCAAGTGAAAGAAAGAAATGATTCACTTCATGAGTTTAACCCGATGCTTGGCCACCGAGGGTGCCGTCTTGCGATCACGTATCCTGAAATTTATCTCATGCAGGTTAGAGCGATCATCGAAGCTGCGATTGATTCAGATAAAGCTGGGATCAAAGTCCTTCCTGAAATCATGATCCCACTTACAAGTGAGCTTCGCGAGTACTCAGTCATTCAAATAGAGTGCAAAGCTGAGATCGAAAAAGTATTTAAAGAAAAAAATCATACGATTAAGTACAAGATGGGAACCATGCTCGAGCTTCCACGTGCATGCATTATGGCCGGAGAGATCGCGACTGAAGCTGAGTTTTTCTCATTTGGTACTAACGATCTGACCCAAACAACTTTTGGACTATCTAGAGATGACGCTGGAAAGTTTCTCCCTAGCTATACCGCCCAAGGAATTTATCCTCGAGATCCATTTGTTTCTATTGATCAGCCGGGAGTGGGTTTTTTAATGAAGCACGCCATTGCGGAAGGTAAAAAAACAAATGCTAATATTTACGCAGGGATTTGTGGAGAGCATGGTGGAGAGCCGCAGTCCGTTGAGTTTTGCCACAAGATTGGGCTTGAATATGTCAGTTGCTCACCATTTCGTGTTCCAATTGCTCGCCTAGCGGCGGCACAGGCCGTTTTAAAAAACTAAAATTTTGTATTTATTCTCACTGGGCGTGGAGCTTTTAAACCCAGTGAGATATTCTTGCCCGACCAATTTACACAGATACTTATTTCTCTCAATTTTCCTTAATACACCTCTCTAATTCACGAGGCATGATGATGCCGCATAAGATACAATTTTCCCTGTGAAAAATAGCTTATTCAAATTTCTAGTTCTCTTCATTTTATTAGCAACTCCTCATGTGAAGGCCGCTGAGATGAAGAGAAGTATTCTCGCACTATGGGATAGTTCACTCACGGGAAGTGACTACTCCTTATCGGATATCCATCGTAAATTAGAGTTCGTCTTTAACTACTACGGTTTCACTGTCGATTACCATGACATTAATAAACCACTCCCTTCTGATTCTGAGATGGAGTCACGTGCCGGTGTTGTCAGTTGGTTTGGCCGGGATGGGATGAAAAATCCAGATGCTTACGCTATTTGGCTATCAAAGCAGATCCGGAAAAATATAAAAGTAATGATCTTAGGTGAAGCAGGCTTCTCGATGGACGAGAAGAGACAAAACATCTCCATTGAAAGAGTTAACGGAGTCATGGCACTTTTGGGACTTCAATTTTCAGAACAATTTTTTGATAATCCTTTACTGAGTTCAATTTTAAAAAGTAAAGGGGCCGAATACGTTGAGTTTGAAAGATCTTTGGAAAATGAAATCGGATCTTTTAGAAAAGTAGAAAGTCGTTCTCCTGAAAACGATGTTTGGCTCTCAGTCATCTCTAAAGGGGAGAAGACTCCTTCTGATTTGATTGTTTTAAATAAGCGCGGAGCATACGTGCAAGATGGGTTTGTTCTTTTTAACCACCCCCAGGATAATCTTTCAAGCTGGCGAGTGAACCCATTTCTTTTAGTAGAAACCCTTTTTGCAACTTCCCTTTACCCAATTCCTGATACAACGACTCTCAATGGGAAAAGAATCTTTTTTAGCCAGATCGACGGAGATGGATTTTTAAACGTGAGTAACGTTGATCGCACTCTCACCTCGGGAGAAGTCATTTACAGAGAGATTTTACTCAAGTACCAGGTTCCGATTACCGCCTCGGTAATCACCATTGAAATGGATCCTTCAAAAGGTGTGGTTAAAAACAACAAAAGTGCCGAGGTTGCAAAAAAAATCTTCGCTCTTCCACATATAGCGATTGCTTCTCACACTTACTCTCATCCCTTGTCATGGTCACAGCATCCATCGGCTGCTGAAGTTGAAAACTACATCAGTACAAAAAATACAAAGAAAAAACACAATGGCCCAATTCTTTCCTACGATATTCCGGGATTAATCCTCGATTATAAAGCTGAGACTGCTGGCTCCCTTGATTTCATCAACTCTCACCTCGCACCAAAGAATAAAAAAGGCGACATTCTCCTATGGTCAGGATCTTGTCTTCCTCCAGCTGAGGCCATCAAGGATTTAGACGAGAGAAACTTTTTGAACATTAATGGTGGTGATTCAAGAATGGATGAACTCTTCAACTCTCATAGTAGTCTTTCTCCTTTGTTTCGTCGTCCTGGCTCACATCTTCAGGTCTACGCAGGAAACGCAAACGAGAACACCTACACTAATTTGTGGAGTCCTCCTTTCTCGGGGTATAAAGATGTGATTCAGACTTTCGAGCGTACTGAAACTCCTCACCGGATGAAACCGGTTGACGTCTATTATCACTTCTATTCAGGCGAGCACGAGGCATCGTTAAAATCTTTAAGAATTGCTTATAACTGGGTTTTAAGCCACGACCTTATCCTCTTGTACGCCGCTGACTATGTAAGAGTGGTCAAAGGTTTTGCTGCAGCCAAGATTGATATCCTTGGTCCACGCAGTTTTTTTATTCGCAACAATGGCAAAGAAAAAACGTTTCGATTTAAAACGACATCTTTATTTCCAGATTATAAAAGATCGAAAAATGTCATTGGTCATCAAGTCTTTCAGAATGAGCTCTATGTCTATCTTGGTAACGATGACAGTAGTTTAATTGAGCTTTCTGACCTCGAGCCTAAAAATCCTTATCTCATCTCAAGCAATGGTGAATTGAAATCGAGGATAAAAGAAGATGGAGTTACGATTTACTCTTTTGAAGGGAATACGAATCTCAAGGCCACATTTTTTGAAAATGGCAAACCCCAAGATTTTATCTCAAAGACCAAATCTCTTGAAGTGAGGATCAAAGATTTATGATTCTCTCATCGTGGATTCAATTCAGCTTATTTATCTTGGGGATTATTTCCGCCATGATCTTAACTATTCCTAGCAACGTTCAAATGGGTAGTGATTACTTCGATAGCTTCCAGTACGAGAAAGCCTTCAAATATTTTGCGAAGGTTCAAAAAAATGATGCCTTAAACCTAAATAACTTGAAGAGACTCAAAGACTATTATTTGGTGAAAGGTGAAATTGATAAGGCGATGGTGCTTCAAGAAAAATTAGTCAAGCTCAAACCACAAAATCTTCACTACTGGCAAGACATGGAAAATCTATATACATGGAACTTAAAACCCTACGAAAAACTTCAGGCCAAAGAACATGAAGCTGCTCTTATGCCGGAGAAAGAAGCAAAGTCACTCTACCTGGAAATTGCTGAAGGGTATCGATGGCTAAAAAAATATAAGGACGCTAATCGAATTTTTGATAAGCTTCTCCAATACGACGATCCCTTGATCCTGGATATTGCAACTAGCTACTACACCTCAACCAAACAGATTGTCACGGCTAAGAAGTTGCTTGAAAAAATGGGAGAGACTAAACCTGTTTACTATCGATGGCTTGCTGAGGTGGCAGAGTCAGACGAGAAATATGCCGAGGCTAATGTTTACTACCAAAAGATCCTCAATAGTTTCTTTGGAAAAAAAGTTTCACTAGAGAACCTCAATCTATTGCCTAAAAATCAACTTGAAGAAAATATCTCTTACTTCCAGCGGATCCGCACTAATCTGCAGAAAATGGGAGATGACCGTGCCAGCGAAAAACTTCAAGAAGACCTCTCTGCCATTCTTCCACATAATCTTCTCCTAACCTATGACCTTGGCTACTATCAGGTTGATCGTGGCGAGAAAGATATGGCAACAGCTACTTTCAAGAAGATCCTTACGATTGAAAGAAATCCAGAAAAGATTTTAAAAGTTTGTGAAGTCCTATCCGGTATTGGAAAAGAAGTAGAAAGTAACGAATGCTATTTTAACCTGTCAAAAAAACATCCCCGTAACTTGACCTACCTCGAAGCCTTGGCCCAGTCTTACGAGAAACTAGATCAGAAGATTAAAGCACTCCGTGTTTATGAACAAATACTGAAGCTTCAAGGAGATCTTGAGACTTCGGTAGGTACCTATCGCTTTTTACTTGTTGCTCAGAATTCTGTAATCAGTAGCGGCATCATGAACGATGCCAACCAACAATGGGCTGCAGAAAAAAGAAGACCTAAGCAGAAAGGAATTAACTCTATCAAGCTAGAGGAGATCAGGAAAAAAGTCGTTTCACTTCAAAACGATGTCGGAGAAAGAAATAAATCAGAAAAAATTTTAAAAAAATTAATCTCTTCAAATCCAAAAGATGTCTCTTCTCAAAAGCAGCTCGCTTATCTCTACTTCGATACGGGTCGTATTTCTGAAGGTCGTGAAGTTTTTCGAAAAATCTTGGAGAAAAATCCCCAAGATGAGGATGGACTATTTATTAAAATGGAAGAAGCCTACGGCGAATCTAAATTTGATGAAGCCTACCAATTATCGAAAAAGATCCCACCGAAGAAGGAACTTTTCCAGATCGAACTTCGGCACGAGATTCTCTTTTCTTCGAAGCATATGGATGAGTATAAAGAAGCCTGCTTAAACGATGCTCATCTCTTTAAAGAAATTGAATTGAGATGTATGTATCGGATTGATAACCCAAATAAGGCCATCTCAGAACTTGAAACTTATCTTGAAAACAAGCCCAAAGACCCGATGAATTCTACCCTTGTGACTTGGTATCTTGATCAAAACAACGTTCAAAAAGCCAAGAAACTTCTTCAAAAGTTAGACGATGCTGGAGAGTTTAGTGAAGAACACAAACAGCAGACCCGAGATCTTAAAGAGCTTAAAAAATATCTCGAGGCAAGAACAGCTTGGAACTTAAGTGTGTCTAGCATGCAAGTTCTCATCTCTCATTATAGTTACAATCTCCTGACCATGGATCTTCTAAAAAAACTCAATGGTCCAGGTGTCGGAATTTTAACTGAACACCTTGAAAGCTCAAAACCCTTTACCCTCATCTCCCCCTATGCCTATTACGGTGGAGATTTAGGTGAGTTTAAAATCGGTCCAACATTCTCACAAAGCCACAAAAAATTAACTAATCCGTTTTTTATAGACGGAAGTTATTACGGCAGTAAGAAATTTTTTGGAAATCTACACTTTGAAAACTCACGACCCGAGTACCAGCTTCAAGAACTTCATGATGTCGATAGGGCCTACCGACAGATCATTAGCACATATTTAAACTATCAAGAAGAAGATCGCTTCAGTGTAGACCTCTCCCTGACTCACAATAGATACACCTTTGATAGTCAGTCAGGTCAAGACTTTCAGGTTTTTGGTGAGTACTTGAAACAAAATATTTTCGTAAAAGAATTCTCAGTAGGTATACGTGCCTTTACCACGACACTGACTTCAAACGGAGATGATGTTAAACGCCTGCATATCAATCGTGCATTCGCTCAATACGCAGTTATTCAGTACGCGAATTCATTTTTAAAGCGTCGGTTCAATCGTTGGAATTACCTTGGTAAATTTGCTGTAGGGGGAGATTCCGAACGTAAAATTAACTACGGGAGTGCCTATAATGCTCGTTTTCAGATCGAATACTTGAAAGACGATCAGAAAGGTGTCCGTTTTTATGTAGATTATTACAAAGAGTCTTATCTTGTTCTTATTAATGAACTGAGAATTATAGGCCTTAACTTTTTTACTTATTTTTAGAGGTACATATGGAAAGCAGCTCAATACTTGTAGTCGATGATTCAAAAGATTTTCTCTTTCTCCTTTCGTCACTTCTCAAGTTCCATAAGTTTAGTATGGATTCTGCAGCGAATGCAGCTGAGGCTTTAAAAATATGCTCAGAAAAGAAGTTTGCCTTAATCATTTCTGACTACATCATGGATGACATGGATGGTTTAGAAATGTGCAAAATTATTCGTCAAGAGGGGCCGAATAAAGATGCTCCGATCATTCTGATTACAGCAAAAAATCTTGAAGAAAATGAGCTCCAGACGCTAGGATCACTCTCACTCACATATATTAAAAAACCTGTTATGCCCAACGAGTTGTACCGCAAAATAACAGACATGCTGGGAAAATCGACTTGAAAAAATTTATAAACTCACCCTATGCCGTTCTATTAGGAAGTCTAATCATACTTGTTTCGATTGATTTCTTTCTGGTTAAAGAAAGCTTTGCCTATTTACCCTATAATCCGAATCCATATTTAATCTTATCAGTTCTAATCTCAGCCGTGTATGGTTTGCGTGTATCAATCGTTGCGAGTGGGTCCTGCAGTTTAGTGTATCTCCTCACGCTTCACTTCAACCTGAACTATGAGGAAGTAGAAACTCTTTTCGATTTTCAATATCTCTCAACTCCATTAGTCCTCAGCATGACTTCCTTAGTGCTGGGTGAACTCCGACAACACAGTACAAACAAGCTTAAGCTTTTAGATCTGGATGTATTGGACACGGCAAAAATTCAGGAACATCTTAAGGCAAAAGACATTGTTCAGGTTAAAGAGATCAATGAGCTTAAAAAACGCCTGGTAAGTCGTCTTGAAACTGTTCGTTCCTTCCATGATATTGCAACTTCATTCCAATCAGTGGACGAATCTATTCTCTTGCAGAATTTTATTGATGCTATCTCTAAGCTCTTTAAAACAAATTCGATCCAAGTGTATATCGTCAAAGAATTAGAGCAGTCTGTTTATCAATGGCAAGGGGTTTTGAATATTCAATTTAAAAATCTCGATTCTCTTTCTCAGGAAGCTTTACGTTTAAAAAAACAGTCGACTCTTGAAGATGTATATTCATTAAATAATTTCAATCAGTCCCAGGATTTCTCGCTCATGGCTATTCCGCTCATTCTTGAAGGGAAAATAGAATTCTTAGTTCAAATCAAAAACATTCCTTTCTTAGATTATATACCTTCGAATTTTAAAATATCCGATCTCTACACGAAGTGGGTGAGTTCATCTCTGGTCTATGCGCGCAACTACCAAAACTCGATGAAAAATAATATCTGGAATGATCAATTACAGGTCTATCAGCATAATTACTTCCGTGATCGAATCAATGAAGAGTTTAATCGTTCAAAGGCTTATATGCTTCCCCTTTCACTTTTGAAGGTTAAAGTCGATACATTTGATGGGATTTCAGTCAGTAAGTCGATGACTATCAGGAAAATTATTTGTGGCCTTCTCGTTAAATCGATTCGAAAACTTGATTATATTACAGAAGGAAAAGATCAGTCTGAGTACTTTGTAGTATTTCCGATCTTTGATGCCCAATCAGTTCAGGAGACTTGGAAAAAAATCGAAACTGAATTTTACAAACTCAATCTTCACGGGGAAAAATATCCAATTAAGCTCTCTGCGATGGTAAAAGAATTTAACCCTTCAATGAATTCCATGGAAGACTTTGCTGGAGAATTTATCTGAAGAATCGGATACTGCTTTTTTCTATTTTCAAAAGTATAGCAATCGTTCTTTTTTGGGGAAGAGCACCTGCTATCATTATCCTTGGCACGAATTTTTTTCTCTGTGCCTTACTTGGCTACAGTTTCGTTAGAAAATCTAAATTCCCTCTCAATAATGTTTTCTATTTTACTCTTGAAGCTCTGGCGCCTGTATTTAGCTCTATTGCTTTGCTAATTTCGATTGTTTCTATTTATCTTATTCGTAAAATGCACTCGGATAAATCTTCTCTTGGTCACCGACTGCCATTTGGTGAGGAACACTATAGTAAATTTATTTCTAATAAACAGATTCAGATCAGTAACGAGTTCGAATCGAGTGGATTGAGTAAGATTTTAGAGGATGAATTTAAGATAGAACCTTTCCTTGATATTATTGAGGGAGCTGATCTTGATCTGAAGATTAATGCTATCGGGAAACTGGCCGGTTTTCGTACGATTCAAAGTATAACACTCTTAAAGTTGGCACTTAATGATGAAAATTATGAAGTACGATACTTTGCCAGTAATTCCCTCTCACTTGTCGAGAAAGCGCTGGTAGGGGAAATCGAAGTTTATAACCGTAATTTATCTCGCTCACCCGGGGATTTTCAGAATTATTCTTTGCGGGGCCTTGCCTATCTTAGCATGTATTATTTGGGCATCATTGATTTAGAAATTGGTGGAGTTTTTCTTGAGAAAGCACTTTATGATTTTCTGTATTCGTTGCAACTCAATGACAAGCAAGACCACTTGTATGTTAAAATTCTTGAAGTTTACAAGCACCAGAAAGACTTTGATCGAATCCTGGACTTGACTCCCTCGATTCTTGCCCGGAAAATTTCTGAGGAAGAACGTGTTAAGATTCTTTTTTATGAAGCAGAAGCTTATTTCCATCAACAAAATTTCGATCTTTTAAAGAAAAATTGTCTTGAGATCAAAGCTTCAAACTATAAAGTTCATCTCATGAATGCGACAGTGGACATGTGGAGTCAGACATGAGCCATATAAATGAAATTGAAGAGATCGTTTCTCAACTTGAGTCTACACAGTTTGTTGACCGGGCCCGAGGTGGGGATAGACTCAACTCATTGGTAGATTCAAAAAAAATTCTAGCCTTCCATGAATACGCAGAGCAGAGAGACCATTACGGTCTACGCCTATCATTCCAGAAACTCCTCTATCGGCTTTTAAGAGGGGAGAGCGAATACCTGGTTGGGCTTTCTCTCTCTATTCTATTTGCTCATTCAATCCTACCTCAAAAAGGTTTTCGCGAAGAAAGTGAGCGTATGATTGATGAGTTTTTGAATGCACCCAACACTTATCAGTATTTAAAATTCTCCGCGCTAAGAAGGGCCTGGAAAAATCTGGGCACTAAAGAAAGAATCATGGCGACAAGAAAGATCGGTTCCTTCCAAATGATCGAGGTACTCTCTTTGCTCCTCGATAATTTTCAATCTAATGATCAGTCTTTAATTATCCTGACGATGGAAGTATTCAAGCGGCTTAAAGATAAACGCGCTAATCGCCTCATTCGACAAATTTTAGAGGATAATTCCAACCGAGACCTTAAAATTAAGGCTCTTTCAGCTCTAAGCGAACTGGGCTACTTCCTCGATAAAAAGATTTTTATTCGAAACCTTAGCTCAGAGGATGAGGACATACGGCTAGCTGCTCTTGATGGCCTTTATGTTTTGAATGGGGATAAATCACTTCCTCTCATCAAGAAATTTTTCTTTAATTCCGCCACAGATAAATCGAAAATCCGCCTCATCGAAATATTAAGTCGTAATCCAACAACACTAAGTATTCTGGCCCTTTTAGAGATCTGGCAAAATCAGGATTTTTCAGCTATCGAATATAAAATCGATTGGGCGTTAAACGAAATTGAAGGATCCATAAAATTGGACGCTCTCCTTCAGTTTTATCCGCAGGCAAATCCCATCATTCGTCTCAAGATGATTTCACTCTTAAATGAAATTCAGAACCAGCGCTGTTATGATTTTTATATTGACCTGATTACAAAGCAAGATAATGACCTTCTTACAATGGCAGCTCTTGAAGCAGTTTCCTATTACAACGATGTTCGAACACTCGCTTATCTTGAGCAATTTCTTAAGAATCCTGAAAATATGCTCCATTACTATGCACTCGCTACTTACGTTAAGCATACATCGATAGATCTGACCGATATTTTGGAAAAAACCATACTCCATAAGCTTCCTGATGATCGCCATCACCACCAACTCATCCTAAATGTTTTAAGTGAACAAAATTCAATTAAAACCCCGAGCTTATTCTTAAAAGTTTATGTCCTCACGATGCTCAACTCACCTCGTAAAGATAACCGCTATCTTGCTTTCTCGGTAGTGAAGAGATTCATTCACGATTTTGAGCTAACAGGAATTTTTGATGTATTCACAAGAGAAACCAATGAAATGGTTGCCCAAGAAGCCTTGTCTACTTTTGGAGAGATTTTCTCGACTTATCCCGAAATCTTTATGAAAGCAAAACCACCAGCAAATGTTTTCACCTCTCCTGTTTTCCTTAAAAAAGTTAGACAAAGTCTCCCGGTTTTGAAGTCACTCATTCTTGCAGGTAAGAAGCAATTAATTCTCGATATGCAAGTTAAAGAGCCACATACTTTCTGGGTCTACGCGCTTGAGCTTTTTAAATCCCATGTTTTTAATGCTGAAACGATTACCTGGATTAGTCTCTCAGAGATTTCTTTTGAGGATTTTTCTTTCATTTGGGATAGCTACCAAGGTGATGAGACAGTTAAAACACATCTTTTAAAATCTATTTCAGTTAGCCATGATCCGAGGTTTGGAGATTTTCTTCTGGGGGAGTATTTCAAAGATCATAGAGAAGAACTTTACCCTTACGTATCGAGATACGTGAATGGATTAGCATGAGTGACGTTTGCCTTATATTAGAGGGAACCTATCCGTATGTTACTGGCGGAGTCTCTTCTTGCGTTTATCAAATGATCAAGGCGTCTCCGCACTTAAGTTACAGCATATTCTTTATCGGTGCGACTCAAGAAGGACTAGGCGAATATAAGTATCCTATTCCGTCAAATGTTCGCATGATCAAGAAAATTTTTCTTTTCGATTATTTCATCGAAGGAAAACTAAAAAAAATGGGCTCAAAATTCGATCCGACCTTAATTATGAAATTCCATCAGGAAATGAAGTCCGGGAACACGAAGCGTTTTAAAGAAATATTTACTAAATACTTCGACACAGATTCAAGAGACGTAAATCCGTTCGATTTCCTTCAAAGCGAAGAGGCATGGACCCTACTTGAGAAAATGTACAGTTCAAGATTTTCACCGGTAGATGCTCCTTCATTCATTGATTATTTCTACACTTGGCGTTTTACTCATTATCCAATATTCAAAGTCCTTACGAGTGAACTCCCGAAGGCAGACATCTATCACGCCCTTTGCACAGGATACGCAGGACTCGCAGGTGTCATGGCACGCTACAAGTTTGAACGACCATTTATCCTTACTGAACATGGAATCTATAGTCATGAGAGAAGAATTGAAATTCTTCAATCCCAGTGGCTCTTAAATACAGATACCGATGTGGTTGCGAGAAAAGAACTTCCGATTTTTAAAGATTGGTGGATTAAAGTCTTCGAATTTTTAAGTCTTCTGGCCTATGAGGAAGCAGATGTTATCACGACTCTCTATGGTGGAAATCGTGAAAAGCAAATTGCCTACGGTGCGAAATCGGAAAAAATTCGCATCATCCCCAACGGTGTGGACTATCCACATTTCTCGAAACCTTTTGATAAAGCAAAAGATGACGTGTTTACGATCGGATTTGTTGGCCGCGTAGTACCGATTAAAGATGTTAAAACTTTTATTAAATCCATCGCCTTTGTAAAAGGCCGTTCAAAAAAAATCCGCGTCCTTATTGTGGGACCAACTGAAGAAGATGAACCGTATTTTCATGATTGCGAGCAACTCGTAGAGCTTTTAGGATTAACAGATACTATAGAATTTACAGGAAAACGAAATACTCAAGAAGTTTATCCCATCATCGACGTCCTTGTTCTCTCGAGCATTTCGGAAGGCCAGCCGCTGGTCATTCTCGAGGCTTATTGCCAGGGAGTACCAGTCATTTCGACTGACGTAGGATCGTGCCGCGAGCTCATCTTTGGCATGAGCAGTGATGATAAGGCTCTTGGACCGAGTGGAGATGTGGTTCCCTTCGGTCGCGCAGACTATTTAGGACAGAGTATTGTAAGATTAATGGAGAATGACAAACTCCGACAACAAATGGGAGCGACTGCCAAGCGAAGAGTAGAGACTTACTACCAGGAAAAAACCTCGGTAGGAAATTACCTAAATCTCTACAATGAGTTTTTTGCAGATCGTTTTTGGTATGGCAGGAATAGGGTTTAGACTTAAGGGTTATTTTTCTAGCGTAAGCATAGCCGATAGGCTTAAGGGCTCACTTTACTCTGTGGTGATCTCATGCGGCCCTTGGCTCATGACGATTTTGACCATAGCTTTCATTTCATTTTTTGCGAGCAATCACATCTCTGAGCACGAGCTTCTCGTTTTCAAATCCATCATTTCTTATAGTTTTGCGGCGAGTTTGATATTTTTTGGATTCATGGAAATGCCTCTCACTCGCTACCTAGCGGATAAACTCTATATTGATGACCGCTCGAGCTTTAAACAAGTCTATTTATTAATCGTTCTTTGCACTCTCATATTTGGAACTGTTTGTGGCGGATTCTTTTATAGCTTTTTCTCGTTTCCTTTCTGGATGTCGCTTGCCTGTGTAGTCTTATTTACAACGATCGTCAGTATTTGGCTTTCAATGATTTTTCTGGGTGCCTCAAAAAGCTATAAACTTATTTCTTACGGTTTTATTTTCGGCAGTGTTTTTACTTTTTTTTCATCTTGGCTTTGTGGATTAAAATTTGGACTCATTGGATACACTATTGGTTATGCTGTGGGACAGATGACGGTAGCAGTTATTCTCTTCTCATCTCTATATGTAGAGTTCGCAGGTAGAGAACACCTTTCTTTTGAATTTCTTTCCTATTTCAAAAAGCACCGAACTCTGATCTATATTGGTGCTCTTTATTACTGCGGAATCTGGGTGGATAAATTCATCTTTTGGATGACTCCGTCAGGTCGCTTTGTAGAAGGTCTCTTTTACACTAATCTCTATTATGATACCGCGATGTTTCTGGCTTACCTATCGATCATTCCATCGCTTGCTATTTTCTTTGTTCATGTAGAAACCAACTTTTACATGCAATATGCTTACTTCTTCCGCTCGGTAGAAAATAAAGAAAATCTTCCTCTTTTAAACAAAAATATAGAGGGTATTCATGAGAGTCTGCGCGCCTCTCTGCATTCACTTTTTAAGTTTCAGACGTTCATCTCCGTTATCCTTTGGTATTTTGCCCACGAAATTATGGTGGCCCTTGAACTTCCAACCTTGATGGTGCCCATCTTTCGTTACGGAATACTAGGCGCTTACCTCCAAGCGTTTTTTATCTTCTGCAATATTGTTTTGCTTTATTTTCTTGCTGAGAAAGAGGTCCTTCGAAATTATGCTATCTTCTTTTTTACCAACATGATTATTTCCTTCATATCAGCTTTTGGAGATTTTAAATATTTCGGCAGCGGATATACTCTGAGTTGTTTCTTTACGTTAATTGCCTCATACATCTCTCTTAATAAACGACTTTCCATGATTGGCGTGCACACGTTCATGGAACAACCAGTGGCACAAAAAAGTACGATCAACATCGCATGAAACTAACCTTTTTATTATTGCTTATCTCATCATGTACGTTTACTTCTGCGCCGAAAAACGCCACCACCATTACTCCGGATGCGATACAATCTTGGGGCCTTCAGCTTCAAAATTATACGACTCCTCATGATTTATCTCGAATTCGGAATGCCAGTACTGATCTTTGGGTTATGGATATGGGTGTTTCTAAAACAGAAAATTTTACCTCTACTCAGATCAATATCCTAAAGGCCAATGATAAAAAAATAATTGGATACATGAGTATCGGCGAAGCTGAAAGTTACAGATATTATTTCGCGACCATGCCTGCTTCATTGAAAGGTGAAGTGAATACGAAATGGTCACAAAACTACACTGTCCATTTCTGGGAAAAGCCTTGGCAGGATATCTTTATAAGTAGCGATGGACCCAGTGGGAAAGCTTATCTTGACCGCTTAATGGACGCGGCTTTTGACGGAGTTTTCTTGGACGTCATCGATGCCTATGAGCGCTTCAATGATCAAGGTGCTAAGGCGATTGAAATGGCGAATTTCATCATTCGCATCAGCCAGAAAGCTAAAGCGAGAAACAAGCACTTCGTCATCATTCTCCAGAACGGGTTACAAATAAGAAGACTACTTCCGAATCCGGGTCCCCTCCTTGATGCCATTGATGGAGTAAACATCGAGAATGCTTTCTTCGAAGGAGATAGGGAATTTGATAATACCTTTCACGCAAATCCTGCAGCTCTTGAGGATATTCATTTTTTTCAGACGGCCGGAAAGTTTGTCTTAAGTCTTGAATACCTTCAGGATCCTAAGCTGATTGATCAGTATTTCAAGTATGCCAAAGAGATAAAAGTATCACCCCTGGCAGCTGAAAAGAAACTAGCTGGTCCGCTTACAATCTTTAAACCCTAGAGACCCATGGAAAAATTGAAACAAATTGTTAGTACTCTTTTGCCCCACATGCCCGCGGATGCAGTAAGCGTGGGAGTAATAGATTTCAATCAGAAAAGTTTTAAAACATTCGAGGCCACCAAGAGTGAGGAAGGGATCAATTTTTCAAATGGTGAGATATACTTCGATCTCGCATCCCTGACCAAGCCGCTTACAAATTCATTAAGTTACTTTCTAAATCCGAAAAAATTTGAACAGGATATGCTTCTTTGTCTTTCACATCGCGGAGGATTACCTGCCTGGGGACTTTTGG
>JBBQGK010000053.1:0-28147 GCA_038322885.1 Bacteriovoracales bacterium | reverse complement strand
ACACCAAGGTCAGCACGGTATTTTTGAACAGTCTCAGCACAGAGTTGCGGGTGAAGGGCGCCACACAATTTATTAATGTTTGTTCCATTGGGGGTATTCCCGAGTGAAATAACCTCGGCTCCTAATTCTTCGAAAACTGTCGGTGCTAGTTTGTATCCAGCACCATTGGCCGCATCCACGACGATCCGTAATCCTTCGAGAGAATACTGAGGAGAAAGAGCTGCCTTTGTATGAACAATATATCGTCCGATGACTTCGTCCAGACGTTTCGCATTTCCAAGTTGGTCTCCAGTACGCACGGGGATGAGGCCAGAGTTTTCGAGCATTTTTTCAAGCTCGAGTTCAATCTCATCAGGAAGCTTGTGGCCAGTTCGGTCGAAAATTTTAATGCCGTTATCTTCAAAAGAATTGTGAGACGCAGAAATCATCACGCCAACGTCGGCCCGCATACTTTGCGTGACAAAAGCAACACCTGGAGTGGTAAGAGGGCCCGTCAAGATCGCGCGACCACCTTGCGCACAAACACCAGCTGAGAACGCCTGCTCCAGCATGTAGCATGAAAGTCTTGTATCCTTGCCAATAATGATAAGTGGTTTGCGCGTAAGGTTTTGTTGAAAGTAACTTGTGACGGCGCGGCCTAAAACAAAGGCCACTTCACCAGTCATGGGATAGACATTAGCGCGACCACGAATTCCGTCTGTGCCGAAAAACTTCCGAGAGGACATAGGCTTCCTTTAACGAGTATTGCTCCCTAAAGAATACACCCCTCACTTAATATTCACAACAATGCTCTTGGGTGTTACCTCGAGAAGATGCATG
This sequence comes from Bacteriovoracales bacterium, assembly GCA_038322885.1. GTDB lineage: Bacteria > Bdellovibrionota > Bacteriovoracia > Bacteriovoracales > Bacteriovoracaceae > Peredibacter. The sequence goes on along the minus strand of JBBQGK010000053.1, from coordinate 27,328 downwards.
CTCGGAGGAAGAACGACTCGGAGTGGGACTTCGGTTCTGCCGAGGGCGTCAGGCGGAATATCGGCCCAGACTTGGACAGAGGATGAGACATTTGATCGGTTTTTTAAAACACGGTCGGGGACTAAAATTTTTAGTCTTGCGACCTTGATGACCGAGCTTGTTTGCTTGGAGTGGGTCATGAGCTTAATGGGTATGTCATCAAGAGTGAGATTCGCACTTGCCGCTTTGAGCTCGTATTTTAACTTTAAGTCATGTCCAGACGTAAGAATCAGTCGATCATCAGGCAATAAAACCTCAACCGGAATTTCATTTTGATCCCCTGTTAATGAATCTAGCTCAATAGGTTTTGTAGTAAGTTCTTTCATCTTTGCGATCACTGAACGAGGACCGTAAACTTCAACTTCTGTAGCGGATAGTTCGGTCTTTGCCAGAGATAATTTATCAGGCAACTCTCCAGTAAAAAGGGGCCTTAATGGAATGATTCGATTTGCCTTTTTTTCAAGTCGGATTTGAATTCTTTTTGGAAGAACACGCTCAACGACCATGCCGAATGGTAGACTGAGTTGGGTTGGATTGATGTCCACGGCAAAATTCAGCTGACGCTTACCATTCACCCGGTTGAGATCAATCACCAGTCGATCTTCTCTTTCGGCCACCGTTCTCACAAACGCTCTCGGACCTTCGATCAGAAAAATAACTTCCTGGATCGGTCGTTCGGCAAAAATCATGTCACTTTGCATGATGTATTCGAGAGTAACAGTCTTTTCAAACTTCACTTTCTCAGAATTTAAAACGTAGATCCAAAGAAAGACCGAAAGAAATGCGGAAATAAATTTCAGCGAATGTTTCTTTAGCCTGTTTCTAACTTTCATGAGGCCTTCGATTGTTCGAGCGCACTCACGCGGTCAATCTCAAGCAAGTACTTACGTAAATACTTTCGAAGATTCTCTTCATTTTCCATAAAATGGAAAACTCCGTTGTAGCAAATATTGATTCGACCCGTTTCCTCTGAAACTGTGACGACGACTGCATCAGAGATTTCCGTGATCCCAAGAGCGGCACGGTGACGAGTTCCGTAATGACGATCGATCTCTACGTTTTTTGAAAGAGGAAGAAAACAGCCAGCGGCTTGGATGATCCCGTTATAAAGAATAATGGCACCATCGTGCAAAGGAGATTTGGTTTGAAAAATAGAATAAATGATGTCGGAGTGAATGCGCGAATCAAGTCTTGTTCCGCTCATAGAATAGTTTAACAGACCATGATTTTTTTCGAAAACGATTAGAGCTCCGGTTCGCTCGCGTGACAAGGCCGAGCAGGCAGCCACAACTTCTTCAATCTGCTGGTCAAATTTTGAGCGACCACTCTTTCCCATAAATTTTGTACTCGTGATCGACACTAAGGCAGAACGAATTTGATCTTGAAAAAGTACGATAAGGATAATGAAAAGATAATCAAAAAAGTTTTGAAGAATCCAGCTCAAAGAATATAGTTCATAAGACTTACTCACCCACCACAACATCGCTAAAGCAACAATCCCGAAGAGCATTTGATAGGCGCGCGTCCCTTGCACAATAAAGAGGAAGCGGTAAATAATAACCGCGACAGCTACCATATCGAGCAAATCGATGATACGAAAATTAGTCAGGAGTATGCCTAACTGCTGCAAATAGAACCTCTTTTTTTAGACTTATCGGAATGATGGAGAAGAAATTAACGAAAACAAGGGTACTTCAGAGTTTTTCTCTAAAGTCCCCTTGCGATTGAAAGAAATTTAAGCGGCTTCTTTATCTTTTTTATCGATAGCAGTTGGTAGAGCAACAACATTATCTGGGATCGTAGGATTCTTAATCCCTTCAACAATCTCGTCAGACATGAGCATCTTCTTACGTAGGGCCTCACGAGAAATGCCCATGGAAGTAGCGGCCTTTGATTTATTACCACGATGACGCTTGATCTCAGAGAGGATCATCTCTCTCTCAACTAAGGCCACGCGGTCTTTCAGAGGAATACTAAAGTCATCGGCATGCGGAATATTCTCGAGCATGCAGGTCGATGACTTTGTGATATCGATGATCGGAGATGCCTTATTTCCAAGGTCCGTGATGACGTGGGCCTTAGGATTGTAGAGCACTGCTTTCTCGACGGCCTTCTCAAGTTCTTTGACGTTTTGAGGCCACGCGTATGACTGAAACTGCTCCTTCACGATGTCTGAGAACTCTTTCAAAAGAAGCCCCTGTTTGCGGCACTCTTTTTTGAGATTGAAATTTAAAATATCATCAATATCCAAAACACGCTTTCGGAGTGGATCGATGTTCACTTCTGCAGTTGAGATGGTGCTGTAGAGATCTGGGTTAAATGTTCCTTCTTCTTCCACCATCATTTTTAAGTTCTTACTCGATGTAAAAAGAGTTCTCACATCGAGAGTGATGTTAGAGCCCGGGATACGACGAGCCTTTAAAACTTCTGCGAGCTTTACCTGCATCGCAAGGGGCATAAAACTTATTTCTTCGAAGACAAGAGTTCCACCTACGCATTCTTCAAGTTTACTGATGGTCCCATTGCCACCAAAAACCTGTGCCGCAAGAGTTGCCTCATCCACACCTTTGCAAGAGATCGTGATGAATGGATTAAGACCCCGCTTCCCTTCATTATGGACAATGCGAGCGAAGAGTTTTTTCCCAACTCCAACTTCACCCATGATCAGCATAGATGAATCGATATCTTTTAAGCGAACGATAGATTTTCTGATCTCAGAGGTCTGGGGCGAACGACCAATCCAGGCGAACTCTCTATCATATGGAGTAGAGAAACGGCGGATCAGAGATTTTTCCGACAGAGGATTATATTGATGAAAGACTGATGACAAGATCAGTCCCAAGACCTTCATTGTTTTTTCGTCTTCTACCGTGAATCGCTCTTCATTTCTTTTATTCAGGATCTCGATCACCCCAATGATTTTATCTTCACGGTTTGTGATCGGGCTACAGATGATTGAACGCGTATCAAAGCCCGTCATCTTATCCACTTCCTCTGAGAAGCGAACCTTATCGGTCTTCGTATCAATATTGAGAGATACACCGGTCGTAAAGACTGATCCGGCAATCCCCTTACGATAATCAAATTTCAAAAGTTCTTTATCAATCCCAAGAGCAGCGACTGCCTCCAGTTCATTTGTCTCCGTATTGATCAGAAAAATTGAAGCACGCTGACCATTGAGAATGCGAACAATCTCCTCCAGCATACTTTCTACAAATTTTTCTTTGTTTCCAAACTGGGTGATGTCTTTAAAAAGGGAAAGTAGGAGCGAGAACATCTCAAACCCTTCTTTCTCCGAAGTATAATGCTGAGTCATCGCGAGTTGCACGAGACTATCTTTGACTCTCTCAGGAGATAAACTCTGGATGTACTGCTCAATAAATCGTTTCATGTTGCCATGGTCTTCAGTATCTAGCTCGGCCCCATAATTCATGAGGTCTGCTTCTTCACCATTTTTTCCGGTCTCTTTAAAAGCACGAACAATAGATGCTCCGAAATCAAAACGAAGACGCTTGAATTGAAGCGAGCAGCGAAGAATGGTTCCGACTGGAAGTGGAAAAGATGTCACAAATCCCAGGCCCGACATACTCACGTCTTGAAGTTTTGTATTCTCAACGAACTCGAGCTTTCCGCCTTCGTTCTCGTACTCGACCAGAAATTGTACATCGTCGCAGGATTCGACGGGAACCCGGAACGATTGGTAGTATTTAAATTCAGAAAAACTCGTCAGCATAGGGACTCCTTCATCAAGTCTATACTCACGTCGTTTCGGCAGTTTTCAGGAAAACTTTACCCTGAATGACCACTTCTCGTGGCAGTTTTAAAGGGAGCTTAGAGGCCTTAGCTGACTATCTCGGTCAAAAGAAGTTGGATGATATTCGCTCCACTAACCTTTTCGAGCTGCTCAATTCCGGGCACGGTGTTGAGTTCAAGAATGATCAATTGTTGATCCTTGATAAAGAGATCTATGGCCCCGTAGATCGCCCCAGATAATTTTATCAGACGCTCAATTTCTGGAAGAAACATGGCCGGTAGTGATGACCTTTCCGCGTCACCTCCGGAGTTAAAATTTGCGGCCACGCTAGAAGCATTCTTTCTTTTGAGGGTGATTCGTGTTGGCCCGCAAAAGAAAACTCGGAATTCCTGATGCTCAAGCATGAAGGGTTGCAGGAGATAATCAAGGTCTCCTAGATTTTTTTGTTTCAACCACCAGTCGTAAAGATCGTCTTTTTCCAAAACCCTCACTCCCCATCCCCCTTGACCCCGGTTTGGCTTCACGACGACCCTTTCCGTCCATTCAGGTAATTTAAGCGGATCACTTATTTTTTTCCACGGAAGATGGGAAAATTTATTTTGCTCGAAGAACTCATACTGGGAGGCCTTGCTTCGAAAGATTTTCAAAGTCTCGATGGGGTTAAAAATATTTGTTTGTCTTTGCTTAGTTAGTTCCAGCAAATCATGATCATCTTGAAAGGTACCCGATGTTCGAACTAAAACCGCTTTTGCCTCAGGAAGGGACTCATCGACGCGAGGATTATAAATGACGAGCCCTTGCCCGACCTCATTGATCAGTCTTGTCATAAAGTAGGTCTTAACATTTGTACTAAACACACACAGCTTATTCATAAAGACAGTCTAACCATTCTTTACTAAAATAAAATCCATGTATTTCTTTTATCTCGTCCTAGCTTTTACTTTGAGTGCTCCTCTGTATGCAGAAGAGACTCAAGCACCCGCCAAATTTCCGATGACAAAGGAAGTTGAAGGACTATGCAGTCGAATCTCAGAACTCTTCACCAATTATAAATGGGGAACCCCCGATTGCGATCTCTATAAATGGAATCACATCCGGAACTCTGACGTAGGAACTCCTCTCATCTGGACAACCTTTGGGTCTGAATCAAAACCAAGCACCGAAAACACGACTCTTATTTTTTGCGGGGTCCATGGAGATGAGATCACTCCGATTAAATTCTGCTGGGATTTGATGAAAAACCTTGATGATAAAAAACTCATCAATAATTTTGTCATCGTCGCTCCCCTCATCGCACCAGATTCATTTCTTAAAATTCCACCAACCCGAACCAATGGACGCGGAGTGGATGTGAACCGCAACTTCCCTACTAAGGACTGGTCAACTGAAGCTCATCGTCGATGGAAGATTAGTTACAAGGCCGACAAAAGAAAGTTCCCTGGTCCTCATGCTGCTTCTGAGCAAGAAACAATCTTTCAAATGAATCTGATAAAGCGTTATAAGCCGAATAAAATTATTACGGTCCACGCTCCCTTAACACTGCTTGATTATGATGGACCCTCCCTCACGGCGGAAACTGGTCGTACGGCGGAACAACTCCTCAAGCAGATGAGTGATAAATCTTCTGGGTACAAAGTATCAAACTACCCGGTATTCCCTGGGAGCCTTGGAAACTGGGCCGGAAAAGAAAATAAAATTCCGGTCTATACTCTTGAACTACCCAACACCAAGGCAGAAGAAACAGATAAATTTTGGAATCTCTTTAAAGACGCTATGGAATTTGCCATCAATCACAGAATGAAACCACCCGTCGATTAACCCCTTCTTGTATTTTTTTCACACTTTTGTCAGGACTATGTGGGCCTAGGGTCAAGAATGTGACCCTTCTGTGAAGCCCCATGAACCCTATGGCTATTTAAAACAAGACGCTCTAAAACCCTCCCAACAGAACAAGTAAAACAAAAACAAACAGGGAGATTCCTTATGAAAACAACTGCACTTATCCTCGCTTCACTTCTCGCTTACGCGGCAAACGCTGCTGAAGTTAAAATTATGAGCGTACAAAATGATGTCTATTCACTTGGCAGCGTAACTTCTGAATTCCAAATCAACAAAGACTTGGGTCGCGCATGGGTTGAGACGACTATCGATACTCGTTCATCTGCTGACGATTCGATTGGTCTTGATACTTACCGCGGAAAAGTTGATGCACTTTCTTTCGATATGAACTCATCAGAGATCGTTTTGGATGTTGAAGGCGCACGTGTTGTATGTGCCACAGTGAGATCAGTTGGCCGCGGTCCTTTCCGTCACGATAAGATTTCGATGACTGGAAACTGTCACTTTAAAGCTGCAAAAGCAGTGGTCGTTGAAGATGACGGTTATGAGACTCATAACCGCCAGGTTGTGAATGTATCAATTGTTACAAAGTAATTTTTAAGTATAAAAAGGGCCGCTACTATGATCTGCGGCCCTTTTTATTTATCTCGGCGTTCCTGTTGAAGATTGTCCGCTTCCAGATCCAGATGTCGAACCACTGTATTTAACGTTTGAAGGCTGAACACCATAAGTCCACTGGCAAGTGCCCTGAAGTCCAGCTAACATACTTGAACTATCTCCACCCAAACCATACCCACCGATGACTCCGCCCATGAGACCATAGCCAGGGTTCGAACCAAGTGCTTGATCCTGCGGATTCAAGATTCCAGATTTTTTAGTCGTTGGTTTAAATGAAGAGTAGCCTCCAACCGATCTGAGTAGGTCGGGATGATTTTGAAAGAGATCAGTCATGATGGTTTGTTGTGATGAACTACAATCTGAGATCTGTCTCTGATACTTGGTATAGAGTGTTCCCACTTCATTACACTGCTCGCGACTCATGCCCTGAACGACACTCACTTCTTTTGTTTTAGAATTGTAAAAGCGCTGGCCTTTGTTTTTAAGAACACAGGCACCGTCTTGAAAATCAAACTCGTCTTGCTCACCAAGCATAATGGATACGGGTGCATTTTTTAGAAGTTCAGCATATCCATTTTGTATTTTCCCAAGTGATTTTTTATCTTTTTTCCACTGGCCCTGGAGACGCTTAATCTCATTCCAGTCCCCTTCGTATCCAATTTCTTTTGCTTGATCCTGGGTCAGCTTACTGACCGGTACTATATGGGGTTGATTATTCGAATTCACCCATACTGAAGGTTCGCTGTGACCACTGAAGTTGAGACCTGAATACATCCCTTTCATTTGTTCAACATAAGCAGGATCAACTTTGTCACCACCAGAGGTCATTTTAACAATACGGCCTTCATCATCACGCTCAATTTTAATTTCTGTTTTTGATTTGAAAGTTTGGCCCCCATAAGGACCGCCAAGGCCAATTCCTCCACCAAAACCACCCATCGCCCCACCACCGTATCCGGCCATCGCACCACCAAAACCACCATATGGATTATTTAAGGTTCCTTCCAAAACATAAGTTTCAGTTTTACCTTCGGTCTTTTGACTCGTGATGGACATCCCAGAAGCGGGCTGAAGTTTTCCATCGTTATCAAATCGTCCGGAGAATCCCAAAGGACCTCCACAACGAGAGTAATCAATATCCGCGGCCATCACTCCCGATGAGAGAGCAAGAAAAGTCGTAAACAAGAGAGGGTTTTTCATAAGACTCCTTTTGTCACTATTGTAGTACAGACAAGAGGAGGGAAAAGAAGGAACTTTTTATCCTGACTATTTCGCTACGAGGCCAGTTAGATTTTCGGGCCCTGAAGTCCCTACATGAATATCGTCCTCAATACGAACACCACCGAAATCGAGCCACTTCTCCGCTTCAGACCATTTGATTTGATTTTTGAAGGTGGAGCGAGTCTCAGGATCGTTCATCAGCGTCTCTATAAAGTAACATCCGGGCTCAACCGTCATGAGATGTCCTGCTTTCAATTTAATATCTACGCGAAGTTTCGCACCAGCATAACTTTTTGGGTTGGGGTTAAAAGGTCCACCAACGTCTCTCACCTTGAGACCCACCATGTGCCCTACTCCGTGAGGGAAGAAAACAGAGATCGCTCCCGATTCAAGTGCCTCATCGACGGAACAAGAAAGAATTTTTAGATCCATCAAGCCTTTCGCAATTTCTCGAGCACTCGCAAGATGCACCTCACTCCACTCAATTCCAGGACGACAAAGTTCAATGGATTTTGTCTGCGCCGAAACCACAGTCTCGTAAATTTTTCTTTGTCTCTCGTTCATGGTTTTATTTGCGGCAAAAACTCGCGTGATGTCGACACAGTAATCTTCAATATCGGCACCAGCATCAATGAGAACTAAGTCTCCGTCTTTCACGATTCGGCTTGAAGGACTCGCATGAAGAATGGCCCCATTTGTTCCCGTACCGACAATCGATCCATAGGGCATCTTCTCTGAACCTGCTCGAAGGACTTCACTCTCATACTCAATTTGAATTTGTCTCTCGGTCACTCCCGGGCGAATGTAGCTTGAGATTTTTTTGTAGCCCTCGTTAGCGATGCCGGCGATTTTTCTGATGAGCTGAATTTCAGCATCATCCTTAATTCTTCGAACTTCATTGAAAGCTTCGAGAATTTGCCTCTCATCTTTGTGAGGGTTTGTGCCTAAGGATTCAGTATGCTGACCAATGTGATACTTGGATTTAAAGTTTTCTTTTTTTAACCAATCTTCCATCTTCTCAATGTTCTCACCCGGACATGGATGGCCCCCGCCTTCCCATATTTTTTCAACCCGTGAAACAGGTCGGGTGAAATCTACCCAACTATGACTCTTTGAATAGGCCGAAACTCCGCCTTCACGCCTAAATCCGGTGAGCCAGTAATAATCCGGATGAGGAAGAAATTCATAAGTTTGATCAAGGCCACCCGGTTTTCCGATCGGCCCGCCGGAATGAACCAGAACAACTTCTCCCTCTCTTAAAACTGCATCAAGAGCTTTTGAAGATTTAAGCTTACGGTTTTTAATCACAGAGTCTGAAAAAAGCATGAGACCTCTTAAGTTGTTTCAGATTTAAAAGGTGGGAGAGTTTTCGTGATCAACGCCGGAATGATCACTAACACTGCACCTACAAGGTAAGCATTGAGTGAACCAAATTTCCAATACACGAGTGAGGCATAAATCGGTCCCACGACTCGGCCCAAGGCCCCAAGAGATCTAAAAATCCCAAGACTCTGGCCTTGCATATTTTTTGGAGAATAAAAAGAAACGAGCGAGGTGAGACACGGAATCACCATGGCTGATCCCATCGCTAAGAAAAATAAACCACCGTAGAGCATCGGTGCCGAGTGGGCAAAAGCGAGCAGAATAAGACCTGGGATGATACACACCAGACCCTGGAAGCTCATCTTGATCTCGCCTACCTGGTGGGCCTTGCGACGAACATATCCACCCTGAACCATACCAATGATAAATCCGATAAAGAGAAACATGTAGGCATTATCCATCGACGTGTAGCCCATGCGTTCGACGGCAAGAAATGTGAGAGTGAACTCCATCCCAGAAAACGCCGTGATGAAAAGAAAGTAGGTCAGGTTAGTGAGGTTCACTCCGCGAATCGGCAGTGGCTTCATTAGGGTAAAAGGATTGATACTTCGCTTTAAAGCCTTTGATTCAGTTCCCGGTTTGTGAGTCTCCGGGAAAAGCTTTAAAATGGTAAAGAAATTGATGAAACTTAAAATCGCAGCAAGTGTTGCGGGTGAGGAGAAAGGGTTAATACCGTACACTGCCCACTCAGGATGTTGGACGATGGGATTATACATCGAGAGAATTCCACCAAGCGCCGGCCCAAAGACAAATCCAAGAGCAAACGCAATCCCGATGACGGCCATTCCTTTTGAGCGATTTTTTTCATCCGTCACGTCACTCACCACGGCCGAAGCAATCGAGAGATTCCCAGACATAAGTCCACCGACCAAGCGGGCGAGAATCAAGAGTGTGAAGGAGCCTGAGAACATCCAGATAACGTAACTAATGAAGAGTCCAAAGACGGACATCAAAAGAACCGGACGGCGTCCAATGCGGTCAGAGACTCCGCCCCAAATGGGTGCTGCAACAAATTGTAAAAGGGAATATATGGCCCCAAGAAGTCCACCAAACAAAACCACCGTACTCATTTGCGGACTACCATCTGCATTTAGAGCCGTTGATTGAATGGTTCCGATGAGATTCATCATCCCGCTTAAGAAAAAGTTATCCTTATCAACTGAGAGATAATATTTCGCCATCGCCGGGAACATGGGAAAAATAATAGAGAATCCCACCAGATCCATGAACATAGTCAGGAACATGAGCTTTAAGATTTTCTTCGACTCTTCCGGCATTTTTGATGGAGCATGCTTTTCTTGTTCTTTGATCACGTGCTTGTACCTTTCCTGGCTGTTTGTTTGATAAAATAATTGGTCGCGCTCTTTTTCGGAGCCATTGGCGTAGGTATTAATGAAATGAGCGTAGGCCGAAATCCATTCTGGGTCAGTGTTGAGACAGAGAACAGAAACCAGCTCCCCGCCCAGCTCTTTTACCTCATGGCCCAGCTCAGTTCCAATTTCATCGGTCGTCTCAAGACAATCCACGACAAAGCTCGGGCAATAAATCGCGAGCTTTTTGACACCATTTTTAATTTTATTTTTAACGGTCACATCGGTGTAAGGGCCAAGCCAAACTTCGCTTCCAAAACGAGACTGAAACGTCATTGAAACCGGAAGAGTTGTGTTTAATTCTCGAACGATCAGATCAAAGGTCTCAAGGCAGTGGAGAAGGTAGAGATCTTTTTTTACTAAAACCCGCCTGAGCGGAATTCCATGAAAAGAAATAACAAGTTCCTCAATCTTTGGATCCTTAGACAAGGTTTCACGAAGCTTTCTCACCGATTGATCAATGAAGGCCTTTGAAGTGTGATAAGAGCTCACAACCGTGAAGCTTGGAAGATTCACCCTCTTACCAAGCTCCCCTCCCAGAACATCCACCACAGATCCAATCGTGCTCTCCGCGTACTGAGGAAACTGAGGCAAAACGAGAACTTTATCAGCACGAGTGAAAGGATCCTCATTCTCCCACTCAGTCAGAACGTCACCTATGCGAGGAGAGGCCAGAAGAAACGCATGATTGAGTTCAAGATTAGGATCCAGCATTGGCCGTAAGGCATCGGCAACTTTTTTTGTATTAGTCACTAAAGGAAAACCTTCCGGAGTAGCAATTCGTGAGTAGGCCTCGGCCGATTTTTTTGGGCGAAAAGGAAGGACGAAAAGGTTCAAGATGACTTTCCAAACCAAAGGATTGATGTCCACGACCCTCTTGTCTCCGAGAAATTCTCGCAGGAACTCCCGAACATCACTTACCTTGGCCGATTTTGGTGAACCTAATTGCCCTAAGATGACTTTAGTTTTAGTCGTCATGCTGCTATACTCTTTTCATTAGTTTTTTGATGGGTCTAGAGAATGTCATATTGGTGGCCCATTGACTAGAATCAATGGCGAAAACAAGGGTTATACAATGGCTAAAAAAGCAAAGTCTGAAGGTCGTAAGGATAAGGAACTGAAGGGAGTGAGTCTCTTGGGCAACACGAAAACTAATTATCCTGAAACCTATTCTCCCAAAGTACTGGAAAAGTTCCCAAATAAGAATCCAGATAATGACGCCTGGACGAGCTTTATCTGCACGGAATTCACCTCACTGTGTCCTAAAACGGGACAGCCGGACTTTGCTAAAATTTTTATCAATTACATCGCTGATAAAGAGATGGTTGAGTCAAAATCATTGAAAATTTATCTTTTTAGTTTCAGAAACCATGGCGATTTTCATGAAGATTGTGTTCAAAAGATTTGCAAGGATCTCTTCAAGCTCATGAAACCTAAATTCCTTGAAGTTATGGGTGACTTCACTCCGCGAGGAGGAATCGCTATCTTTCCGTATGCTTCGATGAGTAATGGATCAAAAGAGTTTGAGTCCCTAAAGCTCCAGCGTATGGCCAATTATTCTCCTGGAAAGTACGGGATGGATCTCTCAAGGCTTTACTAGTAAAATAAGTAAAACGTTTATCACAAGGACTTCTTTATGTTCGGTTTAGGTTTTAGCGAATTGCTGGTTATTCTTCTGATAGTTGTTCTTTTTTTCGGCGGAAAGAAACTTCCTCAACTCGGAAGCTCTCTTGGCGAGTCGATCAAGAACTTTAAGAAAGGTATGAAAGAAGGCGAAGACAAAGACAGTAACAAAAAAGGCTAGAGCTTCTCTAAAACTCTAAGCACGACTGGTTCATTCTCGTTAACAATCTCAATTTCTTCAAATATTTTCTCAACCACGGTCTCGTAAGAGGCCGTTTTATTTTTCTGTTTCAGAAGCTGGAGCACGTAGCGAGCGGCCCGGTCGATGAGTTTGTTATTGGACGGTCTCACCCAGGTCATCACATTGCCTTCGTAGCGGCCCAAGATTCCCATGATAAGAGTTGAGTGAGCATTAAGGAGCATCTTCACCATCAGATGGTTAAAGAGCGGATCCTCTCCCCATGAGAATGAAGTTTTTGCTTCCTGGCATTGGAAAGTCACTGAGCCATTTTCGTAGCGAACCGTAAATGACTCAGTCGGGATGAGTTTCGATCTATGGGCCAGACCCTGGCCTGAGATATCAAATCCAAAAACTCTTTCAAGAGAAATTCTGCCATCAAGTTCATCCCACGTAAGGGCGCGGGGGGCACGCCAGAGAAGTTCACTCCAGGCATGCGCAGAAGTTTCGGCTTCAGCTATAAAAAGATAAGAGAGTCCGTGCTCGGTCCCTGGCTCCAAACGATTCTCAAAGGCCCTGAGAGAAAAGGTGGGTGATCTCTCGGTCGTATCTGTCAGGATACTGATCGCAAGAAAAGCATCAGTCACGTAGTTCACATATGTTTTCTGCTGGTAGAGACTCGCTTCAATTTTTGTTAAATGCGCCATCGAAGCATACGGGGTTTCCATGAGACGCGTGAGATAGTCCTGATAAAATTTACCAAAACTCGTTCTATCTTGATGCTCATGCAAAAGCCCAACACCAATAGCAAGCATGAGAACAGTCGAGGCCTGCATGCGAGTGGACCCCGAGATTCCCATCGGGCCCACAGTGAGATTAATTTTATAGATCTCTTTGTCTTCAATAACTTCTCGAGAACGCTCAATCGGAATTAAGACTTCATCAGGGTTACAGTATAAAAAATAAGGACGATTCTTTGAAATAGTGCGTGCTTTATGAGTGGCCCCAATAACAAATGGAGTTTCACCACCTTCTGTCGAAGCAAGAAGAAGATCACCATCCTTGAATCCAAGCTCCATTAACTGGCGCTCACCGTAGTCCGTTCGATCTTCAAAACTTTCGACAGATTTAATGAGAGCGAAATCCCCACCCGCCATAAAGGAGATGACCTGCTCTGTACGAGGATGAAGCTGACGGTAGAGAGTCTCTAGAACCAGCGAGAGTCTTCCAGTTGCCCCGCAACCACACATAAAAATGCGATGGCCATTTCGAAGAGTTTTTTGAATCGATTCGGATAACCCCCAAATGAGCTCTTCTTTTTCACGCATCAAGGTGAGGGCGTCTCGATCAACCTCTTGGAGTTGATTGTGGGCCAGGGAGACATCTTTTAAAACCAAGGATGAGAGGGAGAGAGTTTTAGGGTGGAAACTCTCGGTCACTAGGTGTCCGAGCTTAAAGTGTGGAGATATTTTTAAAAAGGCATGTGCCTTCTCAAGTGAAGTCATGATTATCCTATGGATGATCTTGAGATTATGAACTAATTAAAGCTTAAAAAAAAGACCAAAGTTATTTGCTCAGGTACTTCTCTTCTTACAGTCCTTAAAGAAAAGACAGACGGAAGTTCAAAAAAATCTTCAAGGAATAATTGAGAGATGGAGGATGAAAAAAAGTGTATTTTCAGAGGAGAAATTAAGGTGAGGACAATAAAAAAGGGAGCCCCTGCTTGGCTCCCTTCTTTTTCGGCATCCTGCCTCTAAGTGCGACATCCTGTCACATCTTACATTCATTATACCCAATCTTTTTTTAGGACAAAGAAAAATATAGGTGGGAAACTTTTTCCAAGGGATCTTATTTAAAAAATCGAAGATGGTTCTGAACAATTTGCTCCTCCTTTGACTACAATAGATGAATAAAACTTTTAAGGTATGGAAACCTTTCACACGGAGTAAACCGGACATGATTAGTCGACGACAAAGCTCGAACAAAAAGAGTCTGCCATTACAAACCTTCACTTACTTTATCCCAGCACCTCCTTCTCGGAAAAATGGGTATAGAGAGCGTGAGTTCGACAAGATCGTCGCCGGATTTTCATCCACGGGGTTCGAAATTTTGGACATTCAATCAGCTTCAGTTGGAACTTCTGATGCTGCCGGTGTTTTTATCATCGTGGTTGTTCGTCCTTCGAACAAAAAAGTTCAGCTCCTCGATGCGGCCCAGGACCTTCACGAAAAATACAAACTTACTCACTCACACTCTTCACCGGATATAGTTCTTGAAGAAGATGAATAAATTCTTTTTCCTTTTGATGTGCTTAACTAGCTGCTCTTTTTTCATTGCGAAGATTGATGCTCCCCTAGTGAACGACACTTACCAAAAAGATGTCAGTGCAGTACAAACCTATTGTCCGACAGAAAAGTCTTATCCTTACATGATGGTTGGAACAAATGTAGAAGCTCAAAATCTCTACATGAAATCTCTTCAGCCGATTGAATCTCAGCTTGATATCCTCGATCACCTAGCTCTCTGGAGTTTATTTCAACTTCAAGTCCGCCCAGACCAATCTTCGCCCACGGCCAGAATGCAACTCATTTTGAACTACGAGGGGACAACTCACTATTTCGATTTCTTCTCTGAGTCTCACGACAGTCAATATCCTTATCTCTACGGCATTGAATGGATTTTAAAAAAATTCAAAAAGAAGACAACCTTAGAAATCTACGCCAACATGCTGGAGAAACATCTCACCAAGAGACCACCTATCTCCAAAGATTTTGCCGCGTTTCTAGCACTTCAAAAAGAAGACATTAAAAAAATTCCTGAACTTAGTTCATCGTATATCCGTGGGCCGGAAATCTTAAGAGAGGGAGAATCCTTTCCTGCTTTTAAAACGTCAGATATTATTCGCGATTATCGAAAACACATACCGGATCAAAAGATCGTCATCAATACTTCACTCACCCCTTATAACAGTCCCGACGGACACCTCGCCGACTGTAACTACGACTTTAACCTTTACGACAATTCTATCTTTCTCATCGATAAAACGATTCCATCGGCAAACCTCTTTGGTCTTGCTCATGGCAAGTCGGCCTTTTTGGCCTCCTCCACACAAAAAGTGTTGCCTATTATTTCACTCCTGGGATTGCCCATTTTTAAAGGTGAATCAAAAATCAGAAGTTCCGCCTTGTGTGTGATTGAAGATAAAGGAGAAAAGATCTGGGCCTTTTCTAATCAAAGCCGCGATCCAGGACAACATCTCTTCCATCTTATCCGTTACGGTCTCCCTCGGGCCCATAGTACCCAAGAAGTAGACAAACTCATCAAGCACTCTCGCCATCTCTTTCTCTCTGAGCCCGTACGCTTAGTGATTGAATCGAATCGTAGCAGACCGGATCAGGTAGAAAACCTCTTGAAGCTCAATCTTCCGATCTATAATGCTGATAACCTCGGAAATATCTGGGCCTATACTTTCTTCCAAAACACTCCTCGCTTTATTATAGACGATCGCAATTCTGGGAACTATTTGTGCAGATAAAAATCAAGGGTCTTGCGAGCGGTAAGACTCAAAATCTAACCGCTAGGCCGGAGGACCTTGAAGAGAATCTTCTCAAATGGCTACGGGGAAAAGGCATCACGATTGCTTCTAGCTGTGACGGTGAAGGGGTCTGTAAGAAGTGTGTGATTCAAAACGACTGGCTAACATGTAAACTCACTCTCAAAGATTTTTTGGAGACTGAGCCCAGTGGAGAAATTAGAGTTTCTTACTTATAAAATTTGAAAAAACCATTTCCGCCTACATAGAACGCAAGAACTTTTGTCTCGGCCTTCACAACCGTATTGATGTTGTACTGAAGATTAAGAACCGCTCCAGCAATAGGATTACCTTTTGAACCAGTGTTCTGCATTCCACCCAGCTTCATCGTCGCGCTAAAATCGTAACCCCAGAGAGTCTTCACTTCTTCCGGAATAATCTGAGTGGCCGTTAGGTAAGCGCCACTACCGTTATAAGTTCCACCATAAGAGTACATGATACTAAATTTAAAATGAACAACGTTGGCATTATACATGTTGTAGTAGTTCACCTGATAAGAGCGTCTAACCGGTATTCTAAAATTTTCCAGTTCAAAAACATCAGCAGGCTGACCACTTATTTTGGGTACAATACTTATTGGAGCGTAAGAAGTGGTATTGCTCGGTTTACCTTTTTGAACCAGATCATAAACACTTTGCCCAAGAGCAACGAGATCCTTAGCGTAGCCAATCACTTGGCCTGGATCAACTGAAGTGACCAAAGCTTTTTCATGTTGTTCATAGAAATGCGTATTATCTAAATATGAATTTGGATTCGGAAGATTTACTTCACTGACTTCATAGTGAGAGATCGTATAAGTATTTCGTTCATCATCTGAGAGAAAAGAAGCGTAGGTAGATCCCACAACAAGATAGGCCGCTAGACCCAAAAGTATTTTATTCATATTTCTTTCCCCCATTGTGTTCTTTCGGGGCTAAGGAATCATTATCGACCAATAAAGTCAACGGATCGGGTCATTTAAGTACCAGTCCCTTTAGCGCAATCAGTCACTTAGGTTAAGTAGTGAAAATTTAACCTGTTTAACCCCCATGAATAAGACTCAAACGAGAGCACCTTTAAGCCAAACTTATACCTAACATTAACTTACCTAATGAAAAGGATAAGAACTTCCCAATCCACTAGGCCCCCCCTAGAATACTGAAACAGGAGTTCTCAATGAAATATCTCAGTATTGATATCGAAGCTACAGGCCTTGCTGAAAATTGTCAGATCATCGAGTTTGCGATGGTTCCCTTTGATACTCAGTTCAAGCGATTGGAAGAATCTCTAGCCCGCACAACATATATTCACTGCCCATCCTTCGAGGATCTTAGAGATTCACTTGATCCTTGGGTCCGTGAGCATAATGAGAAAATAATCCGAAAGGCCAACTCTGAAGGCATTTCGATGAATGCCTTTAAAGAATTCTTGGAGAAATATCTTCAAAGCAAAGAAGTTAGGGACTACTTCGGTCCGGGAAAAGTCGTTTTATTCGGTAAATCTATGACGGCCATCGATTTGCCTTTCCTCACTCGTGATCTCGGATGGGAGTTCATGCGTAAATATTTTCATCATCGGAACCTCGACCTCTCTGGCTTTGGTTACGGCATGATTGATCTAGGAATGCTTCCTCAGGGGATGGATTCTGGGACTAATTTGATGAATCATCTTGGGATGGGTGCGGTTGCTCACACTGCTCTTGAAGATGCGAAGAATACGGCAATTATGTATCTGAAACTTTTGGATATGTACGGGAAGAAAAAACCAGACTAGCTCATATTCTTGGCGTTTAATCACCGATTGGATTCGCCAAATTACTGGATTGTCGTAAATTATTTAAGTCATTTACCGCTTGTAAGATAATCGCTGAATGAA
This sequence comes from Bacteriovoracales bacterium, assembly GCA_038322885.1. Taxonomy (GTDB): domain Bacteria; phylum Bdellovibrionota; class Bacteriovoracia; order Bacteriovoracales; family Bacteriovoracaceae; genus Peredibacter. Next base: position 9,857 of record JBBQGK010000053.1, on the reverse strand, counting down.
AAATATCATTTCGCTTAGCCATGTAAACTACACTATCCCTCATTGCGATACGATCCTTGGAGATGTCTCCTTCGATATTGAGCAAGGCGAGTTTTACGGAATCCTCGGACAAAACGGTGCCGGTAAAACAACTCTAATCGATATCATTTTAGGATTCAGACAAATTACGGGAGGCAAGGTAAATGTTCTCGGTGAAGACCCACACTCTGTGAATCGAGAACACAGAGACAAGATCATTTTCATTTCTCAAGAAGTGATTATCAAAACAAGTCTTACGATCAAAGAGCATTTAAAGTTTCATTCTACGTTCTATCCAAAATATTCTATCGAAGTCCAAGACCGACTTCTTGGCGTATTTAACCTGGATGTAGATTCAAAGATAGGATCTCTGTCGACAGGACAACAAAAGAAGGTTCAGATCGTAGCGGGATTTTCTTCAAGACCTCAGATTATCTTAATTGATGAAATAACAGCAGTCCTAGATCCAACAACACGATCAATATTCTTTGCTGAACTTCACAAAATTAGAGTTGAAACAAATTGTTCTATTCTCTTGGCCACAAACATCGCTGAAGACCTAATTCACCGTGCTCAAAAAATTCTTTTCATTTCGAAAGGAAATGCAAAAGTTCATTCTCCAATTGAAATCCAGGAATTATTCAAAATAAGTAAGGATGTCGCATGATACTTCAAAGTATGTTAAAGCAAGTTTATGAATGGCATAAAAAAGAATTACTGCTGCTCTTTTCTATCATCGGGATAGTAAGTTTTATAAGTGGCTTTTATATTAAAGATACAGAAATTAATATATTGATTGCCTTACTCATTGGCATAAAAATTATCAAATCCACTATGAGCTTTAGCAATACTCCTGGCTCCCAGGGAAATACAGAAAGTTTTTCCTGGAAGTATTTGCAATCTCTTCCGATTCCGAGAAAAGTCCTAATCTTTTACGTTCTCTTTGGTGATTTAATTTTAAAATCTCCTTTTCTTTTTTTAATTTTATCATTCATGCCTACGTTTCGAAGTTCGCTAGATCTCTCCGAAGGCTATTTATTTTTAGGTTTGCAAGTCACATTTTTCTACCTCGTTGTCACAATGTTCTATTCACTCTTCGCACTCACTTTACTGATACATTTTCCACGTCTTCAGTTTATAAAGAAAAACCAAAAAATCTTTTTCTATCAAAATGTTAGAAACTTAGCGCTGACCTTATTTGCTCTCGTTTACGGGGGAGTATTGCTATATCAATTTTCTCAAAATTATGGTTTTCAACCCTTCCTTCCCTATCTCAAGTTCATAGCAAATCACGTTGGAAAAATAATTAGCCTCGGTGTAGTTGTAATCCTTTTTTTAAAATTTCACTCTCTTCAAGAGGCTTGGTTTAACGAAATTAAATCGTATCCAAAGATTAACTGGAAGCCAAAAAGAGATTTTCCTGTCATCTTTGCATCCATATTGATGGCGTTGGTTCCTTTTGAAATGGAATCTGACGATCTACCTTCTATGTACAGAGGGCCTGAACTATTAAAAGCTGTAAACGCCAAAAACTATCCTGAAATCAAAAAGCTCCTCCAAAGAGGAGAGGACATTAATATAAAAAACAAAATTGGCTTTACTCCACTCATGGTGGCTGCACATGATGGTGATTTTAAAATGTTTCAATATCTAGAGTCTCAAGGGGCCAAGAGAGATGGGGAAATTAAATCGAAGCATGATTCTCATCACTCGGGAATGAATCTATTCTTTATCGCCATCGATGGAAAAAATGTTGAGCTCGTAAATTATCTTTTGAAAAATTATGATGTTAATTCGATGAAAAACGGAGAATTTAGCCCACTTCATCTAGCAACCTGGAGTTGTGACGATCGAATGGTTGATCTTCTCATATCCATAGGTGCCAATGTCAACATGGCGAATAGCAGAGGTAAAACTCCTCTTCATAATGCGATTGAAAAGAATTGTTTTAGTACCGCTACAAGCCTACTTGAAAACGGTGCTAATCCACTCTTAAAAGATAAAGTAGGGAAACTCGCCATGGATTACACTCAGAAAAATAATGAGCAGTTAAAATATTTCATCGAAAAGAAAACTCGAGGACCTGCTGGAAAACTGGATAAATAATTAGTTCTTGCGAGATAAATACTGGGCGGGATTTCGAACTTTATTCTTCACACGAATCTCAAAATGAAGATGAGGGCCGGTCGAGCGACCAGTGTTTCCTACAAGTGAGATGACTTCGCCCTTTTTAACTTTATCGCCCTTATCAACCTTGTTCTTTTTATTGTGAGCATAGACCGTAAAGATGTCGTCGCCGTGAGAGATCACGATCATGTTGCCGTAGCCACGAATGCCATTATCAGAATAAATCACAACACCCGAATCGACCGCCACAATGGGTGTTCCTTTTGGAGCTGGGATGTCGATCCCGTCGTGGTGCTTGGCCCCACGCTGACCAAAATGTGATGAAACTTTATAGAACTGAGGAACGGGCCACAGGAATCTTCCCGTGCCGAGGCTAGAGTAGTCTTCAATAACGTAGGTGTCCTTGAAGAGCATGTGGGCAAACCCAACTTTGCTCGGGATAAAAATCCATTCGTTATCAAAAGTCTTTGAGGGATTCGCCGACTTCAAGTCGGCTTCGGTGACACCATATTTTTTAGCAATTTTTTTTGCGTGCGAAGGAGTTTCTACATAAATGTATTGCCCGCTCTTCATGCTTGAACAAGCACTGAAAAGAACTGTGAAAATCAAAAATTTAGCGAGCAAACTTCGCATTCAATTTCTCCACGACCTTTTTAAGGGCCGATACATCCATGGATTCAACGCCAAGGAGGCGATGAGGAGTCAGGGCGATAAATCCGTCCTGAACGGCATGACAATCAGATTCAGGGTTGGGGTCGAACCCCTCATACAACCCAGCGATCCAAAAATAATCTCTGCCTCTAGCATCAATTCTAGCATGGATTTCTTCTGAATATCGACGAAAACCTGTTTCCGTAATCCTGCAACCTTTGATTTCGGAGAGAGGTAAATTGGGAACATTAATATTTATCAAACACATTGGCGGGCAATGGACATGAAGTTTTTCCTCAAGACACCACCTCACAAAAGTAGCGGCCGATTCGTAGAGGTGTTTTTCAGTCACACTATGAAAAACCAAGCTCACTGCAATGGCAGGGACCTTATGGAATGCGGCCTCGCGGGCAGCGGCCACCGTTCCCGAATAATAAAGATCCTGGCCAAGGTTTGCACCACGGTTAATTCCCGAAACAACCACGTCTGGTCTCTTATCCCCACTCAAGACATGAGCAAGCCCCATTAACACACAATCTGCGGGGAATCCGGAGCATCCATAAATATTTGGTTCAAATTTCTCAAGGCGAAGTGGTTTATCAAGGCTCAGACTATGACCAGTTGTAGATCTCTCTTCCAAAGGGGCAACAAGAGTCGTCTCAAACGTCGAATGAAAAGCATCATACAGGGCACGGATGCCTGGTGCATGAACACCATCATCATTTGAAAGAAGAACTTTCATCAAAAAATCTCCCGTATTTCTTTTTTCAACTTATTCTGATCGATATTTCTAAAACCGTGCTCAAATTCATGACCGAGATCGAGACTCACATGAACGTCTTTCTCTTTTGAGAGGACAATCGTGTCTCTCAAATTTGAAGCGTGAAGATGAACGGAGAGCTGGCGACGCTCAATGATGTCCCAAAATTTTTCATTTCGTTGATAGAAGGCTTGGTGAGCAAGAGGAAGAAGCAAGCCTTCGAGGTTCTTGGACATCAAAACTTTTTCCCACTCGGCTTCCGGATTCACTAACCAATAAAACGGAGTCTTAAATGAGTCATAGAAGTCTGCCGTTTTTTTGTCTCTGAATTCAAGAACCAAAGGAACGGGAGAGTCTTTGAGAAGATTTAAAAAGGAGAGGATCGTTGATGGAAGATCGTTCTCGAAGATCAGCTGAACTTTATCCTGAGAAAGGGTTTTCAAAATAATTTGTAATTGATGAAACGGAATCAGGTTAGGACTTCTGCCCCTTAGATCAAAACCAAAATGACGGACACCAAGTTCTTGTAAGGTCCTGAGGGTATCGGTGTCGTAACATCCGTGGACCATGAGACTTTTCATTCTATCAGTATACTAAATCCCTCATGACGGTCATAAAAAAGGCCTGACGGAAAGAAGTGCCCAAGGATTCTGGATGAAATTGGTAGGTCACTACCCCTTCTCCTCTCGTCATAAGGATCTCATTGTCTTGTACAAAATTCTTAAACTCTGGATTTCTGAAGGCCGCCTGCTCCATGACTGAGAGTGAATTGTAGCGCTGAACCCTCGCCTCTCCAGAAATGCCTAGCCAGTCTCTCCAATCTTGATTCAGATCGAGTACAATACTTTGACCATGTTCCGGAGTTTTTGAGCGGACAATTTCTTCTCCCATTAACCGCCAGAAAATCTGATGGCCGAGACAGACTCCAAAGATTGGTTTCTTTCGTTGGATCCAGTTATGTAAAAGGGAAAAGATACTTTGATAATCATCTGGATGACCGGGACCTGGTCCCAGCACGAGTAGCCCAATTTCTGGTAATTTTTCAAAGTCTTTCCAATTCACGACATTAACGATGAAACCAATTTCAGTCAGCTCTTGAACAACGTTGAAAGTAAAACTGTCATCAAAATCAATAAAAGTTGCGACCTTACTCATAGACGTTTGGCCGCAAAATAGTCATCGCGATAACGATCAAACTTATCATCTCCGAAATTAAAAAAGATGTTAAAAGAATATCGGTTACCTTGGTTGGACTGGCGATAATTGAGGTTCAAAATCCAACAGTTATTATGAGGCATGATATCGAGAGAATAGACCGAACTAATTTCTGTGCGTGCTCTTAAATCGTTATTTTTAACGATGGCGAAACCTAAAACATCTGTGGGACGAACCTGGCCCCCAACGGAGAGAGTATTGAGCTTAGAAGTTGGATTTGAGTTGTAGTTATATCCCGTGAAGATATTCATATATTCAAATCTTCGAGTGGCAGAGACAGCGGTGATTTGAGATTTAGAGGAATGAAAATAAGACTCGGCGAGGTTAGCCGACCATTTGTCTGCATTGTAACCGGTTTGTAAAAGAAGACGAGTGAGTCTCTGGCTCAGGTCCTGTGCCCGATCTTCATTTAATAAATAACCTTGAGACACGTTAAAGTAACCAGTGCGGGTGTAATTAAAGTTGTCACGCAAATATTTATCATCATCGAGGTAACTAAAAGGCTTCGGAGTCTTGCGGATCAGGGAATTGTTCCACTGAAACTCGGCCGTATTTTGTGGGGGAATGATGTTTCTTGTCGCACTCGCACCATATAAGTTTTCATTTTTCCGAATCGCATCTTCATAATCAAACCAATAGAGCTGCCCAGAGTCTGTACTGCTGGTGTATGGAAGATTTACATTTCTAAGAAATTCTTTATTTCCGTATTGAGTCTGTGAAGTGATGTAATGGTGGATGAACTTAAATTCCTGAGTGTGCCGGTAACTATTCCGCATCTGAACAATATTTTCTTTCGCGAGTTCGGCCTCAAAAGGCTCAAGCTCACCCACGAGAGGATTCACCTTCTCTGATTTTTGAATGGGAGCAAGTCCCTGTTCTTTTTGCTCGCGCAGCCGCTTCAAGTCACTTTTAGAAATCATGTAAACGGGTACTTTTTCTTCGAAGGCGAGTCCAAAAATTTTATCCATCGTAAAAGCGACTTCCGTTTGCATGAGGCCAGCATTTTTTCCTGCTTGTTCCTCTTGCCGACTGGAAAACTGATAAACCTGCTGATCGAGTGTGTAGCGAGACTTTAAACTCACCGGACCAAGGGTCAAGAAATGCCACATCAAATAAGGCCTAAAAGTTTCACGATCGGCATTTCTTAAAGGATCTTTTTGATCCACTTGCCGAAAGCGCGTATAGGATGAATCCATTCCCACAGCGATATGCTGAAACATCGGAGCATTACTCTGAATCAATGAATAAGGAGTTGTCGAGAGAGCAATCCTTGGCATTGTTTGAACGTATGAGCGATCAAAGACCGTTGGATCTGCAACAAGTTGGTTGCGGAGATAGTTCGCCTCAGCGGTTACTGAGAAGTAATCCTGCCTGAAGTCTCCATGAGCTTGGAGTCCATAGTCACTTGATAGAGTCCGAGGCTGAATAAAAATCGGGTCAATCCTCGACATGTCGAGATCCTTAACACCGGTGTAACGAAAATGAGATTTGAAATTTGGCGACCATTGTTGATGAGATTCTGCCTCAACAAAGTAGCGGAAATAATCTTTACCAGAAGGGCTGAGATCACTTTTTCCAGGAAGATAAATTTGATCTTGGAGAGTCCTTGCATTGAATTCTAGCCACGAGAGCTGACGGTATCGTTGGCGGTATTGAAAATTTCCACCGTAACCTCGCTTGGCCCAAAACATAGGACTAATCGTCGCGTCCTTATGATCACCCATCGCCACAAACACAGGTTGCTCAAAAGAAATCCCTTCCGGAACACGGCTGGAGATTTCGGGAAAGAGCATTCCCGTTTTACGCTTCACCATAATGGGCATAGAAATGTACGGAACATACAAAACGTTCGCCCCTTTGATTTTCATCAAAGCATGACGAATTTGAACATATTCGTTAGTTCGCATGCGGATCGTTTTACCAAAGATTGACCAGGATTCAGCACAATCCTTACAGGTGGTGAATTCACCATCTGTTGCAATAAAATCTTTCTCACTCACGCGCATGAGCTCGGTCGCCACGAGATTAAATTCGGCGGTGAGGATGCGGGCATTCTTAATTACTGCGACGCCAGTGACGATGTTATATTCAAGGTGTGATCCGTAAAGGGTCATGTCTTTAGTGATGATGCGAACGTTACCTTCGATCTTCACCATCATTTTTTCTTGGTCAAGGCTTGCGAGTTCTCCGTAGATCGTATCTTTTTGGCTTATGATCACGACGTTACCAACGGCCTCAAAATACTTCCCTTGATTTTTACGATAGGCCTTGTCAGAAAAGATCGAAATTTTATCTCCGATCTGCATTTGCGGAGAATCAGCGTAGACGTTTTTTGAACTCACCCATGAAATAATAAGAACCAACAACCAAAATATTTTGATCGCTTCTTCCTTGAAAAATTTGTTCCCAGTCCTGAACAAAATCTAGTCCTTCTTGACGAGAGTATGCTTGAACCAAATCTGGGGCCGCAGCTTTAGGATGATTGAAAGTTGTGACGATCACTTTTCCCAATTTTGCTTTGGCCATCATCATGAGCATGCTTAAAAGATCCCGCGGCTCGCGTGCGGAGAGTCCCAGAAGAACAAGATCGTAATTTGGTCTAGGAAAAGTATAGTTCCCCGTCTCTAAAAGTTGAATTAATTTTCTTAATCCATCGGGGTTATGTGAGCCAAAAAATGTATAGCGATTTTCCTTCTGAACCTGCTCTCCTCGATGCTCCAAAGGAACATTTCTTGGGACCCAATTTGTGAGTTTGCTAAGATTTAAATTTCCATCTTTACAAATTAGACTTGCGGCATGCGCCAAAAGCTGATTACGCAGAGAGAATTCAAAAGCTGGAAATTTCTTTAACTCCTCGAGGTGTAAAACGGCCGCCCCTACTGACTTAGCAGTCAATGATGCGCGCTCGCGAAGGTAGTTTAGGTCAAGGTAAGTAACAAGGGTCGAATTTTTTCTTAAAATCCCGAGTTTTTCCTGCAAGATCTGATCATATCTTTTTCCCAAAAATTCTTGGTGATCCCTCGATATGGAGGGAAGTAAAACGAGGTTTGCGTCGAAGATATTCACAGCATCCAGACGACCACCCAGGCCCACTTCTAGCAAAAGAATCTTTGGTTTTTTCTCCAAGGCCCAGCGACAGAAAACATAGAATAAAAATTCATAAAAAGAGAGAGGAATATTTTTCGCCTGAACTTCAGCGTGGCTTTTGTAAATCAGTTCCTCTAGTTCTTTCTCTCCAATCTCACCCTTTTCGTTTCGAAATCTCTCAGTCAATCTTTCAATGTGGGGAGATGTCCACAATAGATGTGGTGTATTTTCTAGTTCCTGAGAAAGACGAAGAGCTGTTTCCCCTTTACCATTGGTCCCAGCAATCGTGACAATTTTAATTTGATTGAGGGTTCTAAGATCATCTCTTAGAGCTTCACGAATGCGGTCCAGACCTGGAACCATTTTTTCTGTTCCGTAATTCTGAAGGAGCCAGTCGACTAAGGTCACATTCATTTAACGGGTGAAAACATTTTGATAAAAAAGGTCAGCTCTTCTTTAAGATCTCGGCGATGAATGATGCGGTCAATGAACCCATGCTCTTTTAAAAATTCTGAGCGCTGAAAACCCTCAGGTAAGGTTTGTCGGATAGACTGTTCGATCACTCGAGGACCAGCAAAACCAATGAGCGCTTTAGGTTCAGCAATATTTAAATCACCCAACATAGCAAAGCTCGCTGCACATCCACCAGTTGTAGGGTCCGTGAGCATAGAGATATAGGGGATCCCGCCCACCTTTAATCGCGAACGAGAAGCAGAAGTCTTTCCCATTTGCATGAGTGAGAGAATTCCTTCCTGCATGCGTGCTCCGCCCGAGCATGAAACCACAATCACCGGAATTTTTTTCTCAAAACCGATGTCCATCGCGAGTGCAACTTTTTCACCTGTCACAACTCCCATCGATCCACCCATAAAACGAAAATCCATGACGGCCATAGACACCGGTAGACCACCAATCGATGCCGTTCCACAAACAGTCGAGTCTTTGATCCCCGTTGTTTTGATAGCAGCTTCCAAGCGTTGAGCGTAAGTAATCTTATCTTTAAACTCGAGGGGATTATTAGAAATCAGATCAGGACTGATTTCTTCAAAAGAATTTTCATCGGTCATGACAGCAATACGTTCATAGGCCGAGATACGATAGTGATAATCACACAAAGGACAGACATTGAGATTCTCTTCCAGCTTATCTGTTTGAAGAATTTCTCCGCACTGATTACATTTTTTCCAAAGCCCAACTGGCGTATTTGAAGCTAGTTTCTTAACGTTCTTAAGCTTTGGGTTTTTAACTTGATGAAACCATCCCATCTTGAGACCTCTCGCAATTTTTTTTGAACCATCATCTTAGTATTGTGAGCACGAAAATGCCACGGTAAGTTGGCTCAAATAACGTATAAAGGGTCCTTAACTACCTAAAACTTCGTTACGTAATGCACACTTATCAAGGGATTCAAGCTTATCGAAATCATCGGGTATGATTAAAGGATTAGGCTCTTATCTCCGATGGGTAATCCAAGGAATCCCATGATCAAAGTTCTGATCCTATCCTTGATAACGTTTTTGTCCGTCAGTTTGGCGTCTCTGGATGCTTTTGCCCGCAATATCTTTCTTACCCATGATGAATATATCCAACTCTCCGCAAATGAACAGCGAGCCTACGTTAAGTCCATCATGGAATTTGTTGTTGAGCTCGAGGGCCAATACAAAAAAGATCTAAACGTTAAAAATGTACCGAGCGATAGATTACGTCGAACGAGTCAGCTTATTTTAAAACTAAAATCATTTTTTATCGAAGATGCTCATGCCGCCCGGGCCGAGTGGAATGATTTTGCCTCTCGTTTTCTTTCGACATTATCTGGGGCCAGAAATAATTCACTCTGTGTTTTCGCGGGCTGGCCATCGAGCATGCAAAATAATCTTTGCCGTCATCCTAGCACCACTGCAAGGATGAGTGATTACCAAAACACTTGTGGTGCGGGCGAAGTCAGTTGTAGTCCGCTCATCTTTGGTTATAAAAAAATCGCCTCGAAATCTCTGTTCTG
>JBBQGK010000052.1:0-28210 GCA_038322885.1 Bacteriovoracales bacterium | reverse complement strand
TGAAGTTTCTCATTTGATGTGGGAATAAAGATAGCAGCTTTGAAGTTGGGTCCACAGTCATGCAGTCGAGTTTCCAAACCTACGTACCCCTTGATGATAATGGGGACAATGGTACGGAAAATTACTCTGCAGTTAGGGCATTCTTTATCTTCCACATCTAGTTGATGCTTCGACGTCCACTCGTGTAGGCTAATTTCCGGGTAAATCATTTTTGCTCCGACAGTCTTTTCGGTATTCTGAGGAATAGAATGAGCAAAATAACACGAAAGGCCAATGCGAAGCGCGTCAACAGATAGATAGCGGTTTTTCTGCACTAATCTTATTCGAGTGGATGATGAAATTGATGGGATCTCTCGGGTTTGTCGCTTTCCTCTCCCGCCACTTTTTTAAAAAAAATAGATAGGCCACCGAAAGGTGGCTTTTTTATTTCCCATCTCTTTAGTTCCCAAAGACCACCTTTTTTTCTAACTTAAAATCTCAAATCTTTTTCCTTATGAGGCCCAAATGAAAATGTTTCTTTCCGCCTTACTCTTTATCACTCTATCTGCTGCAGCTAGAACCCCCGACCAGTGTGCCACCCCTGGTGAAGTTTTAAACCGCGAATTTACAGGCCTCTCTGGTGATCCGGTCAAAGCAAGCTTCTACCGCGAAGGAGCCATCGAGATTCCAACTGGTGGAGTGTTGAACGGATCGCTCAAGACAAATACCTACAAGAACTTTAAGGTCAGCACTTGCGAAATCAGAGTAGAAAACTACCAAGAACAACAATGTCAGGACATCACTCTGGATCTCGCTCTTGGGCACGGAAACCAAATGTTCAAAGGCTTTTACGATTTAAATACGACCCTCTTAAAACGTGGTCAGTCATTTGCGGCCACTGTTTCCTACAGTATGGATCGCACTCCGGCCGAGCGGCTTGATGTTGCTAACCAGATTGTGCTTCAGCTCACTCGTTACGCTTCCTCTGCCGGAATTCCTAAAACATGGACCGAGCTTTCTGCTTCTCTCATGAAAGCAGTTGAAGATGGATTTTTAACCCAAGTTGTTTTTGACGATATTACCAAATTGAATCAGACCAAAAATGCGAAGGCCCTGGGCCTTGCTCCTCTCGAAGGCGCACAATTTAAAGAAGCCGAAGGAAACGGAAAACTTCAAAAGCTTTTTGACCTCACTGTTTCAGGGCAGGTACGCGCCACTCTTATTCAATCAACGATCGAGGGTCTGACAGAAAAAACGGCCCTTGCTTTAAGTAAATCATTCATAGATTTTGCGACTTCAAATGGTGTCCCGGAGAGCTGGGCAGAGTTTGTGGTCATGATGAAGGCTTCGGTCACGGCCGGGGCGATCACTCAAGACGACTTCACGATGATTGTTATGACGCTTGAAGAGTCCAACCGTCATAACCTTGGTTTTGATCTCACGGCTTTTCTTTGTAAGGTGGTTGTACGGACTCGTAACGTCAACATGATCAGTGTCAGTACCGTGAGTGATTTTTTTGAAGAAGTATCAAAAACTTTCAAGATCACTTTGATGAATGCTCCCCTACTCCAAGACGAGAAAGAAACTTATGACGTTAATTTCGATGGTGTGAACAAAATTAGTCTCACTTACTCAAATGCGTTTAATGACTACGCCATCACTGAAAGAAGTGAGGACAATGGTGTGATGATGATTAAGGCACAGGGGACTCGTAAACAAGTCGCCCCATCTAACACTATCAAAGCAAAACTCATCAGAAGCGAAAACTTCTTGAATCTCGAATTACAGAATACAAATTTCAATGCTCTTGCTGGCGGCAAAGTCATGGTGAAAGTTGAATTTTTTGAAAGTATTGTGTTCTGGCCTGACAGAAAGCTTGCAACTCAAGTTTATGAACTCTCAAATGGTGATGTCACTGCTCTAAACCCAAAAGTTGCTATGAAGAACTCTTCTCACAAACACCTTGTGAAAGTGTCGATGCAGATTATTGGGAGTAAGTATTATAGCGAAGGGTACACTCAGATTCTCGAATTTAAAGAATAGCTTTTGTTTCTAAGGGCACCGGTCTCGGTGCCCTTTTTTTTTCCTAAATGGAGAGAGGCAGGCAAACTTTAAAGGTAGATCCTTTACCTGGAATACTCGTAACCTCGATGGAACCTTTGTGAGCTTCAACAATCTGACTCACGATATATAACCCCAGGCCGAGTCCACTCAAGGCCGTGTCTGTCGCTCTTTCAAATCTATGAAAAATTCTTTTAAGATCCGCTTCATGAATACCGATTCCATGGTCTTGGATGGTGAAAATGGCCATGTCATTGGCTGTAGAAACTGAAACTCTTATTGGATTACCACTACCGTAGCGAGTAGCATTGGTTATGAGATTTGTGATGACCTGCTCAATCCGAAATTTATCCCACATTCCGAAAACAGCACAATCAGCTTCCAGAATGAGCTCACTTCCGGCCTGATTAAAAAGATCAAGGTGACTATCCAGAAAATCTTTAACCAAAGCCCTTAAATCAAAATGCTCCAGGTTGATTGAAAGTTTACCGGAGCTGATGCGAGAAATATCCAGCATGTCATCGATGAGTCGAGTGAGGCGTTCAAGTTGTTTTAAATCTGATTCGAACATTTTCTGAAGCTCGGCTTCTGGGTAGATGGCAGGGATACCTTTTTTAATTTTTCGAAGACGGATTTGGGTCTGAAGCTTGAGAGTTGTTAAGGGCGTTTTCAATTCATGGCCCGCGATGGACATAAACTCTTCGCGCGTGTTCACGGCAACTTCGAGCTCAGCCTTGGCCTTATTCAATTCGTTAACCTGCCATTCCAGTTCCTTCTTTTGTCCGTGAAGTTCAAGAAAAATATTGACCTTGCTCTTTACCGCATGAGAATCCAAAGGTTTTCTTAAGAAGTCGACGGCACCACTCTCGTAACCTTTAAACACATAGTTCAAATCGTTCGCGGCGGCGGTGACAAAAATAATAGGGATGTTTTTTGTTTTCTTAGTTCCGCGCATGAGTTCTGCGAGTTCAAAGCCGTTCATGCCAGGCATTTGCACGTCAAGGAGAGCGACACAAAAATCATGGTTCACCATGAGCTCTAGGGCCTCTTCGCCTGAAAGTGCCTGATGGATATGAATATTTGGTCCGGCCAGCAGAGATTTCAAAGCGAGGAGATTATCTTTAACGTCATCGACGATGAGAACTTCAAATTTTGGGTCTATCATTTTTTTCCTGCCTGGTAGACTTCGAGTAAGAAATTAGTGATCTGTTTAAGATGAAAAATGTTCTCTGGTTTTACAAACACTCTGCCAGATTCTGGCATCATAGAGATGGCCGCTTCGCTTGGATCTTGAATGATGGTTAACCCACCCATTTCCCTGATCCGCTTAAGGCCCTTGGAACCGTCAGTGTTCGCCCCGGTGAGGAGTATCCCGATGAGATCTTTCTTATAGCAATTGGCGGCCGATTCAAAGAGGACATCGATAGATGGTCTCGAAAAGCAAACCGGACTTTCAGTGGAGAGAGAAAATGTTTTATCTTCTTCAATGAGCAAATGGTATCCTGCAGGTGCATAGTATATGGTTCCTGGCTTGATAGATTCTTTTTCATCGGCTTCTTTGATCTTGAGATGGATTTTTTTCTCAAACACATGATCTAGCAAGCTCGGCACTGATGCTGGAAGGTGGAGAACAAAGATGATGGGGATGTGGAAATCTGCGGGTAAGAGTGGAAAAATTTCAAGCAAAGCCTCGATCCCACCAGCTGAGGCACCGATGACAATGGCTTTTTTATCTTTATGGTTAGAAGTTTTACTCATTGTTGATACCTAAGGCCTTGTCATTTTTTCGATAGATCCTATTTTTTTTATCTACCGTATCGAAATGGTCTACCGAAGTTGAGAAGCTTACTGTTTCTTTAGTCCCGAGCCCTAGAAATCCCTTACGGCAAAGAGAATCATGGAACAGACTCAGGGCACGGTTTTGCAATTCTTTATCAAAATAAATCATAACATTTCTGCAAGAGATGAAGTGAGTCTCAGAGAAGACTCTGTCTGTGACGAGGCTATGATCACTGAATGTGATGCTCTTTCGCAGAGACTTATCAAAGATAACCGAATCTTCACCAGCAGTATAATAATCGGAGAACTCCCCCGTTCCACCAGATCGATGATAGCTCATCGTGAATTTTTGAACGTCACTGAGTTTAAACACACCCGTTTGAGCTTTCTCGAGACTTAGCGAATTGATGTCGGTGGCGTAAATAATGGTTCGCTCCAAAAGGCCTTCTTCTTTTAACAAGATCGCAAGCGAATAGACTTCCTCACCCGTGCTACATCCGGCGACCCAGATTTTGAGCGAGGCATAGGTTCTAAGAATGGGCACGACATTTTCACGGATAGACTTGAAATAAGTGGGGTCACGAAACATTTCGCTCACTGAGACAGTTAAGAATTGAAGAAGTTCAAAGAAATGAGTCGAGTCGCTTAGGACCTTTGTTTGCATCGACGGGATATTGTCATGCTTTAAAAAAATCATCGCTTGAATAAGTCTGCGGTCCATGGAGGCACGAGAGTATTGTCGAAAGTCATACCCGTACTTTTCAAAGACAGCTAACAGTAATTGGTCCTGTTCAGACTCCATCATTAGGGCCTACCGTGCTTTGGCATCCAGACGCGGATGAGGGAGAGAAGCTTATCAAGGTCAACAGGTTTGGAGAGATAATCATTGGTTCCTGCCTCAAGGCATTTTTCGTGATCGTCTTTCATCGCCTTCGCTGTGACAGCAATGATGGGTAGTTTCTCAAAACGTTTTTGTTTCCTGATCTGCCGGGTCGCCTCATATCCGTCCATCTTCGGCATCATGATATCCATCAGAACTAAATCTACATTAGGATCAGTCTCTAGCTGGGAAAGTGCTTCATGACCATTTCTACCCACGATGATGTTAGCACCTCTTTGTTCGAGCGCACTGGTCAAAGCAAAAATATTTCGTATGTCATCATCCACCAACAGGAACTTTTTTCCCTCAAAAACCTGCTCACGGCTTTTCACCGACTTCAGAATCTTCCGATGCTCAGGAGATGTGCGCGACTCTACCCTGTGCAAGAAGAGAGTAACTTCATCGAGGAGGCGTTCTGGAGAGCGGGCCCCTTTGATGATAATGGAGCGGGAGTACTTTAGAAGCTGATCCTCTTCTTCTCTGGTGAGGATTGATCCAGTGTGAACAATGACAGGAGGAAATGAAGCTATTTCTTCAAGTGAGAGTTTCTTCAAAAACTCTGTACCGGGCATGTCGGCGAGGACAAAATCCATCACCATGCAATCAAACACGGTTTTCTTGAGTTCTTCCAATGCTTCCCCGGCGGTGCCAACCTGAGAGATTTCGATTCCCTCGTCAGCTATGAGATGGCAGATGCTGCTGCGCTGGACTTCATCGCCATCAACGATTAGGATGCGGCTAATTTTTTGAGAAAATTTAGCTTCAAGTTTTTCAAAGGCGAGCTTGATCTGATTCCGGTCAACCGGTTTGAGCATGAAGCCTATCGCACCCATCTGTAACGAAGCATCCGTATAATCTTCTCCGGACATCATGTGCACAGGGATGTGGCGAGTACGGGGATTTTCCTTGAGACGATCCAGAACCGTGAGACCAGGATGATCCGGAAGATTCACGTCGAGAAGGATGGCATCGGGACTAAATTCAACGACCATCTCGTAGGCCTCGTCAGCCCCCTGAGCAACGATACACTGGTACTTCAGTTCGTGAGCAAGATTAAAGAGGATTTTTGAGAATATCACATCATCTTCTACGATCAGAACTGTCCGCGCAGTTTTATCGAGTTTAAATCGATCATCCTCATAAGGTAGAGTTGATATTTTTTTCTCGATCAAAGGTCGATTCTTTTTTTCCGGCAATGGTAAAGTGACCTTGATGGGATCCTGATGAGCAATGACTCCTGCGATGCTCTCTTCGTTGTAGGTTGTTGGTAAAACAAGTGTGAAGCGGCTTCCATGACTGGTGCTGCTCTTTACATCGATTGTTCCCCCAAGGAGTCTCGCCAAGTCCCGTGAAATTGAGAGTCCGAGTCCTGTGCCACCGTATTTTCTATTCGTCGTTCCGTCGGCCTGTCTGAAAGCTTCGAAGATGATCGCCTGCTGCTCTTTAGGAATCCCAATCCCTGAATCACTCACCTCAAAGGCGATGTGATCTTTGGAAGACGTATAGATACGAACTTGAACAGCACCTTTCTCAGTAAATTTTAGTGCATTTGAAATTAAATTCTTCATGATCTGATCGAGGCGCTGACGATCAGTGATGATGGACTTCGGAACATCCACATCCTGAACCACAGTGAACTCGAGCTTTTTCTCAAGGGCCAGAGTTTGAAAGGTTTGCTTAAGACCTTCGATCACTTTAGGAACAAAGACATCCTCGACTCGGAGGTCGAGCTTCCCGGCCTCTACCTTAGAGAGATCAAGGATATCGTTAATCAGATTTAAAAGATCGTTTCCAGACGAGTTAATCGAACTTGCGAATTCTATTTGATCGTCGGTGAGGTTTCCCTTGGCATTTTCCATGAGGAGCTTCGACAGGATGAGAGAACTATTCAGAGGAGTCCTTAACTCATGAGACATGTTGGCGAGAAACTCTGTCTTGTACTGACTGGCACGCTGAACCTCCGTTGCTTTTTCTTGCAAAAGGACCTGTGCCTTGTTGAGAGCTTCGTTTTTCTCGTTTAAGATTTCTTTTTGCTGCTCGAGCGCCTGAGTTTGTTCTTCGAGTCTGCTGTTTGTTTGCTCTAGCTCTGACTGTTGACGCTCTAACTGGGCCTGGGATTCTTTTAAGGCAAAGGACTGCTCCTCGAGCTCTTCGTTAGCGGCTCTGAGTTCTTCTTTCTGTGATTGTAGTTTTTCATTTAAGGTTTGAGACTGCTCCAAGAGTTTCTGAACTTTCTTTCTCACATCTGATGTATTAATGGCGATGGCGATGTTTTCAGAGACGTGGGCCAAAAAAGCACGCTGGTGTTCGGTGAATGGAAAAAGGGATCCGAGCTCGATCACTCCAGTGACGTCGTTGTCATAAATAATAGGACAGATCAGGAGTGATTTTGGAACCATGCCGCCCAGATGAGACTGGATGCGGCCAAAGTATTCCGCAGGTACATTTTCAATGAGGAGCGGAGTTTTTTCAATCGCAACCTGGCCGACAAGACCCTCCCCGAAATCTATGAACTTATCCGACTGTTTTTCGGACAGGGCGTAGCTACTCACTCGTTCAAGTTTTTTATCCGCTACGACAAGATAAAACGCACCGATTTGCGAATTTGTGAAAGGAACCAAATGGCTGAGAATACTCTGTCCAAGACGGGAAATAATCTGCTCTCCTCTCATCCTTTCAGACAGAGCAATCTGACCTTCGCGTAGATACTCAAGCTCAAGAAACTTTTCTCGAAGTGAGGCCTCTGTTTGTTTAATCTCAGTAATGTTTCTTTCAGTTGTGGCAATTCCTGTGAGTTTACCCTTGTCATCCGTGAGCTTTGTATTGGTTAGCCACACGTCAATGATCTGTCCGTCTTTTCGCTTTCTCTTCGTTTCAAGAGTGCGAACAAGTTCACCCCGTTTGAGCGAAGTGAGAAATCCCAGGGCTTCTGGTTGGTATTGTGTAGGAACAATGTCGACAATGTTCATACCAAGAGCTTCGGCCTGGGAATAACCATAAATAATTTCGGCCCCACGGTTCCAGGCAAGAATATTTCCCTCTAGATCCTGGAAGGTGATGGCATCGTTTGAATCCTGAATGACGGTGGCCATCCTGCGGAATTTTTCGAGCGAACCCATCTGTTTTTTAGCAGATTTTTTCGGCGAGTTTTTCTTTGCATGGGCCACGGTCTTTTTAGGCATATGGTACTTTTTAGTTGAGGGAATTTGGGCTGCTTTAGAGTCTCTTATTTGGAGCAATCTGTAATCTTAAAGTAAATCATTTGAGAAAAATCGGTGAGGGTAAGCAACTAAAACTATAGGGTGGAAGCTTTCACTTTAGTGAAAAGCTTTCGAATTCTCTCTTTGATGTCCTTAGAGATTCTGATCTTTTCACTCTCAGATTTACCTGCAGCAAAAAAATCGTCCTTCACCTGACCCATGTCATCACTTAATTTTCCTGCTTCCTGTGCCAAATCCTTATAAACGGGGCTGGGAAACTTAGCATCGAGAGACTGAAAGAGATTGCGAAAAACGCGGATCTGTTTGCGTATATCGTGGAACGATTCAATGTGCATTTTACCATTCATGGATTTTTCGATCAATTTCATCTCAGCTTGAACGTATGTTTTTAAACTTCCTGGTTTTGCCGGCTTAATTGAAAGGAGACTGGTGTCGTAATTTTTATCATCGATGGATTTTAGTAAAGTTTGAGCGCGAGAGATCGCCAGGGTTTCATCAGAGGCTTCAAGCGCATCGTTTAAAAGTCCAAAATCTCTTACAAACTCACCATAAGGTTTTGGAGCCGCATGCTTTGAGCTAAAAAGTTTATAAGCGGATCGCACTCCCTCGGCCTTGACGCGTTCTAGCTTCAATTGACTAAGAGTTTCTGATGGGCCCGTTTTCACGGCACCAGAAATAATTTTTGTCACGATTCGTCTTAGGCCCGGAATCGGCACATTGTTTCGAAAAGATTCTTCTGCCGTCTGATAAAGACTTTTATAGTCATCGGATTTTTCAGGAAGTGAAACTCTTATGATGGAATTGGTATCGCTCGCTAAAAGAGCATCCAGATTTTTATAGAGACAAGAATTCTCTGCACTCCAGACCGGAGCGGTTAAGGTGAATAATATAAATAGAAGAGGCCTAATATGGACCATCTTTAACCAAGTTAAATGTGAAATACCTGTTATTCTGATCGGTTCAGTCGGTAAAAAAAATGAGTGTTTCAGTTTTTTAATATGAATCCGATAAGTCCTTGGTGAATAGGAAAAAATACATGAAACTAATTGTTTTACTCTTGGTGTCTATGAGTTTGTCTGCTGTGGCGAAGCCACAGGACTTTAAGCTCGCAAAGAAAACTGTCACCCTCGATATTCCAGCGAGTGGCGATTGGGAAACTGACGTTGAGCTCTTTGGCATCCCACTCGCAGTCCTTGGTCCGTGGGAGAAAGATTCACGACCGGTGATCTCTATTCTTCCGACTAACCTGACAAAAGATCAGATTTCTGCCAATGAATTTCCAAAATTATTTTCCGATTTTAAAACGGAGAAAGATGATTGGGTAAAGTCGCACAAAGGAAGGCTCATTAGCTATGAGCCAACGAAAAATGTGAATTTTAACAAAGATCTTGGTGGCCACTTCATTGGAGCTGAGTTTGTGATCAACGACATTCACTTCATAGAGAGAAGTTACTATCTCTGGTGCGGTGGAGAAATTTACAACTTGAAATATTCATTACGTGATTATCATAAAAAGCATCTTCCAGAGCTTCAAAAGATTGTGGAGAATTTCAAATGCAAGTAATCCTATTTATTCTGGCAACACTTTTTTCTGTCAGCACCTTCGCCGTAAGCGAAGAACAGCTGAAGGCAAAAATCCTCGAACTCGAGCGCTGGGAGAGCAGAATTTCTCAATCCTGTCTGAACAATCCTAAGTCAGAGAAAGTCTACTTCATGGTTCAGGGCAAGAAGATCAAGTGCGCTGAGATGATCGTGGCCGCGAACAAATTTCGGATTGAAGTAGATCACGAGGTAACGGAATTCCAGAGGACTTGCGTTGCTCAAAACGGAAAAGATAAAAAAGATGTACTCGCTCGCCAAGCGGCGGCAATTGCCAATCGATCGGTCGCCTGTCAGCCTTCGCCAGATAGCAAGAATTGTTTTGGCCCGTTCCTATGTTCAGCATCCGCAGCGATTCCGGGTGCTGCAGTCGGCATGATGGTCACTGGACTGCTAACGGGAAACCAGGCCCTGAAAACTTGTGGAGGTCAGGGTAATAACTGTTTGACCAGTGCTCTTCGCGGAGTCTTTGATTCTGTGTGGAGCTCACTCTCTCTCCTTTGGGACATTGGAAAATGGGGAGTAAACAAAGTTGGCGAGATGGTTGGACTCGTCAAGAAATCTGAGGTGAGAACATCTCAGGCAGCGATGGCCGCTCAACAAAAAGCTCCCGGTGCTAAGAAAAGAACAATTTCAGAAATGGCCCAAGATCTCTACGCAAGTTTAGAAGCATCGGCGATGAACCATTACGGTTGCGAGCAATGGTCAGGTCTTCCGTTCGGATCATCATGCCTTCGTCCAATGACGACTTGGAACTGTTCAAGCTGTGGACAAAAAGCTCAAGTGATGTGCGGGATCATCGGATACGCTGCGGGAGAAATTGTCACGGCCTATTTAACGGGTGGATTATTATCGGCCGGTAAAGCTGGTGGTAAGGCCGCACTCGAAGTGGCGATGAAAGTCGGAGCGGGACCATCGAGAAACATTGCTCGATTGATGGCGAAAACATTTCCGAAAGCAGCTGAAGCTGTAGCTACTTCTGCAGCGGCAGTTGTTAAGCTGACAGCGAAGGGATTAACAAAAGCACAAGAAGTTATTATTAATAGTTGGGAGCGTGTGAAAAATGCGCAAGTGACTCGTTCGGTGATGGCGGCGGCGGCCACTAAGACTGGTGTCGTTGTGACCATGCCACTTCGATTAGTGGGCCTCTACATCCACGCGATGGATAAGGCGTTTCTCGAGGGTGCCGCCACAGTTGATAAGGTTGTTGCGCGAGTTGCTTCAAGAGTTGCAAGGCCAGAGATCGCAAGTGGCGCAAGGATAGCTGATGAAGCCGTTGGTGCGGGACCGGCAGATGCCATCGCCCCACCGGGACTCGTCGTCTCTGCGACTCCTTCAGAAGCAAGAGCTGGTGCGACAGTCGTTGATTCGGCCAGTGAAGCTGGAAAAGATTCTGCGGTCGTGGCGAGAACTGGTTCTCCCGAAGCTCCACCCTCTCCGGCAGGAAGAACAGCGACGGAGAGATCTCCCGCAGAAACCGAGGCAGATCTCTTGATCCGAGAGAATTCAAATTCAGCGGCTCTTATTGTGAAATATAGCGAAGATCCTGAGTACGCTTCTCTCTTTTCAGCCGAGGCAAAATATCCTGAAGAGAAGCGCGATATCGCCATCGTGATTAGTGACATTGAAAAGCGTAATCCAGGAAGACCAAAAGCTGAGATTAAAAGTGAAGTCGATCAACTCTTAAGTACGTGTGGAATATAATATGAAGACGACCACAATTCATTTTTTCATTCTTACAACTCTCCTCTTATCCACGGCCCCATCTCAGGCCAATGTGGTCGACTTCATCTTCGGTGCCGGATCATTCGGAAGAAAAACTGGAACCACAGCGGATTGCCAGAACGTCATCCAGAGATACGTAAGGAATAGAAGATTTTATAATGATGAGACCTGGAAAGATCGTGTCGTGACCGATCGGGCGCCGAATTTTTTGAGCGACATCGAGTACATGGAAGAGACAAAATATGTTAATCAGACTTTAGGAATTGTAGACACAAGATTTGATCCCGAGTTGGATACACAGATATATTATTCTCCAACAGCCAAGCCTTTAGCAGATGGAACGATTCCAGTGGTTGATCCAGAGGCAAAGGCTTTAGTTATTTATTTCCACGGTTCTGGTACTGAAAAAGCAAGTGGTGTTGGGTTTGCAGGAAAAATGAATTCATTATCCAAGATGAATTACTCATCTTTGAGTTTTGACCTTCCTTTTCACCAGCTCGGAAGTAGAAATCCGGCGCTTGCAAAATCTGCTGAGTTTGCCGCCTACGTAGAACGTATTGTTCAAAAATATAAAGTTCCCGGTCAGCCCGTTATTCTTGTCGGACACTCATTTGGTCCAGATATCATTTCAGAATATATCACCAGATATCCAAAGAGTGTGGATGCAGCAGTCCTCGTTTCTCCAGGTAGTTTCGATAAAACGACAGCAAAATGGTATTCCGATAAAACATCTATGATGGACTTCGGTGATACGAAGATGAATGCTGACGGAGGTCGCTGGGCAGGGGCCGTGACCAATGGAAAACTTTGGGACAAACCAAATGCTGCCGGAAGGATCGATCCAACAAAAGCAAATCCCGACTTAGATATTTACGTCATCAGTGGAGATAGAGAAGAATATGTTCCGGGTGAACTCGACGCCGTGACAGGGAAACCAACGACCAAACCTCGTGGCTATGATGTACAAGGTGCTTACAATAATTACTTTAGCCGAGTGGACGTCACCATTGAGCCAGGAGTCGGTCACTACATTTTTAATCACAACGATGCCCAGGGGCAGGATGTGGTTTTAAGATCTATCTTGCGGGCCAACGGCGAATCTTTGCTTGATGAAAAAGAACTCAAGAGAATCGCCTCTGCTCGTTTTGCGAATAGGCCTTCTTATGAAACAATTGCCTTGAGATACCAGAAAGAACCATTCTTTAAAACTTGGCTTGATCGTGTGGCAAAAGAAAAAGGAACAAATGGTCCGGACTTGATCCGCACAATGATCAGAACCGATGACAAAAAGGGCGGGCAAGACATGCTCGTGAACTTCTTGACTGTTTCAAGACAGCGCGTGGAAGCTTTGAATGCTAACATCAAAGCGACTCAGACTTGGGCCCCAGAATTTTATAATGAAAATAAAGTTGCCATCGATGCTTTGGGTGAGAAAAGTGCAGATTCAACTGTGATCCAGGCGAAGTATCTTGCTTACATCAAAACACTTTCTCCAGAAAGAGTTGCAGCGAATACGGTAGCGAAGCCGGATGTTTACACGATTGCAGAAAAACCTCAAAGACCAGAAGTTCAGGTACAGGCACAAAGTCCTAACGGTCAACCTTTGAAAGTTCAGCTCACTCCTGAAGAGAAAGAGGCAAAGAGAAGAGCAAGCATGTTGAGTAAGGGAATGGACCCTAATAAAGGTGCCGGCGAACCAGTCGTTGAGGCCCAGGTTCAGGCGCCTTCGAATCAAGGTCAACCTACGAGGTCACAGCTCACGCCAGAAGAGAAAGAGGCGAAGAGAAGAGAGAGCATGCTGAGAAAAGGCATGGATCCCGACCGTCGTCCTGGTCAGAATCCTTAACGAAGTAGATGATGCAATTCTTGTCGGTCAAGTTGACGGTGAACATCGTTTAACATGGCCGGCATTTGAATTGATCTGTTGGACGAATTTGGTTGCTCGTAAACAAAGTGTTTAAACTCGGGCATATTATCCACTCCGTAAAATTCATTCATCGCCCTCACAAATTCTTCTGTCGTGATGGGATCGAAAGCACGATCTTGAATGAGCTTACGTAGAAAGGGCTTGAGCCCACCCTGCCCTTTAAATTTCGCATCAAAGTACCCCATGACTTGAGATCCATGCCCATATGAGCGTCGATCTGTTAAACGATCATAGGTTCCGAGAGCAGCGATGTTTGAGGCCACATTGTAGCTAAGATTGCTCTTGTACCCATTGTCTCTCCAACGAGCGAGGGCCTCATCAATCCAGCCTGCGTTTCCGTTTGCTGGCATCACTCCACGAGCGAAATAAGAATGAAAAAGTTCGTGGCCTAGAGATTCTTCGGTGGCGGTCGTTGCCCCTGAGTACTCCATTCCACCAGCACCTTTGTAGATAAAGATTCGTGCTTTCGGATGGAGAAAGGGACCATAATCCCCTTCGAGTTCGGTGAGAAGTTTTGTGATGAGGGCCTGCATGCGGTCGAGGTCCCCCTCACCGTTTCCTTCTTTAGTGGTGTAAAGCAAAACAGGCAAATCTCCCTTGAGGCCTGGGTACTTGAACTCTCTCTCAAGGTAAGTTCCTTTGGGCACCGTCTGAAAGTAAGGGCATGAGTTGTTAATATCGGAGCGAAAATCAACTTCAAATTCTGAGTCTGAAATTTTAGTGATGTCTCCATTTGTGTAAATGCGCTGATTAGATGCACCCGTGAAATTAATTTTCAACACCATCGGGATTCGATCAAAGAGGAAATTTGTTGGAAAATATTTTTCCATGTAACCGCGGTCCTCCAGATCTCCCATGAAAAAAGCACTGCGGACTTCATTGTTCTCGATGGTCACGAGTTCTTTCAACGGGAGCTCGATTTCAATTAAGTGAGACCCTGCACTCACGCCTTGATTAATCACTCGAACAAGAGTTTTTTTATCCGGTGTACTGACAAGATTATTACTCGTTTCAATTCCATCGATCTTGATCGAAGTTGGTTCCTGGAGTGAATCAAAAATCGGGTGCCCGTCTTCGGCGGTTAAAACCTCAAGTGAGGCACGAGCTTTTGCGGTTTTGGTTTCGGTGTCATAGATCACTTCGTAATAGGCCTTCGTTATATCCATGAAAACGGCCTGGCCATCTCTAAAAGAGAGGTTCGGTGGTCGTTTATCGATGTCAGTTGTAGCTAAGGCGACTGAAGATAAAAGAGCTAGGATAATGAATGATTTCATAAAGGCCCCTTCAGGAATGAGACTTTTTTTAAATATTTATCTCGTTCAGATCGTCCATTAGGTTTGGAAGTTCCGAGCAAAGGATAGGAATTCCTTCCGCCTGAATGGGAGCACTTAAGTCATCGATATGGGCCAGGGTGTTCAAAGAGATCGCGTGGAGTTTCATGACCTCAAAAGAAATTCCAAGAGGTGAAGAAAGCTGATGATCTCGAGCTGACTCAATTTGCTTTGGGAGAAAATAGGCAAAACGATAAATGGACTCAAGAAAGTGTCTGGTCATGCAATGATAGTCGGGAGCATTTTTTAACTCATCAATCGCTTCAAGAGTAATGAGCTTGATGGCCTCCATATCTTTTATGGAGATGGCCTTAAGGATGTCGTGACGAACTGTCTTGTAATCAAAGGGGCTATATTTATAAGTGAGAGGGACAAAATGATCGGTTCTAAAAGTTGGAGTCTTGTTCATCGACTTAAATTCTTTGCAAAAAAGAGGAGTTCCTTTTTTTTGAAATGATTGAGCGCGAAAGTCATAAAACATGGCGACGGGCAAGGTCAGTCTTTCACCCAGAATAAGTTCAGTGAAAATCTTATCTGAACGGCCATTTGTAAATTTTGAATAAATCGGTTTCCTAAGGGAATTGACAGAGATGGACTCCCGGATGTGATCACTAAAACAGTCTTTGGCATAGGCGTTGGTAACGCCCGCCAAGCTTGTCGCCATGATGATCCCTAGGAGTAATAGTTTCATTCACCGATCTTAGCTTAAAAAGGGCTCTAAACAGATTTATAGGTAAATGTTTCAGAGTGAATTAGTCGGTAGAAACCAATATTTTCCATCTGCCCGCAATTTAAGGACTCAGTCATAATCAAATGAACAGTTTTTTAAACAGGTTGTCCATGAACTTTCCCCCAGGGCCGAGATCGATCTCGAGCTTTTGGCGCATGATGATTGCGCGCAAGAAAAACCCCATCAAACTCTACGAGGATTTATTCCGCGAGTACGGTGACGTGGTCTATTTTGGATTGGGAAATTATCGTTTTGTCATGCTCAACGATGCAGAGGCCATCGAGCAAGTCTTGCAAACGGACGCCCGGAATTTTACGAAGTCTGCGGGCTACGAGAGATTTAAACTCATTGTTGGAAATGGTCTTTTGGTAAGTGAGGAAGAGGTCTGGAGAAAACAGCGCCGGATGATGTCTTGGGCCTTTGCAACTAATCACATCGAACGCATTCACGATGTGATGATAAAAGAAACTCAAAACATTGTTAAGCGGTGGGATGGCCTGAAAGAGATTGATCTCGCCGAAGAAATGAATCTCGTGACTCTGCAGATTATCAGTGTAGCTCTCTTTGGAAAAAGCCAACTCGAAGAGGCGAACATTATTCGTGATTCTCTTCGGGATATTCTTAAATATTTGCAGACCACCAAACATCTTTGGATCCAATTAATCCTCTCACCCCTTCCCATTAAAAACAAAAGAGAACTAGCCATTAAAATTGAGTCTTCTCTTCCCTTCCAGTCGACAAAAAAATTTTTTGGTGGAATCCAGAAAATCGACGACATTGTTAATCGCATGATCATTGAGCGCACTGAAAAAAAAGAGCACACAAATTTTCTTGATGCCATGATCGCGGCAACAGACTCAGAAGACCAAACTCAGATGACCACTCAGCAATTGCGAGATGAAGTCGTCAATATGCTTATCGCGGGCCATGAGACGACCGCCAACGCTCTCACCTGGACCTGGCGCCAGATTTTAAGTCATCCTGAAGTTTATCAAAAAGTGAAAGAGGAAATCTTCAGCGTGGTTCAAGGTGATACGCCGAAGTTTGAAGACTTACCGAAGCTCGTTTATACCAAAGCCGTTTTAGAGGAATCGATGCGACTTTTTCCACCTTTTTGGCGCGTCTCTCGAAAAAATTATGGGCCCACCAAAATTAAGGGATATGACATTCCTGCAGGAGCAGCCGTCATCGCATCCATTTACACCATTCAGAGAAAAGATGAACACTGGCCAGATCCGCTTACTTTTAGGCCCGAGAGATTCCTGGGCGAAGAGAGAAAAAAGCATCATCGTTTTTCCTATCTCCCTTTTGGTGGTGGACCAAGGGCCTGCATCGGATCTCAGTTTGCCATCTTTGAAGCACTCACCATTCTCTCGATTTCAGTTAAAAATTATAACTTCGAGAAAAAATTTAAAAATCCTGCGGACTATTTTATTAGCCTGACTCTTCAACCAAAAGACGGATGCATCGTTGGTCTTTCTCCTGTAAAAAAAGGAGTCGCTTGAATTCCATCGACCTCTTTTATCAAAATTCAAAGAAGCATCCTGATAAGATGGCGATAGCCGATATCAAGCATGGAGAGCAGAGCTTTTCCGATATCTTTAAAATAAGCTGCGAAGTTCAGACTAAAATAAGATCTCTAGGCATTAAAAGTGGTGATTCTGTTTTGGTGGCGATCACTCCCTCGCCTCTTCTCTACGGAATGATTTGTGGGCTCATGGGAATGGGTGTGCGGATTCTTTTTATTGAACCTTGGCTGTCCCTAGACCGAATTGGTCACGTCATTGAATCGACGAAGCCAAAAGCTTTTCTTACGACCTTTTTAGGAAAACTCTGGGGTGGGAGATCAAAGCAAATCCGTAAAATCCCTCACTGGTTGACCCCCTCTGATTTTAAGCTCGAGACGTTTGATGAATTTGAACTCGCAGAGGTAGAACCTCAGCATCATGCCTTTATTGTTTTTTCTTCGGGTACCACCGGTGCTCCGAAGGGTGTGGTTCGTACTCACGCTTACATGAAAAATATCTACGATATTTTTACCGCCCTGGAACCCCAGGTCTGGGGGACTCCAGACCTCATCATCTTCCCCAACGTAGCACTTTTCCATTTGGCGACTGGGCGAGGCTCAGTCATCGTTCCGAATAAATGGTCTGAGAAAAATCTTTTTAAGACCTTGGAGCTTTGTAAAAAGTTTCGACCTCCGACTTTAAGCACGGGCCCTGCTTTCCTGAAAACTCTTCTTGATCTTGATCTTCTCTCACACTTTGAAACTCTCGAGAGAATTGTCATCGGTGGAGCTCTCACAGATTGCGCGATCATGGAAAAAGTCTTTGCAACTTTTCCCAAAAATAAATTCCTCCATATATACGGGGGAAGTGAAGCTGAACCCGTGGCGGTTTGTGATGCGAGAATCGCCGTAAAAAAGAGTCGTGAGAAAGGTTTTTTTCAAACGCTCTATTTAGGAAATGTTGTACCACAGGTTGAGCATCAAGTTCGAGACGGAGTTCTCTGGGTCAGTGGCCCCAACGTTGCTGGTGAATATGTGGGCAGCAAAGAAGAGAACAAAGGAATTAAAGAGCGAGATGCAAGCGGAAAACTCTGGCACTGCATGGGTGATCGGATGCAAGAAACTGAAGAAGCGCTTTGGTACGCAGGCCGTGAATCTCAGAAACCGCAGGATTTTCTTTTGGAGCAAAAAATTTACTCCCTTCTTCAGAGTTCTAAATCTTTTATTTTTCGAGATAAAAGCGAAAAACTTTATCTCATCGGCGAAAAGGTTTTTGATAAGGGTATTAAGGCGAAGTTTCCAGAAATTTCCGAAATCATCGAATCAAATATTATTCGAGACAAGAGGCATCGTTCCCGCATCGATCGTAAACGAAGTCTTCCAAAAAAACTGAGGTCCCTATGAATCGATTTATGACTTACTTAAAAGAGCGCTCCCCTCTGCCTGCCTTGAGTTTTCTATCCGCTGGGATTGTGGTTTCGGCGTTGAGTATTGATCAAAGCTTTGATTGGATCGTAGTCTTTGTGGGAGTCGTCCTTAATAACCTCCTCTTCATTCAAATGCGGCTCGGAGATGAGCTTAAAGATTTTGATACAGATAAGGTGATTAATCCGACTCGCCCTCTTCCGCGCGGACTTTTTAAGGCCCAGGAAGTTTTAAGTCTTTTAAAAATATTTCTTTGTATTTTGATCATCTCTGGAACCTTGATGATGCTAAAGTCACCGGTCGCTGGAGTCTCGGTCATGGTGGCCTCTCTTTTCTCCTGGCTCATGTTTAAAGAATTCTATATGAGTCATGAGCTCGATAAAAGCCCAATGCTTTATGCGATTTCTCATCAAGTGATTGTGTTCCCGCTGTTTGCTTGGCCAGGATTATTACAAAACCCTGCTCTCTTGCAGAATAAAACTTTTCTCGGTTGGCTTCTTGCAAATTTTGGATGTTCATTTACCTTTGAAGTCTGCAGAAAACTAAATCCCGCGGCCCATGCCATGGCAAAAACTTATGCTCATCATTACGGAAGAACGAAAACCGTACTCATTTGCCTGATCTTCATGACGATCACGGCGATCGGCGCCCACATAGCTGGCATCGGTGTCTACTCTTGGGTTGCTCTAGGACTTTTGTTGATATCACTCTTGGCATGGCACCAAAATCCTCAAAAATATAAAATTCCAGCAGGACTCTCAGGTCTCTCGTCAGCAGTTGTCCTTTGGTCCCCTGCTATCATTCAATGGGTTCAAGCATGGAGTTCAAAATGAGTTCTTTTCTCTTAGACAACAAAGACCCGGTAGATGTTCTAGAAAAATATAGCGGTGGTAAGGCCACCAATATGGCAAGACTCGGAAAATGCGGAGTCCCAACACCGCCTTGGTTTTGCGTTTCAGGAATCGCTTTTGGAAAATTTCTTGAACAGTTTAAAGGTACTGATCTCTGGGCACTGACTCACGCGAGCATTGAAGAACTCTTCCTTGCGGGTACTCTCGATCCCGTTCTCGCAAAAGAAATTGAAGCTCGTCTAGAGACCATCAAGACCTCTGGTGCAAGCTTTGCGGTTCGCTCAAGTGGAGTTGGCGAAGATTCAGTGGAACACTCATTCGCGGGTCAGTTTTCGAGTTACCTAAATCAGAAAAGCCTCGATCAAATTTTAAAATCACTCCGTCTATGCTGGGCTTCTGCCTTCACCGAGCGCGCCCGCTCGTATCGTACAGAGAGAAAAATTTCAACCACGCACTTTTCCATGGGTGTGATAATCCAGAGAATGATTATTGCTGATGTGGCCGGCGTAGGTTTTAGTCGAGACCCCATCCATCCTATGAAACGGGATCAAATGATTATTAGTTCGGTGTTTGGGATTGGTGAGGGACTTGTAAGCGGCGAGCTCGATGCCGATCATTACTATGTGGACCGAAAATCAATGAAGATCGAACCTCACCTCGTCAAAAAGGATCACTACTACGCTCAAGATGAAAAAGGTGGGATTCTTAAAAAAGAAGTTGAGGCGAGTCGAAAAGAAGCTTCTAGCTTAACTGATGCCGAGATAAAAAAAATCTCTGAGGCCATGATCATTCTCGAAGATAAATTAAACCTACCTCAGGATATCGAATGGGTCTTTGAGCGCGGAGAATTTTTCTGCGTACAAACTCGCCCCATTACGAGTCTGCCGAATCCTGCTTTTTTCAAGGAAGGCATCAAGGGTGGGCAATATATCCTTTGGGATAATTCGAACATCACAGAGTCCTACAACGGGGTCACGAGCCCACTGACCTTTAGTCACATCGCTCGCGCGTATCGGCAGGTCTACATTCAGTTCTGCGACGTTATGGGGGTTCCGAAAGATTTAATCGAACTCCATGAACCGACTTTCAGAAATATGTTGGGGCTCGTTCGTGGGCGCGTGTACTACAATCTTCGCAACTGGTACCAGATGATCTTTCTCTTCCCTTTTTCTGCGAAGTCGAACAGCTTTATGGAAACGATGATGGGCGTGAAGCAGGATCTTAAGCCCGAGATCCAAGCACTTTTTGATTTCACAAAAAACCCACCCGCTTACGGTGGGTTCAAGAAAATTTACATCCTCGGATTAAACGTTTGGCGGATCTTAAAAGTCGACGCCATCATCAAAGAATTTAAAGCAGACTTTGACCGCGTGTATGATAAGGCCAAGGCTGTTGATTACTCAAAATTAAGTGTTCAAGAACTCATCGAGGCCTATCATAATTTGAATCAGGAGCTGCTCTTCAAGTGGAAAGCACCGATTATTTCAGATACCCGCTGCATGGTTTTCTTCGGAGTCCTAAAATCATTAACAGAAAAATGGATAGTAAAAGACAGTACTCCTTCACTTTATAATGACCTCCTCGCGGGTCAAGGTGATCTCGCCAGCACCGAACCAACTCGCATGCTCATGAGGGTCGCTAAGAAAATTCATGAAGGCGATAAAGAGGTCCGCGAGTGGTTTGCGACGAACAATGCCAGGACAGTCCTTCAAGGATTACGCCAAGGAAAATCTCCCGAGGTCTTTAAAGATTTCAACCGCTACATCGATCTCTACGGATTTCGATGCATCAACGAGCTGAAACTCGAGAGTACTGATCTTCATGAAGACCCCACCATGGCGGTCGATGCGATTTTAAGTTTCATTAAGATGAAAAATGTCTCGATCGATGAAATCATGGCGAAGGAGGGTTTAAAAAACCAGGCCGCTGAAGACATCGTGAAGAAAAATGTGAGTGGCATCAAGCGTGTTGTTTATCTTTGGGTCCTAAAGAAAGCTCGTCTGGCCGTAAAAGATCGGGAAGATCTACGATTGCTGAGAACAAATATTTTTGGAATTTGTAGAAGAATCTTCAAGTCCCTTGGTCATCGGTATCATGAACTTGGGCTTTTAAAAGAACCCATGGATGTCTTTTACTTAAGTGTGGATGAAATCATTGCTTACCAGGAAGGACGATCTTTTGAGGTAACTTTTTTGGATCTCGCCAGTACTCGCAAAAAACAATTTGATGAATACCGCAAATCTCCTCAACCACCTGACCGTTTTGTGTCCGAGGGCGCTGCTGGTCTCAATTTCTTATACCCTCAAGTTCTTGCCGATAATGATCTCCTGGCCGCAGAGATGCCAGTATCAGATGATCCCAATATTCTGATCGGTACTCCTTGCTCTCCCGGAATCGTTGAAGGGATTGTGAGAGTCGTGCGTGAAGCTGAAGACGCTGAGGGATTAAATGGAGAGATCATGGTCTCAGAGAGAACGGATCCGGGATGGGTTCCCCTCTTTCCGTCGACTTCAGGTCTCTTGATTGAAAGAGGAAGTCTTCTCTCTCACTCCGCGGTGGTCGCGCGCGAGCTTGGAATTCCCACGATCGTAGGAGTTCAAGGAGGGCTTATGAAAAAATTAAAAACAGGCATGAGAGTTAGAATGGATGCAGGTAAGGGTGAAATTAGGATTTTGGAATAACTATGTCACTCACACTTTTAAAATTAAGTGATGGCAACGATGAAGCATTCATCTCTTCGTTTGTAGGGCTGCGCCAAGAAGTCAGAGCGCCAGACTTCGTAGTTGTGGGCCCATCAGATGCGCAGATCAAGGGCCTCATTCTGTGGGGACTCCAGCATGATGCTGCATTCTGGCTCGTGAAGGATTCCAAGGGCAAAATTCTTGCCCGAATTTGTGCCAGGGTAAGTCCTCAAATAAAAAATCACGGAACCATGGGAATGTTTGAGATTGACCTGAACTCACCTGATAAAGATGCTGCCTTCAAATTGATTCTTGAAGGAGCGCAAGTCTGGCTTAAGGAAAAAAAGGTGAAAGAAGTCGCAGCCCCGATTGATATGAACACATGGTTTAATTATCGATTTTCAGTTTTTGGAGAAAAATTTTTTCCAAGGTTGAAATGGGAACCAACAACTCCTCCGGAATATACTGAACTCTTCAAGAAAGAAGGCTTTAAGGATCTAGCTCTTTTCCATACAGTCTTTTTTCCACACTTGCGAATTGGAAACTTCTGCATCGGCTCTGGGCCTATGAAAAAATCCTATCAGCAACTCCATAAAAAAGGCTTCACTCTTCGTCCGATGGATAAAGAGAGATTTTCAACTCATGAACTTCCTGTCTTTCATGAAATAAGTCATGAAGCGTTTAAAGATTCATTTCTGTTTGAACCTATCGATTTACCAACCTTCACCTCTCTCTATGCAGGTGCACTTCAGGCCTACGATTTTTCGCCATCTAGTGTGATCATCTCCCCCGATGGCGAAGTCGCTGGCTTCATCTTTGCTTTTTACGATGGTGATTATCTCGTCATCAAATCTCTGGCCCTTCGGAAAAAATATCAGGGACAGAATCTTTCGAGTGGCCTTATTTGGAATGCGGCCAAACAGGCCTTTAAATTGAATAAGAAGGCCACTATTTCTGCCCTCGTAAAAACGGGAATCGCCTCTGAGGGCATTGAAAAAAACGTCAAAAAAACCATGTGGTTTTCATGGGCACATTATTACATTTTAGTTCACAAGGAGCTTTCGTGAGTACCTATTTTCAAGGCCTCAATTATGGACTCGCCAACGAAGACACTTGGATTGAATATAATCTCGCCCCTCAAAACGCTGATTCTTTTTTTTCTGTCTGCGGTTCTGGAAGCAGGGTCATCCCTTTACTCGCTAAGCATCCAAAAAATTTGCATGTGGTGGATCTCTCAGAAACTCAGCTCGCAAGCTTTCGCCTTCGCTATGCTGCTGTTAAATACCTCAGTTACAATGAGTATTTGTTTCTTCTTGGTTACGTCAAAGTCTCCAAAGATCATAAAAGAAGATCCGAGCTCATGAAGAAGCTCCATCTCTCATCAGAAGATGAACTTCTTTGGAAGTCGCAGCAGAATCTCTGGGAGGAAAACGGATTCATCTATCTGGGGAAGTGGGAGCGCCATTTCATGCAGATGGGCCGGGTGTTTCAAAAACTCACTTTCACAGATGTGCGGCCTCTGTTTGAAACTAAAAATCTTGAAGAGCAAAGAAAACTTCTTCCTAAATACTGGCATCCGAATCTTTTTAAGGCCTATACAAAAATTATCATGAATGAATGGGTCGCTAATAAGCTCCTCTACAAAGGACACTTTGCCGGTGGAAAACAAAAAAAGACCATGGAAGTATCGGCCTCAGAATTTGTGTTCCGTGAGGTCAATGACCTTTTCATGAATACCTGGGTAAGAGGAAATTACTTTTTGAACATGATCTTTTTAAATGAAGTTGCCTACAAGGATAGTTATCCCACAGAATGCAGCGAGAAAATTTTTAACCTCGCCAAGACTGCAGATACTCAGATTCATTTTCACCGGGAAAACCTCCTGCAACTACTCCTTGATAAGCCCCATGACTTTTATTCCCTCTCAGATACCTTTTCCTATATGCAGGACGAAGAGGTTAAAGACTTCCTTATGAAACTGCCTCCTTCGATCAAGGCCGGTAGCCAGATCGTTATCCGGACCTTCATGAGAAAGCCGAGTTTTACAGTGATTAAGCCCTGGGCGACTGATGTAGCGACAAATCAGAAGCTTGCACACCAAGACTGCACGAGAATGTACGAAATGTGCATCTTAAATAAGGTGTAAAAGAATTGGACACACCTATAAAAGTTATCCCTTGGACGTATTGCTTCCCTAGAGAAAAAGCCCAATGGCTTAAGATGAATTCATCTATTGAATCATCAAGGAAGTATCCCATGGCGAAGATCTCCATTTATCTCAATTCGAATGCTTCTCAGAGCGGTGGTACTTATTCCCAGGAAGAGTTTCGAAAGTATTTCTTCCGCCATGACGTCAATGTTCACTCCCCTATTGGAATCGATGCTTTAAATGAGCAAATCAATTCTGACCTTGGAAATGGCACTGAATATATATTTGCCGTTGGAGGAGATGGAACTGCGAACACGATCTCTCAAAACCTCATTAATAAAGATATCAAACTCATGGTTGTTCCTGCAGGAACTGCCAATGATTTTGCCAAAGAAGTTGGAATCTCATCGAACCTTAAAAAAATCTCGCACATTTTTAATGCTCAATCCACTAAGCGCGTAGATGCGATCAATATCAACGGCCGCTACATGATTTCTAATGGTGGTCTGGGCCTTGCAAATGAAGTCGCAAAAACTGTCAACAAGCTTCGTAAAGAACAGCCTGGATTTAAAAAGGCTATGAAGGCTTTCGGTAAGCATACGTATTCAACCATCTATGCTCAGCAGATGCTCGCGCGTCCCTATTCAACTCGTTCAATTATGATTGAATCTCCGGATTCTCCACTTCTAGATCCGAGAGTTGAAACTCCGCTTATTCTTGTGAATAACCAGGAATATATCGGTGGAAAATTTCGAGTTGCACCGGGAACAAGAAACAATGACGGTAAGTTCAATGTGGCGATTTTTACTCACACTAACCGCTTTGAATTGATGAGATGTACGCTCATGATGATGAGTGGAAAATTTCCGAAGAATGATAAAAACCTCATTACTTTCGAAACTGACAGTCTGGTTCTGAACGCGGTCGATGGAATGCCTCTCGAATTTTTTGGGGATGGTGAGTCTTTTGCTCCTTCAGAAATTCTCAACATCTCGATCGCCAAAGAAGCCCTCGAAGTTTGTTCTTATAAAGGCGAAGATATGTTTTGTTCGAGTTACAAACTTGATCAAATTGAGCTGATTCAATGAAAATCCTCCTCACAGGTTCAACGGGCTTCATTGGCCAGAGAATTGTGAGGAAGCTTGCTTCTCCAGACAACCAATTATTTCTCTTAGTGAGACCTCACAGCAAAGAGAAGGCCCAAAAAATCTTCAAAGAGATACCTAATCTCACTTTCGTCGAAGGTGACATTGAAGACACTGATGTCGCGAAAAATATCTTTACGATTTCTCAGCTGTTAAATGAAATCGAGTGTGTGGTTCATCTCGCAGCTCACTACGACCTCACTGCTAACCTCACTGATGCCTATATCCGAAATGTGGTGGGAACTCAAAACATGCTTCATCTCACCTCGAAGATGCAGTCTTTAAAATACTTTCATTATTTCAGCACCTACGCCGTGAATCCAGTCCGCCAGGGTGCTGTGAATGAAGATTTTCTGGTGAGAGACAATCTTCCGTTTCGTGATGAGTATTCGAAAACAAAAAATCATGCCGAACACTTAGTCAGAAAGCTCAAGCGTGAAGGGGTCAAGACCATCATCTATCGTCCAGGAATTATCATCGGTGATTCGCGCACTGGAGAGATGGATAAGACTGACGGGCCTTATTACTTCTATGATTTTGTCCAAACACTCTTGAAGCTTAAAGAACTCACGTCGAAACTTCCTTTCTTACCCATGCCGATCCGTAAAAATTCCTATCTACCTATTCTTCCTGTCGATGTTTTATCTGACTGGTGCTCACATATTATTCTTCATCCTCCTGAGGAAAACCTACGTTGCTACCACATGGTTCCTGAGGATCAAATCAGGACTCAGGACTTCCTCGAGGCCTCAATGGACATCATGGGCCTGCCCCTGAAAATTCTCCCTGTGAAGTACACTCGCCTTGTCGCCCCTTTACTTCCCCTCATGAATATCCCGAAGGAAGCGGCTTTTTATATGAATCAGGAAACTATTTTTGACCGCTCTCATTTGACGACCGACTATCCGGAGTTAAAAACTCCTTCTTTTCGACAATATCTTCCCCATATTATTGAAGGTTATCTGGGGAGAAAATCATGAGAGAAGTCATTAAGATTGCCTTTGAAGGATCTCGGGATAATCAGGATCAGATAATCACTTTAGGTGGTGAACAAATCCACGTTCGTACACTAGGTGCTGAATACAATATTGACCTTGCCATTGAACTTGTTAAAAAATATCGAGATGAGGTCGATGCTTTTGCAATTTCGGGTTTCCCGCAGGAGATCAAGCTTCAAAAAACTGTTTACACGCATAAATTTGTTCGCGACCTGAAGCGTGCTGCCAATGGAATTCCCCTTCATGACGGCACTCTGCTTAGAAAAGCCGCTATGCCATGGGCCTTAAAAAAATATATCGACCAGGATAAGTTCTTCCTTTCACATAAAAAAATTGGCTTTTATACGGGTCTCGTTCAGTGGAGCTACCTTCCTTTTTTCGAGGAACATCATTGCAGAATGATTTTTGCAGATTTGTATTTTTCAACGGGTCTTCCAGTTTCACTCTCCGATATACCTGGGCTCGAAAAATTCTTAAAAGTAAACGCACCTCTCCTTACCCGATTAAAACTTAAAGAGAAGGCCATCAGAGATTTCAATACGCGTGAGGCCCACTTTGGTACGATGGAGCGCTTTCATCAGGCCGACATTTTTGTGGTTCACGAATCTCAGTTAAAATTTATCAAGCTCAATAATTTAAAGGGTAAAACGGTTCTCATTGACCGGCTTACGCCCGAAAATGAAAAAAAGATTTTTGAGGCAGGGGCAGAGAAAGTGATTGTGCTCTTCCCGGTTGAAGAGAGTTCGATGGTTTCAGCGAGTGTGATTGAAGCTGCCCTCTCTACTCTCCACGATGACAATATCCTGACTGAAGAGGATGTACTTCGTCACATCGAGAGTATGAATTTCTCACCACGAGCGGTGATGAATCCAGTCCAGTTAACGACTAAAGATACTTTTGCTTTTGTGATTCACTTTCTCTCGAAGAGACAAATCTCGCAACTCCCCGGAATGAGTTTTCTAGAAGGTACTCCCTTTATTGATACCGCCGAAAAAATTACAGGAATGCTTCCAGGTTTTCATTACTGCCAAATCAAAGGGATTAAATCAGAGGCGACCGGTAAGGAAGTTGTCGGAGATCTCTTCCTCGTTCCCGCAACACCCAAGATTCTCCTCTCTACACCGGTGGAAAAGGTTTACCAATCGCTTGTGGATATCTGCCACAAGGCGCACGTTCGTGGTGCAAAAATCATTGGCCTCGGTGCATACACAAAAATTGTAGGCGACGCCGGAGTCACAGTTAATGATCGTTCTCCGATTCCTTTGACGACAGGTAATTCACTTTCAAGCGCATCGACTCTTTGGGCAGCGAGCTTCGGGATTGAACATATGAATCTTGTCAAAAAAGAAAACAATCAATACCAGGGAACCTGCATCGTCATCGGTGCTACAGGAAGCATCGGAAAAGTTTGTGCTAAGATTCTTTCACGCCAGTGGAAAAAAATTGTGATCGTGGCCCCTCGTCCCTATAAGGTTATGGAGCTGGTAGAGCACTTAAAAGAATTTGCCCCAAATACAGAAATCATTGGAACAACTAATCCCAATAAATATTCACCTGAAGCTGATCTCATTATCACATCAACTTCGGCCCAGGGTGAGCGTGTTCTCGATATTGACCTCGTCAAACCAGGATGTGTGATCTGTGATGTCTCACGTCCCTTTGATATCAGTCTTGAAGATGCAGCTCGAAGACCCGATCTTTTAATTATCGCCAGTGGCGAAGTCGAACTTCCGGGTAAAGTTAAAATTGAACGAACCATTGGCCTTCAAGGAGAAACCGTTTACGCCTGCTTGGCAGAAACGGCACTCCTTGCGATGGAAGGACTGCATGAGAGTTTTTCACTCTCGCGTGAGCTCTCGTATGAGAAAGTGGTTCAGATCGACCGACTATCCAGAAAGCATGGGATTCGTCTCGCTGGAATCATGGGCCACACGGGAGAGATTAAAGAGTCTGAGATTCAACTCTGTCGGCAGTATGCTTTAAAAAAATTAAAACGAGATTAAATCAGGCTTTTTTTTAATGATCTTTGATGATTTCTGATCCGACTATGAGTTCGATCCCAGGCACTTTCTTTGCCGACTTAAGCCACTCATACCAATGAACATCATGCTTTCCATCGTGCTTCAAAAAACATAAACGGTATCCTGGTAATGTCGGATAGAGATGATGAAGGCTATGGCTGTTAAATCCAAGGAAGATAAAAGTTTGTATCCATTGAGGAA
>JBBQGK010000051.1:0-28276 GCA_038322885.1 Bacteriovoracales bacterium | reverse complement strand
ATCGAGCGCAGTGTTTGCGAATTCAAATGATCTTGCTCACCTTCCAAAATCATTTTCAGTCTCAGGGGGAAAAGCCGTTTTTGTGGATTTCACAGAAGCGACCTATAAAATAACTTACAATTTTACTCAGAAAAAAGCCAGCGTACGTGCGGAAATCTCCTTCGATGCCCCTGAGGCCGGACGTCCCATTTTTGATTCAGTCCAGGCACCCACAACAATCACTCTTGATGGATCAAGTGTGACTGCGACGGAAACCAAAACTCCTAGTAATGAAACCACTCTTCGTGTGATCAATCGAATGATCTCGTCTGGTTCACATAAGATGACCATCGAAGTTCCTCTGACTGAGCTCATTGAATTTTCTGATTCAGGAGTGAAGAGTGCATTTTGGACCTCTGACCTTGATGAGCGCCAGTTCGCCGAGCTCTACATGCCAGCAAACTTTGAGTTCGATCAGGTCAAGATGACTTACATTGTGAATTTCATCGGCGCCAAATCTAAGCAAGTGATCTACACCAATGGAACTCAATCTGTTCAGAGAGACGGTGTGCACATAACTTATCCGGCCCACTACACATCTTCTTCGATCTTTTTTCATACAGTGCCTGAAGGGGCAGTGGATGAAATGCGCTTTAGTTTGACTTCGATTGATGGTCGCACGATTCCCGCCGTTGTTTACCTTTCAAAGTCTTCTTGGGGAACACCCTCGGGCCCTGCTCTTCAACGCTTAAAAGATAAAACATCAACAGTTTTCCATGAACTTGAAAGTGACTACGGTGCTTTCTTGCATCCACAAATTATTGTCTACAACGCTGGCTCTGGTGGGATGGAATATTGTGGAGCGACCATGACTGATTATTCGGCCCTAGGTCACGAACTCTTTCATTCTTATTTTGCGCGCGGAGTGATGCCTGCTAACGGAAACACAGGCTGGCTCGATGAGGCCCTCGCTAGCTGGCGAGACAAAGGTTATCAATCGAACACAGACATGTCTGGATCAAGTCGCATGTCTGCTCATCCTTACTATACTCGCACAACTGACGATGCTGCTTACACCTTCGGTGCAAGATTCATGTCCTATATTGACGGCACCATGACGAATAAAGGCAAGGGGGGAC
Source organism: Bacteriovoracales bacterium (assembly GCA_038322885.1). Classification (GTDB taxonomy): domain Bacteria; phylum Bdellovibrionota; class Bacteriovoracia; order Bacteriovoracales; family Bacteriovoracaceae; genus Peredibacter. The sequence goes on along the minus strand of JBBQGK010000051.1, from coordinate 27,158 downwards.
TTAAGCCTTTCTTGCGCGAGATGGTGGCAAAGCGTTCTTTGAAGCCACTATTTGTTGAAGAGTTCGTTCAGGCGATGAGTGGCTTTTATGAAATCTCAGTGGAGCAGGATTTTAAGAAATACACTTATGACCAAAGTGCGAAAGGTTTTAAGAAGAGTGAGAATCCTATTCATAGAAAGATGAGTATCAAAGAGTTACGAAATTACCTGTAAATAATTTCCTGACTTTTTTAGACTGTTGAATGCTTCTGTAGATTTGATAATATTTAAAAACTGGTGGGGGTTTTATGAAGAGTGCGATCCCTTCCCCCCATCAGAACCCTTCCTCAAATTCTTGAGGTGTTTTCTGAGTGAACTAACACAGCAGTTTAAGTTCGAGATCTTTTAATCATGATTTAAATAGAAAAATTTCAGTTATGCTTTTTAATAAACGGCTCCACAGTATGGACACAAGTACCATCTGCTCTCAGTTCGTAGATTATCTTCACCGCTTCACCAACATCACCACTCTTAATTTCATACTTCACCCGTTGCGCGATCGCTGCGGGACTTGCACTCGAAGAAGCGATTCCGTACTTGCTTGAGATATCAGAAATATCCAATGCCTTTGGTGCACGCTTGGCCTCGGTTGAGCCAATACTTGGGTACATAATTGAGAGGGTAGAGTTTGAACTCGAGGCCTTGTGCTGAAGTCCGAGAAAATGTCCCATTTCGTGAAGGATGACTGTTCTTAAATCGTAGCCAGGGCCAGTGTCAGCGGTATCAAAATCATAAAAGTCATCGTTCACAAGAATATCAGCGTGTTCAATGTTCACAAACTCTGTAGACGAACCCGTGTTGTAGCGACGACCAAAAATTTGTGTAACCGCAAGGGCCGAGCCTGGCAAAGTTGATGGCCAGTGTGCTGCTTTGTATACACCCATGACACCATCGTAGAGAGCATCTAAATTATTCAGAGAAACTTCTGAGGTATCAGCTCCGTAAGAAATCCAGGTCACTGTATTACTAACCGAACTTTTCCAAGCAGTACTCATGAGGTTAATCGCCGTATGTTCGTTGGCATCAAAATCAGATGAGATCGCCATGGTTCGCGGAAAAGCGGCCGTCCACTTGTATGGAGCACTGGCATTGATCGCACCCGACGAAGTCGTCTGAGGCTTAGACGAGTTACAGGCGAGAACCGAGAGAAGCAGGATGGTATGGATTAGAACTTTCATTTTTCCTCGAGGGATCCAATTGAGAACCTTACTTCTTGATCGGACTTTCTTAAGGAATTCTGAGGAAATTAAATAGAAAAAAGAAATCTCGGTCATCCAAAGGGCCCTTTTTTTGGGCCCCTAAGATTTGTCGCTTGTTATAGTCTTTATCGGGCTCTCGCACCTTGAGTCTCTAGACCTCTGTGAGCTTTAGGTCCTGAATCTTTTCCAGATATTGAGCGAGAAGTGTTATCTACATGATCAGATTTTACAGATACTAAGTTGTCTACTGAACCAAAACAATTAAGTGCTTTATCGATTTTGGCACAATACGGACTTTGAGTTTCTCCTATATACTCCACGCAATAGACCGATCTTTGTTCCCTGAGTGAACGTTGTACTTGTCTCGATTTAACAATAATGGAATTTTTCTCAGTTTCAGTCATATGATCTACACTATTTTGTACTTCAATTTCCAACTTGCTACATTGCTCAATCATCTCATTCGTATAATGATCAGCTTTAATGTCTCGTCTAAGTATTACAACAGGAACTGATATCATTGCAGCTGCGATTGCTGCAATTATAGTCCACGCCAGGACAACGAGAAAAACAAGTGCATAAGCAGGAGCTATTAAGATATCTATAAAACTGAATTTCTTTTTTTGAACCATGTTAGTGATTTTATCTTTTGAATTTTGCCATTGACCTTTCGCAAAAGAAACTTTTTCACCATTCAAAATCATTGTTTCAGTGTCTTTATATTCAATTTCATATGAATTTCTTTCTACAGCAAATGAGATCTTTCCGTCTCTTAAATGTAATGTGGGAAATTTTTCCTTTGAAAGATTTTTCCAATCTTCTCCGAAAACTTTTTGATCCTCTGGATCTAGGGCTGAGATATGCTTTTTCATCAGTTCAAATTTCTCAGAGTTAGATTTATTATTGTATTCAGCAACTACTTTCTCCAGCATTGAGGAAGTTACTGTTATTGCGGCCGTGTTCGCCCAGCTACTCTGAATTGAAAAAATGAGAATTAACAATATGTTAAAAATGTGAAAAGTTTTCATGGCCAGTCCTTTTAATTGAGCATTCCGTCAATCACTTATCGCATTTTTATTTAAATACCTTAGCCTATTATTTCTTCGCCTTCGCGTGATCTGCCATAAACTGATCCAAACCTGACTTAGTTAGTGGGTGATTAAATAACCCTTCCACTACTTTAAACGGTAGTGTCGCTGTATCAGCTCCCAGCATCGCACATTCTTTCACGTGCTGAGAATGTCTAAGGGAAGCAGCGAGGATCTTGGTTTCAAATCCATAGTTGTTAAAAATCTGACGAATTTCCTGAATCAAGTCCATACCAGTTTGCCCGACGTCATCCAAGCGTCCAACAAAGGGAGACACATAAGTCGCGCCATTCTTAGCTGCGAGCAAGGCTTGGTTTGCCGAAAAAACAAGAGTCAAGTTGGTCTTTATTCCCTTCGAAGAAAAATGCTTACAAGCAATCAACCCGTCTTTTGTCATAGGAAGTTTGATCACAACGTTTTTTGAGATTTTTGCGAGCTCTTCGCCTTCCGAAATCATCCCCTTAGACTCAAGTGAAATCACTTCAGCTGAAATAGGACCGTCGACGATCTCTGCGATCTGGCGAATGAGCGTGAACTGATCAATTCCGGCCTTGGCAACGAGACTTGGGTTCGTTGTCACTCCATCGATGAAGCCCCAGCTGTAGGCCGTCTTGATTTCGTTGATATCGCCAGTGTCGATAAAAAATTCCATATAGTCTCCTTGGATGGTCGGATAATGAAAGAGTTGGGTTTTATAAATTTCTGCATCATAATAGAAAGCATGAGTCTATTTGGCCACTTTAAGCTCAGTCTTTTTCTCTTCACTCTCACTCTCCCAGCGTGGGGAATTATCGTCGACCCACAGCTGCCTTTGGACGGTGTGGTATCTCCTGATGTGAAAGGGGATATGAACCCTAATCTCGACTACGAGCGTTTCTCTGGAAGGGTTTCTGATAAAGATGACTCTGGAAAAATTTTAAAAATTCAGGTCGAAAACAACAACACAAAATTTTTCCGCTCGGGAGATTCTGTTAAATTCAAAGTGAACACGCATGCTGATGCGAAATACTGTCAAGGCTATGTTCGCAATGTAGAAGATTTTCATTTTACAATATTTGTTGAGACGCTTGATCCTTGCCACGAGAGAGGACAGTATTTCCCACGGGGCACAGTGTTGAATTTTTATGCCAAAATTCTTGGCCAAAGAGTCTATGAGGGGATGAAATATCGAGATCAGTTACTGGTGAGGAAAGAAGATTTTTTAAAACAGCTCAACGATACCAATCATTTTCTTTGGACTTTTGATCAACAAAAAGTTCAAGTGGCCGCTAAATATGATGATGAAATAAACCGCTTACAACGCGAAAAACGTAAGGCCCTTGATGACATGATTGCCTTAAAGCAAGAACGCCTGATTCTTCAAAATGAATTGATGACGAGACTGACTGATCTTGATGGCTCTATATTGTTTTACCGTATCGAGCGTCAGGATCTCATGACAGACCGTTGGAATTCCGATCACGATGCTGGTTTGCCTTTCGGTCAGCGTCCACAGCCGATTAAACGTAAGTAGAACAAGCTTCTTTTCCTCTTTTCATGATCTTTTTTTTCGGGATATAGTTCATGGCATCAAGAGGTGTTTATGGAAGAAATTTTAAAGCAGCAATCTGAGCTCGTGAACCATCCGGTCTACAAAACTTTTAACGATCTTGAGAGCATCCGACATTTCATGCGCTACCATGTGTTTGCTGTGTGGGATTTCATGAGCCTCCTGAAGTCTCTCCAAAATCATCTCACCTGCACACGTCTTCCTTGGACTCCGTCTAAATATCCGGCGGAAGTTGTTCGTCTCATTAACCAGATCGTTGTGGGTGAGGAGAGTGATCTCGATCAAAACGGAAAAGCGATTTCTCACTTCGATCTTTATTTGCGTGCGATGAATGAAATCAGTGCGCCAACTTTTGAGATCAATGATTTTCTCGCGACTATGGATCTTCAAACGATTCCAGAAGGAGCAAGAGAATTTGTGATGGGAAATCTAGACGTGGCGATGAATGGTCACGTGGTTGAAGTAGCTGCCTCTTTCTTCTTTGGACGTGAGAAGCTCATTCCTGAAATGTTCACGAGTATTGTTGAAACTCTCGACCGTGAAAAAATCGAAGCACCGACTTTTAGATATTATTTAAAGCGACATATTGAAATTGACGGCGATGAGCACGGGCCCATGGCCTTGAACTGCTTCAATGTTCTTACAGAAAATAACCCGGAACTTATTCGTATGGGGCTTCAAAGTGGGTTAACTGCGCTTAAAGCTCGTCAGAAGCTTTGGGATTTTGTTTTGGAGATGGCGACTGAAGAGAAGGTCGTTAATCACTATCCGGAGTTGGATTTTCTAAGTTAATGAGAGGCCGGATCGAGATTGTTATCGGTCCGGCCGCTATTCATTTTGTTAGTGATTATTTACAAATACATTTCAAAGTTAGCGAAGTCATAGGATTCATCGGCATCGATGCATCGTAATGATTATAAGTTGCAGTTCCGTTACAACCATCAGTAAAAGTGATGCTCAGATTCTCATAACCATGTGGTCCAAATCCATGCGCCCCTCTTTCGTCTTCACTGCGTGGAGCGCTTCCGTTGATCGCACCAATATGAACGCGATCAAAATCATCGGCCTGGTGAAGCGCAACTAAAAGTCGGATCTGTTCTCCACGAGGAGTATTAACTCCACAAAGGGCATTTTTATCAGCAGCAAATGTAAGAGCTGAAGTAATAAGAAGTGCGAATGAAATAAAAGTTTTCATGTAATTTCTCCTATGTAATTTAAATCAAAAGTTATGCAGTGTGTGTACACCAACTTTGGATTTTAACCTAGGAGGCCCTGAACTTATTATAGGAGATTGCTTTGAGTGATTAGCGCGGGGTCGCTGCACTCGATTCGAAATCATCTAGTTTCCAGGTCTCAGCAGTGGGCTTTGGCTCTCTTGAATTATTTACAATCCCAGAATTATCCTCGGCCTTATCATTCATGAGATTTTGAATTTCTTGTGCAGTTATCAAGCGCGGTAGGAAGTTCATGATCTGATGGGAAACAAGATCAATACAATAATCAACACTGTTCACCTTCAAATCAAATCGGTCAACGCGTGAGGTTTTTGCCTTACAGACAAAGAATACATGATTTGAACTTTTAAGATTTGCGTAGGACTGCATAGCTTTTTCCATATTTACAAAAGCGGCCTGGGCCTCTTTTGGAGCATCTTTCACATTCATTGTTACGGAATAATTTTGGTTCACGAAGTGATAAAGAGTACTTTCACCTTCATGACGTGCAAGATCCCGGACAGTGTCGGGTCCCAAGCGAAGGATCGAGGTATTCTGCGGAAGATTTGAATCTTCGTCAAAGACGAGTCCTTGGGCAAAACTCAAGGCCGGTAAAAGAAGCATCATGGTAAGAAGAATTGATTTCATATACTCTCCGATAAATTAGATAGAATCTTATTTGCAGGACGGATGCCAAATCCTCAATGGAAAGTTAAAGATTTAGAACACTAAAAAGTGTCTATAATTTAGACACTGACTTTTTTATAGTGATTCCTCCATTCGACCGATGAGAGTTGATGCCTTCCTACATCCTTTTACTCTTCATCTTCTTGGCCCAAACTGCCAATGCTATTCTTCCTGAGAATGTGGGCAGCACACAGTTTGCAGCTGGCTACATAAATACGGCACAGATTTACGAAGACCCCGTTAAAAAATATGGCGAAAAGCATGGATGGTCTGTTGAGAAGACTCAAAGTTATTCTCAAAAGATTGAAGACATCATGGTCAGTGGCCCATCTGACATACCGATGGTGATCGAGAAAATTTCGGGGGACGCAGAAGCAAGATCAGATCTCTTTAAAATGATTTCTGCCTTCCAGGAGCAAGATCGTTATCGCAAACCGAGCCTCATTATGATCGGTGATAAACGAGCCGCCGCGGTGGATGGGCATCATCGAATTCGAGGGATGGAAAAACTCTCCATGGCGATGGAAGAAGCTGAAAAGAATTGGCCCAAAGAACTCAAGGAAATCTTAGAACCCCTAAAAAGAGTGAAGTCAGATGGATCATTTATAAATTCGTTCTCCATGCTAAAAGCAAAAATCATTACTTCGATGAGCGCAAAATCGAGCGCTGAAGACGTTGTGAGGGAGCTTTTGAAATTGGAGATGGGTTTTTGGGATAGCGAAGAAGACGCTTCCCTTGCGAGAAAGTTTTCAGGTAGAAATGCCAAAAATGCTAACGAGAAAATTTTAAAAAAACTTGCTCAGGGGCTTGGAATGTCAAACGATGGTAAAGGTGTCGTTGTTTTTAAAGCGATCGTAGATCTACCTGACTCCCCCATGCGATCATTTGTTGAGAGGTATTTTGAAAGCCGTCATTTGAAAACTTCTGGCGTTACGTTTAGGACCTATAATGAGTTCTACACTGCTGTTGATATAAAAGCGGCGATAGAAAATCAATCTAATGAATTACCCAACTTGAGACGAATGCTTTCGAACAACTTGTCTGTTTTGGATCAGCAGGAAATGACCAGTCTTGCGATGAAAGAATTAGATGAACTATTTGTGACGAACGATCAACTTGGGAAGAAGCTGTTGAAAAGGGCCTTGAAAGGAACTTCAGTTGTCCGAGTGGGTGTTGAAAAAATTCGTTATGATTTTTGTTCGGGTTCATCATTACCAATCTGCAAACCATACCTCAGTGGTTTAACCGAAGAAAAAGCAGGACTCTCGTCAGAGCTTTTTGTACCAGGAGGGAATTGTTTTTTGAATCCAGATAAGAATCATCATTTCAAGGCACTTAATCAGCTTCTGAAAGAATAACTATTTCATCTTGCAGTCTTTCAAAACTTTAAATTCATCCACCTCATCTAAACGCAGAGTTTGAAGGCTTTTATTTTGGAAATACTCTAAGACCAGGGGTACTCCGGTTTCTTCGCTAGCCTGAATATCATGCTGAAGGACAACGCCACCACTCACGGCCTCATAGGTTGTAGGTATCTTGACTTGTGTGAGTTTGCCATTTACCCGCACAGTTTTGTACGTGATAAATTTTCCACCTTCATTGGTCGCCTTAAAATTGGCGAGCACTTCTGGCCCCGTCATTTTAGGGATCCAGTCACCCGAATCGTGGTCCCAGAAAGCAAATTGAATACAGTTCTCACCCATCAGCTCCTGTGAGATTTCTTTTAAGACGTTCATGTGATGATAGCCATGACCTTTGCCGTAGGCGGCGTAGGGAAAGCGGTAGAATGGTTTATTGAGTTCGTAACCAGCTTTTTTATACCAGTGTGCGAGTTCAACGAAAGACTGCTTCACCTTTGCCTTGAAGGCGGCACGATCAAGATTGTTAGAGTTGTCGTGAAAGCGGCCGTGAGAGCCCACGAGGTGGCCTTCGTCGAGCATGCGCTTAATGAGGTGAGAGTTCTTGTCGTTAATCTGTGAGGTGATGACAAAGAATGTTGCTTTAACATTAAATTTTTTGAGCTGATCCAAAACTTTCGGAGTTCTTACCGGATGAGGCCCATCATCAAAAGTCAAAGCATAGCGGCCAGTATGATGAAGGGAAGGGGCCCCGTACTGGGTGTAGCCCTGGTCTGCAGTGGTGTAGACTCGGTCTTCCGGGTACTGAAATGAATTGGATGCCAGGAGAGATCCAGAGAGTGAGAGGAAGACCAAAAGGAAGGTTATTTTCATTTGGTCTTAGTACCACGAGGCAGATCTTTTAAAGATGGGGTATGAAAAATCTTACCCAGCTCGGGGTCGTTTACTGATTTTGCTCGTTGAATAGATATTTAATAGATCGGTGAAACAATTAATATTCTTCTCTCGGTTGTGTTCCAGGCTCAAAAGCGTTGATCTCTACTAGTTTAACGCCTCTCTTTTTCAAGTGGGACAAGATTCGATCACGATAGGCCTGAATGAATTGGGGAAAGTTGTTTCTTACCTTGGGTTCAAGAGTGTAGGCAAAAAATTCATTTCTTATGAGATAATCATCTGAGGAGTCATAGTCTTTACTCAGCGTTCGAGTTATCTCCTCTCTTTGGCTTTTTTTAAGTTTTTTGAACCAGAACTCATCGGCTGCGTCTCTGAATTTTTGGTTCAGCATGTACTGGGCATGGATGAGTTCGTGGCCAGCGATACGGTCTGACCTGTACGGAGTCGAAATGACGACAAAAGGTTTTCCTGACTGAGAAGTGGGTAAGATCAGATCTTGGAAGATTTTCTTTTCCTGATCACTCAGGCACATCGATTCTCCCACTGGCTTGGTGCAATCACACTCGAAATTAGCTTTGTCATAAAATTTCACAAGGTCTTCGCCCTTAATATCCGTTCCTCCGAGTGTCTTCGAGTAGACTGCTAGCTCAACTGAGTTTCGTGGGACTACGACCCCTTTGGATATCACTTTCCCATCAGCATCAACATCTGATCCTTCTGCAAAAATAGAAGCACGTGAAAAGAAGCTTCCGACTCTCTTTGAGCTCCCGGTGATGCAAAGAATGGTCCCAGGGATTTCCTTTATTTCTGAGCATTGGAGTATGCCATTCTCTGAATACTTCCCAGTTGCTTTTAAGGACACCACTTGATTTTTATAGGACTGTGACCAATTAATAAATCCATTCCCTGCAATAGAAACATCAGGCACCTTTTGAACTTGTGCAATCAACGAAAAGGAAGCGGTTAGGGAGATAAGGAGCAGAAGAGATCTCATGGTTTATTATCGACTCATTTGTTATGATCCTAAAGGTTTTTTTATATCGGATTGCAAAGGGTGCAAAGGTCAATTTAAGATAGGGTATGAAGATTCTTATCCTTTCTTTGATGGTCCTTTTTTCTTGCTCACATCCACCCAAACGAAGGGTCGAAATTAAGGGGAGTTACGAAGAGAGCTTAAGGCAAATGAATCTTCAAAATAGTTTCGCTTTTATCCATGAAGGTCACGAGTATTATTTTACAACGAAAGTGGATAAGGAGAGTGGCTTTGATTGTGAATTTTATGTAGGTTTCGTCGACGGTCGATTTAAGTATGCCTTTCCTGCCTCCCGGATGGCCGATTTTAAAGAGTACTATTCCCCCGGTTCTTCACCCGAAAATCGAATTAAAGTCACCCAATCTCATCTAGAAGAATTTCAGCGAAATGATTTTCTCTACCTTTGTAGTGATAAGTTCAACTTCTCTCCTGGACCTATTGCGACGTTAGTGGGTTTCTCTCCACTTCTGATTTTTATTGGTCCTCTTCTCTATAAAAAAGACTCGGCCGTTCATCTTAATCATGATGTCGTGAATCTCGATGATCTCCGTCTTGGAATGAGTTTAAAAGAAGTCAAAATGCTCATAAATCAGAGACCTCTAGAGCTAAGGAAAGAGAATACTTATGTTCTGCATGTTTTCGACAAGGCCGATGCAAGAGTCGTGATGTATTTTAAGGATTCCAAGCTCTTTGCTTGGGCCAGAGGATTTAAGCCTCAAGGATTTACCTTTGCACCCGCGCCCATGCAATTACTTCCTAACGACTCTCTCAAAAAATAAAGTGTCAAACATTTAGACGGTCTCGCTCCCTTGTGATCAAAAAATAATAAAATTTCCTTCAAATCTTCGGCATCAGGTTTGCAAATCATTCTGCAATTCCTATTTTTTCCCTTGGAGGGATTTATGCGATTTAAGATTGCCGCTGCTGCACTCATGCTGTCTGTTTTTTCAACTTCGTATGTGTTCGCCTCGAACTCTCCAAAAGAACTCTATAACGATGGAGACTGGACTCTTGAAGATTCATCTAAATATGATCCAAACGGTGGCTGCTTCGCTTTCACGACTGCAGAGGTTGGAAACACTATTTGGCGTCTTGAATTTTTCCGACCAAGAAATAAACTCGCTTTTACGGAAGTTAATATTCGTCAGCAAGGTCGTGGTGCCTTGAGCTGGACGGCGACTCTAAATGATGGCTCTGTTTTAAGCTTTGCAAATGGAGGCCAGGCCGGGAGATCAACTCTTTTTTGGAATATTCCCCAAAAATCAGACGATTTAGTTAGTCAGCTTGAAGGTCGCAGAAGCCTAAAACTTAAACCTGCTGATGGTACTCGTGATGTTCGCCTCGAATTCTCTGCGGATGGATTTAGAAACGTACATAGGAAAATGGAAGAAAAGTGTCTTAATAATCTTCCTCTCATTGATAGCGCATTTGAAGATTCTTTTTTTACTAAAAAAGACACGATTAATCCGGCAAATATTTCTGCGGATGCGGTTAAGGAACTTCGTCGTCTCATCAGCGTTGCTTATGACGTTACCCAAAATATAAAAGCGAATAGTAATGACATCAATGATCTTCGAAATAAATTTTCGAACCAGTTGAACGAAGCGAGTGCTTTGAACTCACTTATTGATCGTCTCACCAGCTCTCTTATTCCATCTACCATTAAGAACTCTCAGAATAACGATGCCCTCGAAGCAAGTTCAAGAGGGAATCTTGACCGTATTAACTCTGAGATCACAAAACAGAATGCGAGCGTGGCATCAGCTCAAGTTGTGCTCAATTCTGCCCAAGCAAAAGTTGATCCACTTCAGGGAGAGCATGACTCTCGGTCTAACAACGCTGGAAATGCTCGTCGTCAGTCTAACTCTGAGGCGAATCGCTTAAACCAAATCGATAGCGGCATCGCCAGTGCCAACTCTCGCATCAATCAATTAAGTTCTGAAGCGGGCTCTTTGCAAAATAATAACGACTCTCTTGATGGCCAGGTTCGAGTAGCTCGCGGAGAAGCGATTCGTGCTGATCAAGACTACAGAAGTTTTGAACCGCGCCGCGAAGTCAGACGTCGCCTTGAGTTTGACCGTGCCTATAACGATGCTCAACGATCAATTCAAAACTACCAGAGAAATCTAGACATCACTGAACGGGCGTTAAATGATGCAAAATCTAAATCATTGGTGAAGCAGGCCGAGCTTAATGCTTGTCAGTCGCAACCGCGCGTTGGTTTCTTTGATGCCGGAATCTCATTTAGACTGCCAGCTCAATCAACAGATACGATGCCTCGTGGACCTCACTATCATCCACCAGGTGAACAAAATACAAATCCGACGGATGATCGTGGAAATGGTTCGGGCCCAGGTCGTGGTGGAAATCGTCCAGCTCCAACAACTCCAACTTCTCCAGCTCCTACTGCTCCGGTTCCGACACCAACAGCTCCAGCACCAACACAACCAACGGCGCCGACTCCTATTCAGCCGACCGCACCGACTCCGGCACCAGCTCCAGATTGTTCTGCTCAATCAGAAGCTCTTCGTCAGGCCCGTGTCGTAGAACAAAGTATTCAAGGTCAGCGCAACGAAGCTGCGACTCAGTTGAACAATATCGACCAAGGCATGAGAAACATCGAACTTCGGGTGAACGCAGAAGTTGAACGTGAACGTGACAACCTAGCTCGTCGTGCAGCTGAGACGCAAAATCGTGCAAACGGATTGCAACTACAAATGGATTCAAACTCACGCCGTATTGCTCAGATTTCAGCTCAAGATATTCCTCAGCAGCAAAATATTTTGTACTCTCTTCAAAATGAGCGTCCAGGTGTTCAAGCAAGTTATAATCAAGATGCTCCAAACTCGGATCGACTAGAATCTGAACTTGCAGGATTTGAATCCCGCACAGGTTGGAATTCAAAAGTCCAGGCCGTGAATGATGCCACTCAGGCCCTGAGTTTCCGTAGAAGCGAACTCAACAATTCACTTTCTCTTAAGGCTCAAACAGAGAGTACAATTTCTCGCTGTGGTTCTGAAAGATCTCGCCTCGCCAATGAACTCTCAAATGAGCAGCAACAGTTGTCGCAGTCAAATACGCGCCTGGTGGATGTGAATAAATCACTTGAGCCTTTCAATCAGCAGAAGTCTGACCTTGAGAAGAAAGGTTCAGATCTTAAGAACCAACTTGCCGGGCTCTCGACTCAGTTTGAATCTCAATTGCCTCACTAAGAACTAAACCAAATACCCTGCGGAGAACATTTTCCGCAGGGTTCATTTCCCTCTCCTAAATGCCGATAATATAAATATGAAAAGGGCCACCTGGATTTTCCCTATTTTTGCCTTTGTCGTCTTTCCAATGCACATACAAGATTATCGCGATTACCGCGGTCTCAAAAATTCCTGGGCCCTCATTCCATCTCGAAGCCTTGCGGGCCTTCACTACCTTTTTAAAGGCCATGAACTCAACGATGAAAAGGGACTCGTGAAAGTCACAGGTCCTGTGGTCGAGATCACTGGCGGAGATAAACTCGGTGCCCGAGTTCATAAAAATGGTTTTGTCACAGAGATGGACGCCGATGATTTTGAGCAAGAACAGGAATTGGGCCGTTCAGTTTTTGAGGCGCGAACAGGAACTGGAAATAACGTCGGGACTGCATTTCTTGTCGGACCTAATCTCGTACTCACAAATCGTCACGTCATGGGCATGGCTCCTGGTGAGAGAAAATGGTCATGTGGAAAATTCTCCATTCATCTCAATCACCGGGACGAACACATTCAGTGTGAGAAGGTTCGCTACTGCAGTTTGCGGTTTGATTACTGTGTAGTGCAGATGATGAAGTTAAAATCTGGTGAATCGATCGGTAGTGAAGTACGTCCTTTGCGCTTATCCCGAAAAGTTCGCGATGATAAGGATGATACCTATTTGCACATTGGGAACGCGGCGGGCATGGGGATTCAAGCATCACGAGGACAAGGAATTAAAAGAAGGGGAGGAGAGTTCTTTCATTATGCCCCGACACTTGGAGGATCATCTGGAGCGCCCATCTTTAATGATAAAGGAGAAGTCATTGGCATCAACTGGGGGCATAACGGTGTGAACTTCATTGATGATGCGGCATTCAACCAAGGTGTTCTTGTAACGACCATTTTTGATGAACTTAAGAAAACCCATTTACCCACGTTAAAAGAAATTAAAAGTTTTCGATCTTGGTACTACCGTTCACGCAATCACCGCTCTGTGCGCATCGATTCCGATCTATAAATCCTGACGGATTCACTTTCAAGGTAAGAAAATAACAGTCGGCCTTTCGTTGTCTCATCGATGACGGAGTAGATACCATTGTAAGAATTCGAAAACCAATTTGGAAGGTTTTTTACACTGGAGGATATGCATGTCCCGTTCAATTCTATTAACCCTTTTGGGTTCCCTTTTATTCGCTTTCTCGGCCACGGCCGATTCCGCGAATCTAGACAATTTCAACAAGAGATTTACTCTCGTGAAGAATGCTGAAGGTAAGGTTGTTGCGATCAAGCTTAAAAAAGCGATCTCAACATTTACGATTAAGCCCTTCATTGATCAGATCAAATCTGATCTCGCCCGCGAGCAATTGACCTTTGCTGCTCTCAGCGGCCAAGACAAAGAAGATGAAGTGAATCAAATGCTTCTTGATCTCGGTGTAGATCCTTTTGCAAAAGATGGACAAACGTCAACGGACGCTCGTCACCTTCGTGATTCGATCTTGAACATCAAAAACATCGATCTGAATGATTCGTTCGCTCAGCTTGACGTTAAAGACTTCTGGAAAGAGTTTGAAGCAAAACTCCATGAGGCCATGATGTTCATTGACCCGACTATCCTCACAAATATGGAAGATGCTCGTTTCTTCTACAAGAGACAAGTGACTTACACGGTTGTTGAGTGGGCATTGAAAGAGGCGCAAAAGCGTTTCGCCAATGTTCCCGTCTTGAACATTGCTTCGTTTGTGATCGTTCGCGTTCACGACATGATGCTTGAGCAGCGCTATTTTCACCACAACATGCTTCTTCATTACTTCGAGAACGTTTCTGAAACTGAACTCGGCATGACAAAAGAAGAAGTGAATCACGCTGTTTCTTCAATCTTTGAATACCAGATTTCGGTAGCGAATCTTCCAGAGAGTAACCGTGCTGCTTCCAACTGGATGAGCTACGGAATGGATCATTTCTACACGAATGTTCGTTTCGGAAATGCAAAGATCAAGTCATGGGCAGACCCACTTTCTACACTTCGTTTTTCAAACATTGCAAAGATTGACTACGCGTTTGCGGAAGTAACTCAAAAAGATGCTAAGACTGGTGTAGAAAGTAAGATGATTTTCCACACGCAAGTTAATGCTCACGAGTTCACACAAAAGCCAGCTCTTGCTTATGACTATTCTAGCCCTAATCGCGTGAAACGCTTCCGTTCACTCTTGAACCTCGGTGGAGTGGCGCTCGGATTCCTAAAGCTTCCTAACTTCATTAAGTCGAATGTTGATACTTTTATCAAGTCACTTTATGTAGAGCAGGTTCGTATGGAAGGTGCTCTCGTTGGTTACTTCGATCTCCATGGCAACCAGGACATGTCGAAGAAAGTTTATAGTCAGAGAAATAACTTTTACATCGTTGAGTAATTTTTAATCTTAGTTATACTTTGCAAGCGAGGCCTTAGGGCCTCGCTTTTTTTATGAAAAAATCAAAAGCACTGACTATTCAACATCCATCTCTAGCGAGCATTAGCTCAGCCTATTTGCTTTCAGTAGATAATTTCGACTCTGAAAATAATATACTCATTGGTAGGGTCAAGAAAACTTGGGGTTCTTGTGGCCTTGCGATCGAGGAGAAAAATTCCTTTAAACTTTGGCAACCTGTGACTTGGGACGATCCCAATTTGTCACCCGTCGAAATCATGTATTTCGGTGCCGATCCTTCTCGAGATTTTAAATATGGTGAGCAGATCATTCTGGTCGAAGGGGTCAGTGGCTTTGAAACCTTTCTCCCAACATCTCCCTTTATGCAGAAGCTTGAAATCATCTTCAACAAGAAAATGATTGGCGAGATGGTCGATACTCTGTCCGCGGATGAGTTAACCGATTGGATAGAGGATCTTGATTTAGGTCCCTTTTTTTCTGATCTCATCACAAAAAAAGGCAAATTCCCTCATGCCTTACTCGTGAAAAAAGAAGTTGATAGTAAAAAACCAAGTCTCTCAGATGCCTTTATCATTGTGATTAAAAAACTAACGGCACCTGAAAGGGTAAAAATTTTTTCGTTGTTAGTTGAAAATTCGAATCTTTCTTTTGCGGATGACTTGTCTCGGATACAGAGCTTTCTCTCGATCGATTTGGCCGAATCAGAAGTTGATTGTAACCTCTTACTACTTAAATACCTAAGCTCAACTGATACTCTCCATACTGGAATGATCGCTCATTTGATGTCTTCAACCTTTACGGTTGAAAATTTGAAATTACGTCCCGGACTTATTTCGATAGCACGTGACCTGTGGAGGGAGATTATCCTTCAAACTGATAATTATGATATTCTCGCGCGATTTAAGACTTATTGGTCACTTCTATCAGAGATGGGAAAAAAAAGTTTCGCTCCTGCGATGTCTTTGGCGATGGTCACAGTCGGGCCTTTTTATAATACTGAGCTGTATGAGTTTTTGAGAGCGGAAATGAAGAGTAGTCATGACCCGTATTACTTTGAACTCTTGAGGCCCGTTTGGTCGGATGTGAGATTTTATAAAGATGAGACATCGAGGTTTGTTTATCTAGAAGAAGATTTGATAGAACTTGCTAAGAATCATTCGTTTTTTCTTCCATTATTAAAAACATACCAGGAGACAATGGTTTTGTTGAACGTATGAGATTACTTAAGATACGGTTTGAGATGATGTTTTTTTGCGTATTCTAGTTGAAATCCCAAATAAGTTTTTAATTTGTACTCTACCTCTTTTTTATCCTCTGCTTCTCGTTTTTCCCTGTAGCTTGGTTCGGAATGACGAGAATAATTCCACGGATCATCCGCCATATAATTGGACAGTGGTGCTATATCGATTCCAAAAAATTTTGTCCCTGCCATCGAATCGCCAGCCGCGTAGTTAGGAGTGACAGAAGGGTGTTGAACCAATAAATTTTTCCATTCTTCGACAGTCGCCGGCCGATTAAAAGTGGATGGATCAATGACCATTGGTATATTTTGGTTTCCTTTTTTTACATAGACAACAATTGCAACATGAGATCCCCAGGAGACATAACCCTCCTTGGTCCGATCTGTTTTGGCTATGAGGTGCATACCATTGATGAAAATTTTCGCACTTTTTATCCCCAGTTGTTCTAAAATCTTTGCCATGGCCTCTGCTCTGTCTGCACAACCATCTTCCACATAAAGGAAAGGAATTTCTCTATGTCCGCTTAGCATTTCAAAAAGCTCTTTAGCATAGTCTTCAGAGATTAAACTTACTTCGAAAGAGGGAATAATATACTTAGCAGATAATGGATCAACAGGGTCGACCCCCGATTCTCTTGTGAGGTCGACACTTTTCTCTGGGATTGTGATTGTTCTTACACTTCTGTCACAATTGACTCTTGGCTCGAGCGACTTAGGATCCTTCAAAGTTCGATCTAATAGACCTAGATCTTGTGAGAAGACCTCAATTGAAATGAAAGATAAAAAAATGAAGAAGATAGAATTCATTTGGTTATTCTCATTTTCTGGATTTCCATTCCAAATGGGTTAACTTCAATTTCTAAAACGCATTTCTCTTTCAAGCAATGGTCGATATTTTTAAGAAATTGCAGATATTGTGGATGATTCTTTTTTAGCTTAAAGATGGGAACGATGGATTTGAATTGGATATCTTTTCCGTAAGTCATGCTGGTTAGATAAAGGGGTGTTCCTGAGTATTTCTGGGCATCAGCTGCAGAGGCCGAAAGTGTGATAAGTATGATTAGTAAGGAAATAAGCCTCATAAATGCTCATCGGCAAATTAGATATTTACTAAACAGCTAATGATCTAAATTGTTAGGGCTTTTAAGCAGTCTTCTTCCCCACCGTCCCCATCACAAGCATCCCAATCTGCAGAGCAAAGAACGACCCCAAAAAGATCGCGCCACCCTCCGAGAATCCGTAACTGTGAAGTCCCGAAGCAAGAATATAATTCACCCCAAACCACGCCATCATCACACTCATGAAGGCCCCGGCGACCAAAGGAACAAAACGCTTAGGCGGAATCCAAGAAGAGTAGCGTCCGTGGAGGATAGCCATGTAAACCAAGAGAACAATCAGAGACCAAGTTTCTTTTGGATCCCAACCCCAGAATCTTCCCCATGAGTAATCGGCCCACACACCACCAAGAATCACTCCTGTGGCTAGCATGACTGTTCCGACCTTGATCGTCGTGTAAATCAGATCACTCTGGTATCGATACTCTTCATTGGTCACTTTAAAGAAGCGGCTTCTGATCATCAAAGAATTGGCGAGCATCCATGAGAGAGCAAGGCTTGCGTAGGAGAGGATCACGGTCGTTACGTGAGTCGATAGCCAGAAGTTATCGCGAAGGACAGGAACAAGAGGGGAGATTCCCGGATCAAGCATGCCGTTGGCGAATTTCATCATCATGAGGCACAGAATATTGTAGCCGAGTCCCGCAAGGGCAAAGATTGAATCCTTGCGGATGAAGGTGATGATACAACTCACGACGAGGGCACCAAAGCCCGAGAACATCACCGTTTCATACATGTTAGTCACTGGAGCTCGGCCCGAGATCATGATTCTCAAAGTCATCGCTGTGATTTGTAGGGCAATGGTGATTCCGATAGCGATACTTCCGGGGAGTTTATTTTTTAAACCTGCGAGTAAGAGAGCGGCAAGGATTGAGGCCATCATTGCCCACATGAAAAGATTGAGTTTAAAGTAGGTGAGCTCAAGAAGATAATGATCTCCCTTGGCCGCAAGATAATTTGTGCGAGCTTCGGCCATCAAGGTCTTCACAGGATTCACACCCGAGGCTGAAAGTGCGGTCACTCTCGCTTCGGTTAGGTACTCAGGCAAAATGACAAACTCAATTTTATCGTCTTTTTTCATCGGCACCATCCAGGCGCGTCCCTCGATTATTGCCTGATAAGTTCCCATGCGCTGAGAAACTTTTGTGAGCTCTTTTTTAAATGAATTATTTTCTTTCAGCTCAGCGAGTTTTGTTTCGATTAGTCCCGCTTTCGCAAAGAGTTCCTGAACCGGCATGGAATTATCTTTTTCATCCATTCCTAAAAGTTTTTTGACGTCTACGTGATCAACTCTGACCTTCACTGGAAGTTCAAGCGGCATCCCAAAAACCTTGAGGGAAAGTTTACAGAAGGCAACGGTAGCACTCATGTCACCCACGGTTTTCTCACCAGTAATAAAACGGATGGAGTCAGTCGCCAGAACATAAAGAGGTTTATCTCTTCCTCCGGCCTGAACCGGGAAGGTTTCCAATTCTTCGGTACAAAAATCCATTTGTGCCCAAGAAGAGAAAGAAAAAAGAAGTGCTAGAAGAAAAGTTAAGTTACGCACGAGTCGTCCCTGGTTTCATTAAATGTTTGCGACGTAAGATGTAATGCCATATAGATCCAAAAATCAGCAGGAGAGAACCAAGATATTTCCAAAATCTTCCCGGATCATAGTTCACACTGAGGATACTGCCGTAGGGGCCTTGTTCGGTCGGAAAATAAGAGGCCTGATAAAAAGTGAAGTCTTTATATTTAAGTGGGTTGTTCATAAACACGTGGTGCTTCTCTGAGCCCTCGTTACCTTTAAAAAGAGTCACAAAACTCTCAAAGCTCGCAGGCGTTTGAGTGCCCGGGTCGGTGTCCATTTTAAACTGATCTAAAACGATCTCGTACTTGAGAGTTTTAACTTTTTTAGCAATCTGGAAGGTGATGCGTTCACCTTGTCTATTAAACGCCACAGGATCTGTGGACCTAACCCAAAAATTTTGTCCATCAATTTCAACCCTCACCGCTTTCATCGCGCCGTAAGTGGTCTGCCCACCTTCCTGGATAGGTTTGACGAGCTTTGGGGTCATCGTAGGATAAGAGTCTTCAGTGTATTTCAAAAGTTTTAACTTAAAACCCATCCAAGGAAGAGCGATCTCTTCGTCTTGTTTGAAGTCTTGAGATTCCCACTTCCCGGTGTTCTTATCAAAGTAAGAAGCACCATCTCCGAAAACAAAAAGGTGGGGTGATTTCTCGAAGAGCTTTTTACTAAAAATCCGGAAGGGAGATTTCTCATTGAGCTCCATCTTCTCGTCCAGCGGAAGCGGAGACATATCAGGAAGAAAAGCCAGTTTTTGTCCGTCAAAGAGAAGTTCAATGCGCTCTTTGCCCGCCACCCCTTTCGATTTTTTTATCTCACTCGGGCTTATGCATCCGTTGTTCTCACCATTCCACACAATGAGACCATCAGGAGTTTGAGCGGCGAAACATTTCTGAAGACCTTTTGGCATAAAGTGCACGTTCAAAAGACCAAGCTGAGTGGTGTTGGTGAAGTCCGACATCGGATGAAGACTCAAGGTAATGAACTCTCCGAAGTTTTTATTATAGAGACGGTAGCGAGCGGAGCTCTGTCCCCGTCCCTCAATTTTCACCGGAGTCCAATTCAACTCATCCTCAGCGAATGGATAAAAGTCTCGGATCTTGATATTTTCGTAATCAATGTTTAGGTTGGCCATGCCCGCGCTGAAAGGGAGCTCAAGAGTTGCGTCTTTTCCTTTTGAAGGAAAGCCGATTTTTAGCTCGTCATCATTTAATGATATTTCTCGGTTTGGAAGATTTGGAACGAGTGTCAAAGAGCCGTCGACACCAGCCTCATAGGTCACAAAGGATCCAAGAAAGATCGTGATGAGCCCGGCGTGGATCGTATAGAATCCATAGAGATGTTTCTTAGGCGGCAAGCGAAGTGTTGTGGCAAAGAAGATAGATAGGAACATGAAAAACTGAATCGCCATAAAAGGAAGGGATTTATAAACTAAGCGATTGGCGTATTCAGCACCATGATAGGATTCCATGAAAGTTCCGAACGCCAGTGTGATCGTAAAAATCAAAATAATGACGACGGCAAATTTCACATTTCCGAAAAAGAGTTCAACTTTTCGATAGGCCTGAGCAAGAGCTTCCATAGGTGCCAGAATATCTCATATTTAGAAGAGATTTGCGAGGGAAAGGGCCCCGAAAATAATGGGCTGATGGATCAAATAAATTTTTAAGGAATGTCGACCTAAAAAGTGAAGGGATTTCGACTTTGGCAGCTTTTGTAGAAGGGGAATTCTTACTAAGTAAGGTTCAAGTAACATACCCGCCAGCACAACCCAAAGCCAGGGATAGATCGGGATGAAGTCCATGGAATGTTTTTTAGTGATAGTGCTTGAAACCCATTTGATGTCGTAATTCAGACCGTACTGCAAAATTAAGATTAAAATCATGATGGCCCAAGCAGCTCGCCTGTGATTCACAAGGAAGGCACCAATCAGTGAGCCCGCTAAAATGCAGTGGAGGGTTCCAAAATAAATCCATTGGGCCGGGAACATGAAATAGGTCACAAGACTAATGATGGCGGCAGCGGCGCCGAGTTTTAAGATCCGCACTTTGAGCGAGTTCCAGTTAATCTGGGGCCGGTGAACATAGTTGAGAGATATTCCGACACAAAATAAAAAGGTTCCTGCAATGAGGCGCGGAAACATGAACCAAAATCCATGAAGGAAGTCGATCTGGTTAAAGCCAAAGTTGTGCATATCGTAGGTCGCGTGAAAGATGATCATCCAAATGACGGCCATTCCCCTGAGTGAATCAAGCCAGGAATTTCTCATTTTCCCTCCGGATAATAGATAAAGCAGGGACTGTCTGTGACGAGGACTATTGATCCGTGGGCCTCGTTAGAGAGGCCAAAGCTTGAAAGGGGAAAGAGTTTTGTTTCCGTTAAAATGGGATAGCGGCAATGGCCCGTCATCTTAACCCGGATTTCTTCTGTTGATCCCAGTGAAAAGGTTCCTTCATGATCAAACTTCCAGTCCCCAGCTCCCAATAAATGAAGCGTGGGAACTCCCTTGTCATTATAAAGCTTCACCTGCGATTCTGGGTGCTGCTTTAGAAAAGAGAGGATTTCTCCCAAATTAAAAATCTCATGATCAAATCTTCCGCCGGAAAAACCCCAAAGATGAAATTGATAAATGAGTTGTTCTTCAAATAGAGATAGCGCAAGGGAGAGGTCTGAGCGGTCTTTCTCTCGAGGATGGCGAAAAAGATGGAGACAATTCACCTCTTGCTCGTAAGAATCAGAGTCACCAACCCAGATATCTAGGCGAGAGGCAAAGTGGGCCCCGCCATCGACTCCTAAGACGGAGTGAGAGAGAAGATTCTGAGGAACAAGTGGACCCATGGGACCCACAAGGGTCCAGGTGCTTTTGTTTTTAAACGGCGAAGGCATTTCCATTCTTAATATTGTAGTAGGAGCCGAGTGATGCTTGAAGTGAAATCCCAGAGGGCGAAAGAAATTTTAAACCTTTTACCCCATTTTGTTGATGAAAAGAGCTCCTCCATGAGGAAGTATCCGGGCGAGTTTGAATTCTGGGTAGCTCTCGATTGGGAAAATATCTCTGTCAAAAATTTGTCGTTTTATGGAAATCTGCCAGATCATCTAAAAATATTATGTGAGTCTATGGCCAGCCTTGTGGTGGGAAAAAAGAGTGATCATTTTGGGAAAATTTCTCTGCGTGAGTGTGAAGCTTACCTGCGAGACCGAAACTCCCAGACCGCGATCGATGGAATGACAGAAACGGATGAGAAAATTTTTAAATCTATTCTTTCATGGCTCACCCATTGGCCAAAACCGATGGTGGGTACAAGCTATCATTTCCCCTCTGAAAAAGGGCCTTTTAAGAGGCTCTCACTCATCGATAAAATAAAAGAGATCAAGGCCTTCCTCGCTTCTTCAGAAATCCTTACATTGTACAAGAATCAAACCCGCCCAGAGCTTGTGGATGTGGATGATCTCACCATTTTTGTCCTTGCTCCTTACGATACTTCGGAAGATAAAGCACTCTTTGAAGAGCTTCATTTGCAAGCGATTGCAACCTTCCAGGAAGAGCATTTGAACTTCATTCCAGAGGTTTGATCATGGCAGGGGCAAAAAAAATTGTTGATAGAGTGTTTTTTTTATTTCTACAATAGTATTAACTGATCAATTTTATAAAATTAGAGTAAGAAAAAATATGGAAGATAAAGATCTCGAATTCAGAGAAGCCAAGAAAGAAGAAGAGGTCGTGAACCTCTCGAAGTTTGATGTCCAGGCCTTTACAGACACTCAAGACTTCTCTTGGAACCTCGACAATATTAAGAAAGAAGTGAAAACCGGCTGGAAGCTTTATTCTGTGATGTCCGAAGATGAAATTGTGGCCGCCGTACTGATGAGAAAAGACGGGGACACTCTTTTTACGAAGAACACGCCAATAAAAATGGCGTTTCAGGGAAATGGCTTCTCTCACAAGATCAAAGATTTTTATGAACATGAGGCAAAGAGAAGTAATCTCAACCGTCTTGTGAACTATTGCCCAATGGATAATTTCCGTATGATCGCGCTCAATGAGAGCCACGGGTATAAGCGTACTGGAAAGGCCTTTGGGATTGCGAACAACATTATTGAATGGGTAAAAGTTTTATAAAAGTCAGTTTTGATAACAACCTAACGGAAACTTTGTTTCCCTAATTCGACGGAGGACTCCATGGCCAAGAAGACAACAAAGAAAGCTGCTCCTAAAAAAGCAACTGCTAAGAAGGCGACAGCAAAAAAAGCGACAGCTAAAAAGGCAACTGCTAAAGCTGCTCCAAAAGCTACTGCAAAAAAAGCTACAGCTAAGAAAGCGACTGCTAAAACAGCCGCTCCTATGGCCACAGCTAAGAAAGTTGCTTCCCCTAAAAAGAAAACAGCTCGCGTTCCAAACGCAGCTTTTATGAAGCCGCTAAATCCATCTAAAGAACTTGCTGAAATCGTGGGCGCTGCTGCGATTCCTCGTACAGAAGTCATGAAGAAAGTATGGCAATACATCAAGAAGCATGACCTTCAAGATGCTAAAAATCGCCGCGCGATCAACGCTGATGAAAAGCTTAAAGCAGTTTTCGGTGGAAAGAAGCAAGTCACTATGTTCGAAATGACAAAGCTTGTTTCTAATCACCTCAAATAGTCTTTAAAAAGATTTTTTTGATACCAAAGTGGCCAGTCGTAAGATTGGCCTCTTTTCGTTTGTAGGACAAATTGAAGATGATTTGATTCGGTGACTAGATCTTCTTCACTTCTTTATACTGCCTAATCTTATCCGCCGGCAAAACACTCGGCGCCAGATCTGAACTCATCAAATCCTGGCAATGGACCGTCGGATTACCCTCTGGAAAACTACCCTTGCCACCAAAAAATAAGATGCATTGTTGAGTATAGAAATCCAAGTACTCTGGAAAATTATCTTTCAAGAGATTCACGACTGCGCGTCTCTTTTGAACATCAAGTGAGGAAAAAATGTCGTCTGGAAGCGGATCAAGTTTTTTGATATTCTCTAGCACGACTTCACGCCTCACTTCGGCGCCTCCCAGCTCCTTCAAGCGGCTCCAAGAATAGTTAAAGAGCTCCCCTTGAGATGGCTTCTCCAAAAGATAGACAGTGAAGAAGAAGTCTTTGATCTTCTGATCGGCCTTAGACTGCGAGTCGAGAATTTCAAAAGCAACTTCTCGGTCATCAAGCTTTTGAGGATGATAAAGACGACTCAGCGCTTCGGCATTGAGGGACGGAATACAATCGGGGTGGACGGTTTGATCAATTTTCTTTAGGAAATCCCCGGCGGGACCCATGCGGATATAATCGATGGTGAATTTGTCCCAAAGAACATTCATGACAAAAGGTTTTTTACAATAAAATTCACTTAACGAGCTCTTGAGCGCAACTTCCAGAAATGGCCATGGGGCGAGGGCAGCACCTGGGTGAGTTTCCACCAACTCGGCCAGATGAAGCGCCATCTCCGGGTCCGTCGGGTCTTTTTCCCAGAAATTCTTGATGTCATCCCAACAAGGTTTCTCTTTTTTAAGGCAAACCTTAAAATAACCCAAAGCAATTTGTTGGCGCTTTAAGCGAAAGACGTCGTCTGGGCGTAAACTAGGCCAGTCATAGAGTTCTTCAATCTTACGATAATCTTCCTCTTTAATCTGAGACTCTTTTAATACCCGATTCTCTAAGGCCACTGCCATCTTAGAAACCATTGTTTTCCAGGCCTCATTTCGCTCGGAAGGACGCAGATCCAGTGCGTGTTTAAAGAACTCCTCCTGGGAATTTTCCTGTGACAGGATTTCCAGATCTGCCAGACCATAGGTCGCGGCAAAGGTCGATCCGGAGAGGAGCAGGGCCATAAAAAAGAGAAAAACTCTCATGGTCAAATTTTATGATGATCGATCTGCTGACGTCAATTTTCCTCTCTTCAAGTGACCAAATAAAAGGTAAAGTAGGGCATAAATTTTTCGGAGGCTCCTGTGGGTTCAACTGGTATTCTGGTCACTAGATCACGCGTCGTAAATCTTGAATGGCAAGTTTCGTATTACGAAGAATTTGCCTCCCTCCTTTTTCCAAACAATGAGGTACATCCGCTCATCCTTGAACTTATAAAAACAACTGAGACTCTGAAGCTCGGCACGGGACTGCGCCGGGAGATTGTGATTCAGGAATTTCCTTTTCTGTGTGCCGTGAGGCCCGAAGAGAAAGCGATCTACATCGGCACAAGAAAACTTTCTCGTGAACTTTCTCTCCTTAAAATTCATGAAGTAAGTCCTATCATGGGCCAGGATGATGATGAGAAAGCTCTTTATTCTTTAAAAAATCATGTCGAAAAAATTAGCACACTTTCTCCAGCTCAGTTTCCCAGCGAGATCGAGTGGGTTTCGGCCCAGAACCAACTTCCAATGTTTTGGAACAAGGATCAGTGGCAAGATGTGGATGATCACGCCAAAGGAATTCTTAAAGAATTAGTGAGCAAGGTAGGGGAGTATCGCTCTAATACTTTTGAAAAATTCTCCGACTATGGTTTGACACTCACCGCTCAGTTTGACTTGATCCGGGTTCACTTGCTTAAGTTTTTGGCGGTCTTACCTTCTCTCGATCATGATAAATCCGGTGACGAAGTAAAAAGAAATCTTCTGGAGAGTTTGCGCCGCTTAAACGAGGATTCACGCTCGCTTTCACACTCACCCGGAAAATCCAAGCCTCTTCCATTTTACTTGAATTTTCTTTTTACGATAGGAATGCATCTGGCATCACTCGTGCCTGCAGGACTCCTGGCACGAATCATTCGCTACATGGTGCGGATGATGGCCAAGCGCTTTATTGCCGGAGAGAGTATTTCAACATCAACCAAAACGCTTCGCGATCTGCGTGAGTCCAAACGTCAGGCGACCTTGGATCAACTCGGTGAGCTTGTCGTTTCTGCTCGTGAAGCCGATGAGTATTTTGAAAAAGTCTTGCAGCTTGTTCATGGACTTAAACAGCACATTCCCCGAGGAGAGAAAAACTCTGCGGGAATTTTAAATGCTCACGTTTCAATTAAAGTTTCTGCTCTCTCCCATGATTTTAGGCCTCAGGCCTTCGATGCGACTTATGCCAAAGTTGCTCCGAGACTTCGCCGAATTTTGCAAGAAGCCGTTCGCGAGGAAGTGTTCATCAACGTCGATGCTGAACACTATCACTACCGTGATCTTGTGCTTAAAATTTTTGAAAAAGTTTTGCTCGAGACTCCGGAGCTGAAAGACTACGCACAAACGGGAATCGTTGTTCAGGCCTATCTTCGCGACGGTTCAAAACATTTGATGGATGTTGCAAGTCTCGCAAAAAAGCGTGGAATACGGATGCCGATCAGGTTGGTGAAGGGTGCATACTGGGACGCTGAAACAATCGAAGGTGAGGCCCATCAATTCACTCCGCCGCAGTTTTTAAATAAAGAAGAGTCTGATCTTCATTTCAGACAACTGGCCTACCTTGCCTTAAAAAACCACGAACAAATTCATCTCGCCATTGGTTCACACAATCTTCAGGACCATGCCTTTGTGGAAAGTGTCCGGACTCTGCGTTTTCCGAAAGCGCCCGTGATTGAGCATCAGTGTTTACACATGACTTATGAAGCACTTTCTCATGGTCTGGCGAAGATGAACTGGCCCACCCGAAATTACATGCCGATCGGAAACCTCCTCGTGGGAATGGCCTACCTGGTTCGCCGGATCATGGAAAACTCTTCTCAAGTCGGAATTCTCTCCATCATGCGCTCTCACCAAAAGGCGAGTGGACTCATCTCGCCGGTGGATATCCTCATCAATAAGAAAAAGTCCGGCACACTGGTCTTTGATACATTTATCACACAACTGCGATCCGACTTTTCTCCGGTCAGACCTCTGCGCTTATTTTTAGATGATGAGCGCGATGATCTCATGCGGAAGATGAAATCCTACC
Source organism: Bacteriovoracales bacterium (assembly GCA_038322885.1). Classification (GTDB taxonomy): domain Bacteria; phylum Bdellovibrionota; class Bacteriovoracia; order Bacteriovoracales; family Bacteriovoracaceae; genus Peredibacter. Next base: position 588 of record JBBQGK010000051.1, on the reverse strand, counting down.
GCGCGGACCTTGATAAAAATCAAAGCACTCTTTCAATATCAAAGGACGTGAAAGTCATCTGTAGCTCAAAGCCAGACTTAATTTTAGGAACCTATCAGCTCTCCACTCCTGTAGAAGCTAAGGCCGCCGTCGAAAATGCTCACTCGGCACTGACAAGTCATCTATGGGGTAAGCCAAACCATGCCCTCAACCGCGTTTCTGTGATGCTTAAAGCAGCGGACCTAATGCTTATCCGGCGCAATGAACTTTCAACCATCATGATCTATGAGGCCGGAAAAACTATGACTGAGGCCCTGGCCGATGTGGATGAGGCGATTGATTTTATCAATTTCTATGCTCGTCAGGAAATCCTGCTTCAGATCTCCGGAGAAAAGCTCACTAACCGTGGGGTGATCACTGTGATTGCTCCTTGGAATTTCCCTCTCGCCATTCCTTGCGGCATGACCGTCGCACCTTTGGTTGCTGGAAACGCTGTCATCTTAAAGCCTGCTGAGCAAACTCCTTTAATTGGAAAAGCTCTCTTTGATATTTTAATCGAGGCCGGTGTGCCTTCAGAGATGCTCACTCTCATTCAGGGTGACGGAGAAC
>JBBQGK010000050.1:0-28917 GCA_038322885.1 Bacteriovoracales bacterium | reverse complement strand
AAAAGGACATTTGACTCAAGTTCTTTCTGCCTTCCACGCAGCACGCGCTCAATTTGTAATCGCATATCCGACAATGGCTTCACCGTCATGTAATAGAGAATTCCAAAAAAGATGATCGCAACCATCGCTGACGTTAGAAGTGATTCCATATAGGCTTTCGAGTTATTGGAAGCTTCCCGAGTGAGTGAGGTAGGAGAGAAGTAAATCGCAATGATCGCCACGACGACGTCTCGGCCAAGATTTTTATCATGGGCCTTAACTGCTCGCGCGATCCCAATGGTATTATCTCCTAAGTCACGCATAAAATCGGTATCTCGCCTTGTCTCATCTTGATAAAACTTAATCGCATCCACGGAGAAAGCGTCATTCACGATGGTATTAAGCTCAGAGATCGGACGATACACTCTTCCCTCAGTATCAAAGAGTTTATAACTCTTTACGCCCTCGGAATCATCACCCTCAAGGAAACCCGTATACACTTGATCGAGATTTTTATCGCGCAAGAAGACGTTATTGAATCGATCCACTTCGGCTGCGTATTGTTTTCCTCGAAGTGCGATCTCTTTAATCAAGAGAACTTTACTATCTCGCAAGACTGGTAGGATGGTGAGAGTGATGTTGATAGCAATAAAAATAAAAAGAAGAATCCCAACAAGGGCCGCCCATTCGTACTGTTGATTAAAACTATAAACAATCGGCATAAATTTATTCTTAAAGAACCAAATAGGTTTCCCTAGAAGGTCTTGAGGCATGGGCTCTACTTCCTGAAGCTCCTCATAGGAATCATCGTCATCCTCGCCCTTCGCGACTCTCTTCTTGATGATGACCTTTTTTTCGATGACGTAAACGAACTGAAAGATGACATTCGGAAGGGCGATTTTATCGCCGTCTTGTAGAGTGACCTTCTTGATGATTTTCTCATTCACAAATGTGCCATTGGCACTACCTAAGTCTTCTGCGAAAGCAGAATCCCCATTCACGGTGATGATGAGATGTTTCTTTGAAACTCCATCAACCTTTATGACATGGTCACACTCATCCGAGCGACCGATGGTGTTTTCATTTTCGTTTAACTCAAACTCTTTTCCGCGGAGTTTACCTCCGACAACGACGAGTTTAAACATGCTTTACCTCCAGCACGTCACCCTCCTGAAGATTCTGCGGAATTTTTCCTGCAGGGACCTCCAGGACTCTGACAGACTTGAAGTAAAATTTTGTATGACGCCAAGGTCGCATATGACGAATCACTTTTATCACTTTGTTTTCATGACTTAAAAAAACCAAATCTAAAGGAAAGAAACACCAAAATGTATGAATAGAATTAGCGGGCTCAAAGACAAAGCCTGGTACGTGAGGATTCAACCGAAGCTGGTACCCCGCAAACCTAGACCAAAAAGTATCAGCAAACTCTATATCCTTCAAAAAAACTTCTCCCTTATGAGCTACATTAACTTTCATGGTTCACCTGACATGAGCTTTAAAACCATCGGCGCAAAAATCGCCACCAGCACGGCAGGCAAAATAAAAAAGATCATGGGTATAAGAATCTTCGTCGCCGCAGTCGCCCCTTTTTGCTCAACCTTCGATGAACGCTTCACCCGCAATTCACCAGAGAGTTGTTTTAGAATGGGCCCGATGCTCGCACCGACAGAATCGGCAGCGATCAAAGTGGCGCAAAAAGAATTGATCTCAATGATGTTCACTCGCCAACCTAATTGTCTTAAGCCTTCGGCCCTTGTAGATCCGATCTTCGTTTCCCGGATTAATGTTTCAAATTCTTCTACTAACGGACTCTTTGGTGCTTTCTCAATCACCCTTTGAATCGCTGCCATGAAATCAAGACCGGCCTCAACCGAGAGTGCTAGCATGTCGACGATAAAGGGCATCGCCATTAAGACGTCGTCTGCTCGTTTATTGATCAACCCTGCTAGCCAGATATTCGGGTAGAAAAATCCTACGATCGCCATGACGGGAGTGATGGAAAGATCCCAGGTCTCGGACAAAATGAACCGGACCGTGAGAAAGACAAAAGGTCCACCCAGGATCATAAAAAATTTCAGGGCGACAAATTCTTCCGGAGTCATCTCTTTACCGAGTCCCGCATTGGCGAGCTTTTGCCGGTATTTATTCCTCATTGCTTGCTTATTTCTTTTACCTTGGATAATGGGAAGAAAGTAGCGCTTATAAAAAGGACGAGTGAGTTTCAAAAAGAGAAACTGATTCTTCGTCTTTCCGGCGTTCTCTGCTTCAACTAGTGCTTCCTGAGTTTTGAACTTATCTTGTTCATCTAAGAAACCTCGAACAACAATGAAGATGGCGATGAAAACTAAGAAGAGTGGACCATAAAAGAGCAAATTGTTTTCTTCTCTGACAATTTCTTCTGACATTTTTTTATAGAATCGAATTTCAGTTCCCGGCGAGAGCTGGAGCTCACAATTTTGCTTATCCTGTGGTCGGTCAAGGATGAGGGCCGTAGTGCCTTCGCGGTCGAGAAAAATTCTTCCGCGCAGCCAATTATTCTCTTCCACACTGATAGAGATCGATGAGTTAGGAACATAAGCTGCGCCTTCGCTACCGGCAAACGTCGCAGCTTCAAGAAACAATGTGCACTCAACTCCAGACACGTTCGTCGAAGTAATTTTTAATTTTCCTGTTTGCCCACCAACTGTTTTATAAAAATAAACGTTGTTGTTAAGTTCAGGAGAAATAACTATCGCTTTATCGAGAAGTGGACGTGAAACCGATAAGATACAATTTGGAGTAATCTGATTAAAAACTTTTGGACATTTTTCTTGGGCCCAAGCACTAAGGCTCGGCACAACGCAGATGAAGAACAGGAAAACTATTCGGTGATAGATTCGCATGTACTTTAAGCTTAGCAACAAATGGCTCAAGCGTTGGGAATTTCAGGATTGAGGAGAATTTGCCTAGCTAGGTCTTCATCATTTTTTTCAAAGCTTCGGTCAGATTTCTAGCGTCGTTGGAATTAAAAACCTCGGCGATTTTTGGGATATAGATCGGTTTGTAGTCCGAAAGGAACTCTTTTTTACATTTCTCTATTCGATTTAATTTCTCAGTTATTACATCTTTATGGATTTGGCGCTTTTTCAGAGCTTCATTAAGGGCCTTTAGTACTAGATCTGCATCACTCATCTTTCGGTAAAGAAGCATGTCGGCGCCTGCAGTGATCGCTTTCAGAGCTGCTTCTTCAACACTAAATCGATCAGATATTGCCTTCATCTCCATATCATCAGTGATCACGATCTTACTGAACTTTGTTTCCTGGCGCAGAAACTCATAAGCACGAGGACTCAGGGTCGTGGGAAGATTCTGATCAAGAGCATCTACCTGAAGATGCCCCATCATCATAAACTCAACTCTTGCCTTCGAAGCTTTCACAAACGGGATGAGTTCACGAGAGCGCATTTCTTCCAGTGTTGTTTTCACCAGGGGCAAATCAACATGAGAATCTTTGGTCGTTCCACCATGTCCCGGAAAATGTTTCGCACATGAAAGAAGACCACTGGTTTGAAGGCCACGAATAGCAGCACTGATATTTTTTTCAACCGTCTCTGCATCGGACCCAAAAGCACGATCACCGATCGCTTTGTTATCAGGATTAGTGAGTACATCACAGACTGGAGAAAAACTAAGGTTGATCCCACACGCAGCGAGTTCTCTTGCCATAATCTGATGAAGTTCAAAAATAATTTTCGGTGAATTGAGAGCTGAAATTTCAAGCATCGAGGGGAACTGAGTAAAGTGAGACTTAAACCTCACAACTCTTCCACCTTCTTGATCAACTGATATAAAAAGTGGATATTCATCGCGAAGTTTTTGAATTGAGTTTACAAGTTCAGCGAGCTGAGAAGGATCATGAAAGTTATGAGCGAAGAGAATAATTCCACCAAGTTTTTCATTCTCAATAAACTCTGCTTCTTCGGGAAGAAGACTTAGTCCCTGAATTCCGCAGATGATCAGTTGACCCAAATTTTCCAAGAAAACTCCTGTTACTCTTCCGAGTCTTGCTCTTCTTCGGGCGGTGAAATAGTAAGTCCCTGAGCAATCCATGACATCTTAACAAAGTCGAAAGATTTTGAGAAATAATACAAGAGGATTTGACCATCAACTTCGACTTCAAATCGATATAGACCAAGTTTTACACCGTCATAACGAACCGTGGCCGGTGCAAAAACGCCACCACCTAAGTTCGCAAATTGTTCACTGGTGTAAGGATAGGAATCCCATACTACATAGAAGTCAGCACGTTTTGTTCTTCCGTCAAAAACACGCTCGAGAAGTTGCCCCTGATAGAGGCATTCAGCTAGCTGTGAAAAAAAGCAGAAAATATGTCCCCGCGGAAATTTGATAGAACTGCTTCCCTTCCATTTACTCTCTGGGCTATCGAGATCAATCTGGAGAGATTTCGTCTTCGTATTAAGACTCATTTTAGAATAATACTTCTTACCTTCTAACCAGACTGTGAATTCGGAAGCAAGCGGGCGAACCGTTAATGCTCGAGTTTTCTTTCCTTTGGTGCTTCCAATCTGTGAAACAGTAATACTTTTTTCAACGAGTTTCTGCCCGCCTCCGACCATGGAAAATAACTGGCTGCGAGTAACGAGTTTTCTTTTAATGATCTTGGATTCACGAGTCAGATGATATGAGCCGGAGACATCTGTATAATTAAAGGCTTCTTTCCCCATTTTAGGAGTCGACTTGAGAATCGAGGCACATGAAAATAAAGTTGTGAGTAAAAAAATGAGAAGAGTGGTCTTCACTTGATCAGTTTCTCAAAATCTTTTGCTTTATCACTGTCACGAATGACTTCGTTGATTTTTTTACCTAACTGAGTATCGAGGTCTTTGGAGTTTTTGGAAAAATTGATTCCAACTTTATATTTTTTCAGGTTCCTATCTGCAGAAATATAATCCACAACATAAACAATTTTGGCTTCCGGAAGAATAAACTTTTGATCGATGAAGTTGAGAGTCACTTCATTGAAGATTTTATCTTTTAGAAAAAATCTATTCTCAAGTTCACCAATATGAATCGACATGCCAGTGGTTGAAATATCCTGAAGGCGAATTTTGATTTTTCCGTTCTGAATGGCCTCATCTTCGCCTTTCATGAGGTGTAGAAAATTTTGAAATAAATCAGTCTGGCTTGAGCGCGTTTTTAAATTAACAACTTTCCCACCCTCATAAATCTCACCTAGATCAAACTCGGCCCAGACATCATGAACCGGAAATGTTAGGAGACGGTAGCTGTTGCGTTTTTCTGATTTAAAGAGAGTTTGTCTAATCTCAAGGACAGCATCGTTACCAATACTTTTTTGAAATACAGCTTCTGAAAAAAAAGACATCCCTCGCATCTCAAAACTACAAAGTACCTTTGTTCCTCTTGGAAAAAAGTCATCCTTTGAATCGAGAACGATGTCTTCTTGATCTTTTATGTAACTATCAACTTGGCGATGAATCTTATCTTTCTGGCCCTTGATCCAAAACGTGACGAGTCCCCGAGAATTGGCCAGTTGAGCCAACCGGTTATTCTTCTCGTAGGCATCAAGCTTTGAGAAAAAGGTTTGTGACATTAGCTAAGGGTGGTTACCTGACGAAGAAGCGTTATGCTCTCAAGCGCCATCCCGCAACCACGCACTACACAAGTAAGTGGATCTTCAGCAAGAGACACAGGAAGACCAGTCTTCTCTTTAATCAGGATATCAAGGTTGGCGAGGAGCGAGCCACCACCAGCGAGGATAATACCGTTATCAACGATATCGGCCGCGAGTTCTGGAGGAGTTTTTTCAAGAGAGATCTTGATGGCTTCAACAACTTCTGAAATAGGATCAGCAAGTGCTTCACGGATTTCATCTGAGGTTACTTCGATGGTCTTCGGGGCTCCAGCGATAAGATCGCGGCCCTTCACCTCATACGTTTTGACTTCATCATCGAAAGGATAAGCATTACCAATCGAAATCTTAATCATCTCAGCGGTTCTTTCTCCGATGAGAAGTGAATATTTTTTCTTAATATATGAGACGATCGCCTCATCAAACTTATCACCGGCAACACGCACTGATTTTGAGTACACGATACCGCCCAAAGAGATGACTGCAACTTCTGTTGTTCCACCGCCGATATCTACGATCATGTTTCCAGATGGATCAGTGATTGGAAGTCCTGCACCAATCGCAGCTGCCATTGGTTCTTCAATCAAATAAACTTCGCGAGCTCCTGCTTGTTCAGCAGATTCTTTCACAGCACGTTTTTCAACTTGCGTGATCCCGAAAGGAATACAAATGATGATTCTTGGTTTGATTAATTTTGATCCGTTCAAAGATTTCTGAATGAAATATTTAAGCATGGCTTGAGTGACTTCGAAATCTGCAATCACTCCGTCTTTCATTGGACGAATAGCTTTGATGGATCCCGGAGTACGTCCCAACATTTCTTTTGCTTCTTTACCAACAGCGAGAACTTTTTGTTCTCCACGGAATCCCTGGTGAACAGCAACGACTGATGGCTCATTAACAATGATCCCTCTGTCTTTGGCGTAAACTAAAGTGTTGGCGGTTCCAAGATCGATCGCGAGATCATTAGAGAACCAATCGAGCATTTTTTTAAACATAGAGAAAATCCCATAACGTTGTGAAAGTAATTAAGATATGTCCTCAAATTTACCACCTATAGCCTAGTGGAACAAGAATTTATCGAGGGGGAAACTCTTTCCCGATAGAAACTCTCAATTAAAGCGATCTTTGCAGTCGAGTCTTTTTAGAGCAGAATAGGACTCTTCAAAGGAATCCTATGTCAGATGAAAAAAATAAATTTCCCTCTACTTTCGTCTCCAGTCAGTTTGTGAAGTACATTGATCAAAAAGAGATCAAGGGTATGGTGGAAACGCTCGGCAACAGTCTTTCTAAGAAGTACGAAGGCCAAGATCTGGTACTCATCGGAGTGCTTAAAGGCTCAATGGTCTTTTTGGCCGACTTAGTTAGAGAGATCAAAGGCGTCAAAGTGTATGTGGACTTTGTGAAGCTTCAGGCAGTGGGGCGCAGCAAAGAGCACCATGGCACGATCACTATCACCAAAGACATAAACACGAACCTATTAGACCGAAATGTTGTGATTGTAGAAGAAATTGTGGATACAGGCCGAGCGTTAAGCTTTTTGAAGAAAAGAATTCAGCTAAGCTCCCCACGATCTCTCGAAGTCGTTTCACTCTTCGATAAACCCTATAAGCGCGCGGTAAATATTCAGCCAGATATGACAGGTAAAAAAATCGATGATCAATTCATCGTAGGTTACGGCCTAGACCTTGAAGACTACGGCCGCAACTTCGAGCAACTCTATTATTTAAAATATCCGAATTAGTTTTGGACTGGTGCCGACTCAGTCGGTGCCACTTCAAATAACTTCACGATCTCACCTTGAGTGATCGTCATGGCGTTCATCTTTTTAAGCCATACTCCATCTTTGAAAGTCCAGCTCGTCGAAAGACCTTTGATCGATCCTTTTTCTTTAAGTTTTGTATCAAACTCATCTCGTCCTTTGACTTCCCCACTTGCGATAAGAGATTCAGAACCAAGTTTCATGGCATCCAAGGCCAGTACTTCAACAAGACCAGCGGGCTTTTTGTAGAGATCTTCAAACTGCTTTAACATCGCCTGATTGATATCTTTCGGATCATCTCCCACAAAATAAAGCGTTCCGAGATTCTTCTGCTCCTTAACCATTGATTTGGAGGCCCAGCTCGGCCCGCCAACGACTTTAATTCTATTCGCATCGTAGTAGCCAAGAGTTGAAATAAGTCCCGTCGCTTCTGGTGGATAAGTCGCAAGAAAGACCCAGTCAAAATCGATCACAGGAGGGAGGGTCTGAACTCGGCGGATAGAGGTTTTCTCTAAAGAATAAACGTCATCCAAGATTTTCAATTCCTCAGATCTCTCTCGTGGATATTTTAAACCCAAAAAGAGCTGGGCCGGATCCCGGAAATCGTGAGTATTTTTTGCAAAAGAAGCAATGCTTGTAACCTGGAGATTCTTTTTTGCGGCAGAACTATAGATTTCATCAACACAAGCTTTCCCACCTTCATTTTCCGGGAAGATGACACCAATACGTTGACCGAATTTACCAATCATCTCGTCCGAGAGGAGCGTCTCAACCTGTGATTCAATCGATCCTTGGACTTCAATTAAGTTATTGTTTTTTTCTTCCTTAGGAAGGTTGATTTGAGAAAGAGAAATAAAGAGAACTCCATATTTTTTTGCTTCAAGGTATTCAGCCTTTGCACTCTGCGGATATAGCCCACCAATAATAAAGGCGACTTTGTGCTCACGAATAAGTTCAAGAACTCCCTGGGCCGCTTGCGCAGGAGAATCTGTGGCATCTTTTATGTGAATCCGAACCGACTCTCCAAGGCCCAAAACTTTCAACCCAGTATCCACTCCACTCAAGGCTTTTTTCCCATTTGAATCATTCAAAGGTAAAACCAACCCAATATCTGACACACTAATTTTTCCTGAGTTCTCAACCCGGAGATCAAAATCTTTTACAAATTTTGTGACCTCTTCGTTTCCGGAATAAGAATTACCGAGCCAACTCACAACCTCACGCGCCCCATCCTTGTCCCCGTTCATATAACGATTATCGGCTTCGAGTTCAGCGAGGTTGGCGATAGCGAGATTTTTTGAATCATTATACTCTTCGAGTAAATCAAATTTTTGAGTCTGAGAGAGCTTAAGAAATGCCGACTTCATAGGTGTATAGATGCTTGAGTTTTGAACTTCTGCCATCGTTTTCGATTCACTCAGAAGCCCGATCGAACTTGAAACAATCATGAAGTGATTTTCAAACTTATTACCATAGGCCAGAGAGAGCTGAGAGAATTTTTTCTGATCAGCTGTGGCCAGATCTTTGCGCTTAATCTTTGCCAGACTCTCTTTCATCTCACTAAATTGGCCTAAGCGATATTGGCCACTGGCCATGTTCAATTGAACTTGACCGTAAAGCTGAGTTTTTTCTGGAGTATATTTTTCTGCGACTTTGAAATTCAAGATCGCTTTTTCAACGTCACCAATATTGAAGAGGGTGACTCCTTTCAAGTTGTACTTTAAGGCCTTTTCAATCGGCTCAATCTTATCATCATTAAGTTCAGAAAGTTTTGCGACAGCTTCTTTGAGCTTACCGCCTCGGATGAGTTCGCGGGCCTCTTCAATTTTTTGCTTCACCGGAGCAGAGATATCTTTTTCTTCGATGTCTTTATGAGTTTTAACACCCGAGCAGGCCGCGATTAAAAAGACGAGGAGAAGAAGAAGAAAACGCATGGCCATCCTTTGGTGATTTCAGACCAAAAGTTTAACCCATGCGCTTAAAAAATGTTATTGGAAAAGTTCCCGAACACGGTCAAAGAAACCCTTCGTCATAGGATTCGACGTCGCGGTCTGCTCCAGCTCGTTGAGTCGAGAGAAGAGCTCTTTCTGTTCTTTGGAAAGTTTGCTCGGAGTCTCTACATGAATCGTAATAATCTGATCACCAAAACCGTATCCGCCTAGTTTAGTAACCCCTTTATTACGGAGTTTCATCTTTTGCCCAGATTGAGTTGCTTCGGGTATCTTCATCGATACTCGACCACCGAGCGTTGGTACTTCTATCTCTGTTCCCAGAGCGGCCTGAGAGAAACTAATCGGAACTTCGCAGTGAACGTCATACTCTTCGCGTTTGAAAAATTCGTGCTCCTGGATTCGGATCAACACATAAAGGTCCCCACCTGGGCCCCCATTCATGCCTGAGTCACCCTGGCCTGAAAGTTTGAGGCGCTGGCCTTCATCAATCCCAGCAGGAACTTTCACACTAAGTTTATCTTTTTTCTTGATTCGACCTTGACCGCGACATGGTTCGCACGGGTCTTTGATCATCTGACCCTGGCCATGACATTTTGGACATGGCTGAGCGATGGTGAAAAATCCTTGCTGTCGTCTGACTTCTCCGTGACCTTGGCACATGTCACAGGTCACAGGACCCGAACCTTTTTTCGCACCAGAACCGTGACAAGTTTCGCAAACTGCAGAGCGAGCGATTTGAAGTTCTTTCTCGGCCCCAAAAGCTGCTTCTTCAAAAGTTACTTCAACTTCAGTTTGAAGATCATCACCGGCCATCGCGCGTCTGCCACCTTGACGGCGTCCTCTACGCTGACCTCCTAACATATCTCCAAATATGTCACCGAAAATATCCCCTAAATCTCCAAAGTCTCCGCCTTGGAAACCACCAAATCCACCTGCACCACCACCGCCACCCATCTGTGGTCCATCGTGGCCGAAGCGGTCATAGTGCGCGCGTTTTTGATCATCGAGAAGAATATCTGCTGCGTGAGACGCCTCTTTAAAAAGCGCCTCTGATTCTTTATTTCCATCGTTTTTGTCAGGATGGTGTTGCATCGCTAGTTTGCGATAGGCCTTTTTAATTTCTTCCTTGCCTGATGTTTTAGTAACACCAAGGACAGTATACAAATCGCGCTTACTCATATGACTTTACCCTGAAATAAAAAGGACCCCTTACTTTCATAAGGGGTCCTTAAGAAAAACTTTTTAGGACTTAAAGATTACACTTCTTTGTAATCAGCATCAACTACATCGTCTCCATCATCTTTCTTCGATGATTCCGCGCCTGCTCCCGCATCGGCTTGTGCTCCTGGACCGGCGCCTTGGCCGGCATCAGCTCCAGTTCCTTGATACATGAACTGGGCAAGGCTGTGAGCCACGTTTTGTAATCTTTCAGTTGCTGCTTTAATTTCGTCCAAAGACTCACTTGTGAGTTTTGTTTTGGCTTCACTGATCGCTCCTTCGATTTCTGCTTTCTTATCCGCTGGCACTTTATCGCCGGCGTCTTTAATACCTTTTTCAGAGGCAAATACTAAGCTGTCTAAATTGTTTCGAGCATCAACAACTTCGCGACGTTTTTTATCCGTTTCGCGGTTCTTATCTGCATCGGCAACCATTCTCTTGATCTCTTCTTCCGTCAAACCTGAGTTCGAAGTGATCACGATGTTAGTCGACTTGTTAGTGGCCTTATCAAGGGCCGAAACGTGAACGATACCGTTGGCATCGATATCAAAAGTAACTTCAATTTGTGGAACTCCACGAGGTGCCGGAGTGATTCCAGAGAGATCGAACTTACCCAAAGTCTTGTTATCGGTTGTAAATTCACGCTCACCTTGTAATACATGGATCGAAACCGCTGGTTGATTATCAACTGCCGTTGAGAACGTTTGCGATTTCTTTGTAGGAATCGTTGTATTTTTTTCGATGATTCTTGTGAACACGTTACCGAGAGTTTCAATCCCGAGAGAAAGTGGAGTTACGTCCAAGAGAAGAACGTCTTTAACATCACCAGAGAGCACTCCTCCCTGAATCGCTGCACCGGCAGCAACCACTTCATCCGGATTCACGCCTTTAGAAGGTTCTTTTCCAAAAATCTCTTTCACTTTCGCTTGAACGATCGGCATACGAGTCGCACCACCCACGAGAATAACTTCGTGAATTTCAGCAAGAGAGAGACCAGAGTCCGCAATCGCCGTTTTTGTTGGAGCAACTAATTTATCGATCAAGTCACCAATCAAAGACTCAAACTTCGCTCGTGAGAGATTGAGGTTCAAGTGTTTTGGACCTGAAGCATCCATCGTAATGAACGGAAGATTGATATCAGTCTGAGAAACTGACGAAAGCTCGTGTTTCGCTTTTTCAGCAGCTTCTTTCAAACGCTGAAGGGCCATCTTATCGTTTTTGAGATCGATAGATGTTTCCTTCTTAAATTCTTCCGCAAGCCAGTTGATGATTCGGTAATCGAAATCTTCACCACCAAGGAAGGTATCTCCGTTAGTTGATTTCACTTCAAACACACCGTCAGAAGTAATCTCAAGAATTGAAACGTCGAATGTACCACCACCCAAGTCGAAGACCGCAATGTTCTGATCTTTCTTAGCATCTAGTCCATAAGCAAGAGCAGCAGCTGTCGGCTCGTTGATGATACGTTTAACATCGAGGCCCGCGATACGGCCGGCGTCTTTCGTTGCTTGTCTTTGAGCATCGTTGAAGTATGCAGGAACGGTAATAACCGCTTCAGTCACAGGCTGACCTAGATAGTCTTCTGCGGCTTTCTTCATTTTCTCAAGGACCCTCGCCGAGATTTCTTGAGGAGAAAATTCTTTCCCATCAACTTTTACCCAGGCGTCGCCATTTTTATTAGCGAACATATCGAAAGGTGCCACCTTATGAAAGTGGGTCACTTCTTTATCTGTAAATTTACGACCGATGAGGCGCTTAATCCCGAAAAGAGTCTTCGTTGGGTTCGTCACGGCCTGGCGTTTTGCAACCTGACCTACAAGCACTTCGCCATTATTTGCGAAACCAATGATCGAAGGAGTTGTGTTGTGTCCTTCAGCATTTGGAACAATTTTATAAGTTCCATTTTCCATCACAGCGACACACGAGTTCGTTGTCCCTAAATCGATTCCAATAATTTTTCCCATAACTTGCTCCTTTGATTCTTCTTATTTCTATTTAATTTTTATTACTGCTTATCAGAGGCCACGACAACTTTCGCGGCTCTCACAAGACGACCGTTGAGGGTGTAGCCTTTCTGAAATTCCTTAACGATCTCATTGGGTCTTTTTCCTTCAGCATATTCCGACGCCAGGGCCTCATGGAAGTTAGGATCAAAATCCTTTCCAATCGTATCGACCGGAGTTAATCCGTGCTTACTTAGAGAATCAATAAATTGCTTCTTCACCATATCAAGACCAACCACGATGTTTTTTACTTTCGCATCCTGATCTGGCTTTAACATATCGATGGTTCGCTCAAAATTGTCTACCACTTGTAAGAGGTCAGATAAAACACGCTCGTTGCCGTACTTCACAAGATTTTCTTTCTCTCGCTCCATTCGCTTGCGATAATTATCCATCTCGGCGGCGACGTAAAAATATTTCGCCTTCCAATCTTCTTCTTTTTTTGCTTCGACAATTGGTTCAGCACGAAGAGCCTCGACTTTTGAGGCCACTTCTTCAGCTTCATCGTTCATTGTGTCTTCAGCGTCTTTTTCTTTATTGCTCATTTCTTCACCTCTATTCTTACCCTTAAGATGTGCTCGCTCAAGGCACTGTCAATGTTGACCCCGAAAAATAAACGTGGAAAGCCGCTCTTGAATAAGAGTGTCATTCTCGGGAATAAACGTGGGTTTATAAAAGACGAATTTTCGGACATTTACAACGTATTTTCCCACTTAAAAAGATCATCCATTAAGGAATCCAACATAACAAAACCTAAACTATTAAGACGCATGCGGTCCTGGTCCCAGCGGCCATAACCCTGAGAATTCCATAACGTGAAAAGTTCAATTAATGAGTCTGGTGTGGACTTTGGCTTCCAACCACGAGAAGTGCGTAATTCGAGGTAAGTTCTTTCGAGCTCAAGTTCAGCAGAACCCAAATTTTCAGGCTCAAATTCAGCTTGGCTAACTTTCCACTTATAACGTACAGCGGTTGTTTCATTTTTTCTAAAAAGCCCAGTTCCAGTTGGGCCCAAAGCGGCGACGGATTCCGAGCGCCAATATTTCAAATTATGCTTGGATTCAAATCCCGGGAGAGCAAAATTTGAAACCTCATAATGATGAAATCCGCGCGAGATCAAAAACTCACTCATCTTTAAATACTCATCACGAATATAGTCATCATCAGGAAGATCCTGAGCGTGTGGATATTTATTTCTCGCATTTAAAATATAAAGACTGATGTGTTTCGGCTTAAAGGTGAGAAGCTCTTCGAGCTCATTAATAATGTCTCTGTTTTTAACTTTTGAAAATGGAATTCCGAGAAGGAAATCTAGCGAAAAGTTCCAATCATTCTGCTGACAGTATTTGAGAAGATTTAAACTCTCATCTTTTGAATGAATACGGTCCATGATCTTCAAAAACTCTAAATTGAGTGTTTGAGTTCCAATTGAGATGCGATTAAGTCCAATCTTTTTCCATGCCAGAATCAGCTCTTCATTCCACGTCCCTGGATCCACTTCCATGGTAAACTCAGCACCAGATTTCAGTTTTATTTGTGAGAGAATCTTGTCATTGAAAAAATCGGCTCCATCTTTACCCCAGAGGGATGGAGTTCCACCACCAAGATAAACTGTTTCAAGTGGTGACCACGCAACATTTTCTGTCTCCATGAGATCTGCGTGACGCTTCAGCTCAGCTTCTAATGTCCGATGAAACTCCTCAAACTGAACTGTGGGATTTTCGAGCTTACGTTTATAAAAATCGCAGTAGTTGCAAAGATGCTTACAGAAAGGAACATGGAGATAAAGGCTGGACACCTGAGTCATTGAAGAGAAAGTCCTTCTAAAAAAAACATGGGCAAGCGATAATAAAAACCTAACTTAACGTGACTCTCTCAAGGATGCTATGAAAATCGATCAACAGGTTCTGTCCAACAAACTCAACACTCTTTTCATTCACTCGCCAGGCTCCACGGCCGGTACAGTGCAGATGTGGTTTCGTGCGGGTTCAGCTCTTGAGAAAAAAGACAATCAGGGGATCGCTCACTTTCTGGAGCACATGTTCTTTAAAGGAACCCCTACTCGCCCAGGCCCGCAACTGGCCCACGACATTGAATCCTACGGAGGTGAAGTGAATGCCTTCACATCGTTTGATTACACTTGTTACTACATCAATACTCCAAGTCCCTTCTTAGATAAGTCAGTTGATATTTTGCTCGATATGGTGGCCAATCCACTTTTTGGAGAAGATGAAATTCCAGCTGAACGACAAGTTGTTTTCGAAGAGTATCGTCGTGCGATGGATAATCCTTCTCAGTACAATTTTATTCAATTACAGAAATCCTCTTTCAGCGGGGGCTACAGTCATCCGATTTTAGGTCGTGAAGATACGATCAATAATTTCTCGCAAGAACAGATCACATCTTTCCGCGAAAATTTTTATAACTCTGAAAATGCCATGCTCGTTGTGGCCGGTGATCTAAAGCATCGTGATGCGCTTGAAGCGAAGATCAAGTCGTTTAATCTTCCTCATGGTAAGAAATCAAGCTTCGGCGAATTTGCGATGATTGATAAGGACACTGTCAGTGTTCACGATAAAGATATTCGTCAGGCAACTCTCACTGTTTGCTTTCAGGCTCCCGGTTACTCAAGTGCAGATGCTTCAGCTGAAGATCTTGCGATCAATTGCCTCGCTCACGGTGAAACATCTCGCCTCTATCAGGAGCTCGTGGCGAAGACCTCACTCTGTAATGGAATCGCTGGATCCACAATGTATTTTGCTGATGGTGGAGCACATATGCTTCGCATGAGTTTTCCCGTCGAGAACCTCGCAAAAATTTCTGCGATCTTCTTGAAAACTCTTGAGGGTGCTGTGAAAGAAGGATTCCGTCCTGAGGAACTCGTCAAAATCAAAAACCAATATATCTCGTCAAAAGTTTATGAGCGTGAAAGTATCGAGTCTTATGCCTTTAGCTTGGGTCACGGCTTTGCTCAATCTGGAAACATTCACTGCGAAGAAGAGTTTATTGAAAAAATTCGTGCAGTGACTGTTGAACAAGTTTCAGCAGCCCTTCTTAAAATCCTTAAAAACAATTCTCACTTCACCCTTCAGGCCCCTAAAGGTTCAAAACTTCCTCCTTTGGAAGCTGCTTTGAAGAAATGGCAGACAAATCTTAAAAAAGTTATCACGGTAAAATCAAAAGCTGTGGCGAGCAAGATTGAAACTTCAACTTTTGATTCAGAGGTTAAAGTTCTTGAAATCAAACCTGGCATCAAGCTTGTTTACCGTCAGAATAAAATGACTCCGACATTTGTTCTTCATGCTTACATGAAAGGTGGCCAGGCCGCTGAAACCATCAAGACCGAAGGCCTTCACCATCTCACGAGTCGCCTCATCACTTACGGTTACCAGGGTGTTGGATACGAGAAACTCAAGAATGATCTGGAATCACTTTCTAGCTCACTCCATGGCTTTTCTGGAAAGAATGCTTACGGTTTGACTCTTCATGGACAGTCAAAAGATTTTGACCGTCTCTCTTCTCACTTCTTTGGAACTCTTTTCACTCCCGAAGTACCGAAAAAGTTTTTTGATCACGAAAGAAAAGTGATCCTTCGCGCACTTGATAACCAAAAAGAAGATGCGACTAAGCAGGCCTTCAAGTCATTCTATAAAATGGTTTTCAAAGGTCACCCTTACTCGTTTGATCTAGCTGGAACTCCACAGACACTTAAATCATTCACCCCTGCTTCACTCATTAAATTGCACCAGTCTCACTTGAAAAATTCTCAGATCGTTTTCACTTATTGTGGCGACATGGATTACTCAGCTGTCGTTTCGATGATGCAAGATACTCTCAAGGATTTAAAAGAAAGAAAGCCCGTTAAAAAAGCTGTCAAGAAACCCAAAGCAGTCACCGGCAAAAAAGAAAATCTTGAATTCAAACGCGAGCAAACCCAGATCGTCATCGGTACTCCTGCTTACCCATTAGGAGTCAAAGAAGATCTTTATCTCAAGATGATTTCCTCTCATCTGTCAGGGCAAAGCTCAGAGCTCTTTGTTGAAGTGCGCGACCGTCAGGGACTTTGTTATTCAGTTTCTCCCATCCATGTTTCAGCTCTTGAAGCTGGTTGCTGGGCGATCTATATCGGCTCTGGTCATGATAAAACAGAAGCCGCGATCAACGCCATTATGGGAATTATTCATAAACTTCGTGACAACGGAATCAAGAAAGAAGAATTTGATCGTATTAAAACCATGATTGATGGCCAGACCCTTCTTGGTATTCAAACCAACGAAGACTATGCCCAGTTCTATTCAATTCCTGTTCTCCATAATCTCGGTCTCGATTTTTCACACAAGAATAACGAAGCCATCCGCAACGCCAACTATGAAGACTTCCAGAAATTTCTGGGTAAATTTTTTAATCGTGAATGGAACGTAGTGAAGGCCGGAAGAAAATCTTAAGAAACTTTTTTGCTGATTGGCAGTGTCACTCCGCCAATCAGCATGTCTTTATCGCTGATCGACTCTCCATTCATCATTTTCTTAAACAGTAATTCATTCTGAGATCCTGCCCGCTCTTTGCTGGCAAGAATCGTCATGAGATTGGTGACGTGACCAAAACTTGTAGCGACCATGTGATAAAAACATGGGATATCCAAAAACGCAGGTAGAACATTGTTTAAATGTTCATAGGCCATCATCCCAAGCTGGGCATAATAGGAAGTATCTACGATCTTTCTATTCACTGATTCAGAGAAATAACCACAAACGATAAGAGAAGTATCTGCAACTTCCTTATATACCCTCATTTGATCATCGCGGTTTAATTGAGTCGCCTCAAGCAGCTTTGTCCCAAGGATCTTATCTCTCACCTTGCCTTCTTGAATTTCAAATAGATGCTCAGACAAGGCAAATTTATCAAGGACATTACTTGAATAATAAATAATGGATTCTGGAAGAGGGCAAATTGAATTTCGATTGATTTCTAGAAGCCCTTCAAAAAAATAACCTTGAAGGTTTGCGGTTGTGATGATCTTTTTACCGGATTCGCTCTGATTCATTGAGACAAGTCCTCCACTCCATTTTATCATAGCGTAAATGTCACTGACCTCACCTCATGGGAATTATTTGCCGGATGAAAAGAATCAGAATCTTCTTCGCTATCCCCCTTCTCCTCTTGTTTCTCCCCATGTGGAGATTCCTGGACATGCTCGCCTTCACTTTCCCTGATGATCGAGTCTTGGGAGTCCTTTTCGGCCTCATCTCTCTCGTCTTCATCGCCTGGCCCGTTCGTTTAATTCGCGCCCAAACACATTGGGGTTTCATCTTAGGGATACCCATTCTCGCGGGCGTCATCGTTGGACTCGCCGGAACTCTCTCAAAAATGGCGTCGGATAATCCACTCCACGGCCACTGCGGTCCTCTGACTTACACTGGTGTGTTCTATCCTACGAGAGAACTTTTAAGTGCCGCTCACCAGGATGATCTCGAAATTCGTAATCAACTTTGCTGGACCCGAAAGCTCGTTATCCGTGTTTTGCCAAAGTTTGATTCAGAGGCTGAATATCTGACTTATACAAAAATCACCCGTGATAAATTGCTCAAACCAGAACGCAAATACCGAGTCGCTCTTCCCATCATTGGCTACCTCTACGGTACAATTATCAATCGGTGGGATAATTACAATATTCCGCTGATGAAGAATATTCAGACAGGTAAACTCTTCCTTGAAGAAATGAAATACTGGTCACACGAGTACACCGAAGAAGTATCAGCACGAGAATACGGTTGGTGGGATTTTTTACACGGAAACTACATTAAGTTCGAATATGGTATCGTCGAGAAGAATTGGCAAAACCTCCTCGACGGTATCAATGAAAAATAATTATTCTTCGATCTCGATCATAAGGAACCCTGAATCAAGGGCCTGACCCTCTTTCACGTTAATTGTCTTGATCACACCATCAGCACCAGACTTGATTTCATTCTCCATTTTCATGGCCTCTAAAATCAAAACAGTCTCGCCCTTCGAAACCTTATCACCCAGGGTCTTCATGAGCTTAACAACCTTACCAGGCATCTGCGTGATCAGCGCTCCCGCTCCACCCTTATTCAAACCAGAGGGCTTAAATCCACGGTAAACTTTAAAAACTTCAGAATTCGATACAAGAACTTCATTCACTCCCAGGGCCGGAAGTTTTTTCCACGATGTTCCATCAAATGAATAATAATTTTTACCCGCCAGTGTCTTCACAAACATCTTTGTCTTCTCACCATCGGACGTGAATTCAAAAGCGTCTTTGTTCACTTCAACGTCGAGAGCAAACTCTTTCATGTCTTGATTTAAGAAATGATATCTCATGAGTTTCTCCCATTCATCTCTACCGCTGCGACCTTAACCATAAAGGCCTTCATGTCTTCTTTCGGAGCAACTTTATCCTGTGGCTTAATCTTCCCGATATACGCCGTCGAATACTCTCCCTTCACAAAAGTTTCTTCGCGAAGAATTACTTTATGAAGTGGAATGTTGGTCTTAATCCCCTCGATCACAAGCCCATCAAGAGCATTTCGTACTTTGCGAAGGGCAACCTCACGATTAAATCCTTTCGCAATCAACTTCCCGATCATCGGATCGAAATCCGGAGTAATTGTATATTTTGGATAGATGCAATGATCAAAACGAATCCCTTGCGGAAAAGTTGTCTCAAATCCAACAACCTTTCCAGGTGCCGGTAACATGGTGATCGGATCTTCCGCACAAATACGAAGTTCAATCGCGTGGCCATGAATCACAATCTCATCTTGAGATTTAAAATCAAGCGGCTCACCGAAGGCCGACTTAATCATGTTCGCCACAAGATCCACTCCTGTGATCTCTTCTGTGATCGGATGTTCAACCTGAATTCGCGTGTTCATCTCAAGGAAGTAAAATTTCTTATCTTCCCCCATGATGAATTCAACCGTACCTGCTGAATCATAATCCACGGCCTTCGCACACTTCACGGCCGTCATACAAATATCTTGTCTGACTTTCTCATCAGTTCCAATAAACGGTGACGGTGCTTCTTCGATAATTTTTTGGTGACGACGTTGGATAGAACACTCACGCTCAAACACGTGGTACACATTACCTTTTTTGTCAGCAAGGATTTGAACTTCAATGTGATGAGGATTCAAAATATATTTTTCAACTAAAAGGGCCGCGTACCCAAAGCTCGAGAGGGCCTCACGCTGAACCGCCGCGAAGTTAGCTTTCACTTCCGCATCGTTCGCACATGGGCGCATCCCTTTTCCGCCGCCACCAGCAACCGCTTTCAAGAGAATCGGGTAACCAATCTCGTTTCCGATCTTGATCGCTTCTTCAATCGTAGCAACTTCACCAACTGACCCAGGCACAACCGGCACTCCAGCAGCTTTTGCGATCTGCTTAGAAATATCCTTGGCACCCATTTTATAAACGGCCGTCGGATTAGGACCGATGAAAGTAATTCCTTTCTTCGCAAGAGTTTCAGAGAACTCTCTATTCTCAGAGAGAAAACCATACCCTGGATGAACTCCATCAATTTTATAATCTTCGATGATCTTCATGATCTTCGGAATATCGAGATAAGTTTCTTTGTTGTTCGATCCTTCGAGATGAACCCATTCCTGACAATATTCAAGGTGAGGCGGCTCCGTTTCATTATCAGTCCAAACACCAACAGACACTAGTCCCAATTCATTCAAAGCTTTTGCCACTCGAATGGCAATCTCACCACGGTTTATGATGAGGACGCGTTTACCTTTCATAGTGGAATATTCCCATGTTTACGATGAGGTTTAAGCACACTCTTGTTTTCGAGTGCTTTCAAATACTGATAGATGCGCTTTCTTGTATCTTCTGGATTAATAATTTCATCCAAGTATCCAAGCTCTGCTGCACGATAAGGATTCGCAAAATTATTTTCGTAGTACTCAACATTCTTCGCTTTGTTGGCCATATCATTTCGGAAAATAATATTAACCGCCCCTTCTGCTCCCATCACCGCAATTTCTGCGGTCGGGTAAGCGAGGTTGATATCAGCACGAATATGTTTCGACGCCATAACGTCGTAAGCTCCACCGTAAGCTTTTCTTGTAATCAAAGTGATCAATGGAACTGTCGCCTCTGAGTAAGCATACAAAAGCTTCGCTCCATGACGAATAATTCCACCGTACTCCTGAACTGTCCCGGGTAAGAATCCTGGAACATCAACTAGGGTAACGATAGGTATATTGAAGGCATCACAGAAGCGCACGAAGCGCGCAGCCTTCACAGATGAATCAATATCAAGACACCCAGCTAAGAAATTCGGCTGATTCGCTACAATCCCAATTTTTACTCCACCAATCGAAGCAAAACCCGTCAGAATATTTTTCGCAAACCCTGCATGGACTTCCATAAAATGCTGATCATCAATAACTTCCAGCATGAGTTCATGCATGTCATAGGGTTTCTTCGCACTGTCTGGAATGAAATTTTTAAGTTTGTTATTCGGTCTCGTGGCTGAATCGGTTGTGAGTCTCGCAGTATGTTTCTGCTTATTACTCGCAGGAATAAAAGCCATGAGCTCTCTCACGCGCTGAAAGCAATCATCTTCATCATCACAACGAAAATGGGCCACTCCCGATTTTTCATTATGCGTGTGAGCTCCACCAAGAGCATCTTTTGTGACTTCTTCATGAGTCACGGTCTTTATCACATCTGGGCCTGTGACAAACATGTACGACGTCTTATCTACCATGAAAATAAAGTCCGTCATCGCCGGAGAATATACAGCTCCCCCAGCACATGGCCCCATGATCAAAGAGATCTGCGGAATCACTCCCGAAGCTCTCACGTTTCGATAAAAAATCTCTGCATACCCAGCCAGTGCATCCACACCTTCTTGAATACGAGCCCCCCCTGAATCATTGAGACCGATCATCGGAATCATGTTCTCAAGAGCAAAGTCCATCACCTTACAAATTTTCTTCGCGTGAGCTGCACCTAGGGCCCCTCCCCAGCATGTAAAATCTTGCGAGAAAATCGCCACTTGCTGGCCATTAATTTTTCCGATGCCTGTGATGACACCGTCACCAAGGTACCTTGTCTTGCCCATATCAAACGCTTCCGTTCGATGAACGACGTATTTATCAAACTCGATAAATGAATCCGTATCGAGAAGCTTATTCACTCTCTCGCGTGCGGTGTATTTACCTTGCTCGTGCTGTTTATTGATTCGCTCTTGTCCGCCACCAAGCTCGGCCTGGGCAGAAAAAGTCGCTAATTGTTCGCGCCTTTGCTCATTTGACAACATCTGAGATCCTCCTCGAAGAATGAGGTGATGTTATACCTTGGAAGATCTCTGGGGTAAAGAATTGCCAACGCGAGTCATGGCCAAATGTTGATTCACAAACTCAAAAAAAAAGGGACCCGAAGGTCCCTCTCTTTATTCGCCGACCGCTCTTTTCTGAGCTCGCTTATCTAATCCGTATTTGTCTACCTTCATAATCAACCCAGCTCTCGAAATTCCAAGCTCCTTAGCGAGCTTCGACTTATTAAAAGCACAGCGCTTCAAACCTTCCCGAATCATCAAAATCTCAAGCTCTTCAAGTGCATCTTTCAGAGATCCATTCGTATTAACACCCTTTAAGAAACTTGATCCCGAGTGACTACCACCGTTGTGGGCCTCACCAGCTTCAAGAATTCGGGCCGAAAGCATATCCGGAGTAATCGTTTTTTCATCCCCAGCAAGAACCACCAAACGCTCAACTTCGTTTTGAAGTTCACGAACGTTCCCTGGCCACTGGTGATCAAGAAGTTTTTCAAGAGTCTTCTTCGAGAAAGTCTTGAGTGGAAGACCAGCTTCCTCACAACGCTTCTGAACAAAAAAGTCCATCAAGATAGGAATATCTTCCGTACGCTCTTTCAATGATGGCAACATCACGTTGATCACGTTAATTCTGTAATAAAGATCTTCGCGAAACTCACCTTTAGCAATCATCTCTTTAAGATTCTTGTTAGTCGCGGCCACCACTCGCACGTTTACTTTACGCGGAGTCGTCGCACCCACTGGCATATAAGTTCCTTCCTGAAGAATACGAAGGAGTTTTACCTGCATCGAAGGAGTTGTATCCCCGATTTCATCCAGGAACAATGTCCCGCCGTTAGCAACTTCAAAAACACCTTTCTTATCTTTTACTGCACCAGTAAATGATCCTTTCACGTGTCCAAAAAGTTCCGAGTCTAGAAGGTTATCGTTGAAAGCTGAACAGTTTACCGCCATGAAGAGAGAGTCTTTTCTTGGAGAATTGTAATGGATCGCTTTCGCTACCATTTCTTTACCTGTTCCGTTTTCACCTTGAATCAAGATTGTTGATTCAGAATTAGATACTTTTGAGAGGAGGTGATAAACCTGTTGCATCTTCTTCGATTTACCAATTAGATTGTGGTAACGATATTTGTTACCAAGCTCAGAGTTCAAATCCATAATGCGTGCTTCACGCTTAGAGATCTCTGAATGGAATGTAGACACTTCGTCTGCCACGATTCCCACGAGCTCTTTCATTTTGTTAAAATCTTTATCAGAAAACTTCTTCATCTTTGCGACAGATTCTTTAGCATCAGCTTCAGAAACTCCGCACTCGACCATTTTCTGTACAATTTTATCCACGTCTTCAGAGGTACATGTCTCTTTGATGTAAGGATAAGCAAAGATCGCTCCGTGCACTTCTCCATCAACTTCAACTTTATGAGCGTACCCAAAAGTCTTAGGGAAAAACGCTTCCCACTCCATCCACTGATCTGATTTGTGATTAAAAGTTTCAAACACTTTTTCTACATCTGCTTCAAGCCATTCGTGACCGAACGATTGAGACATTTGAAGTTTAAAGAATGGTGACTTGAAAGGATAATCAGTCTGAGTAAGAAATTGAACTCTTCCTTGCTCATCAGCGTAGAAGATATCCAGCCCGTACCATCCGCCAATAATCTGCTCAAGCTTCTTATTAACGTGCAATTCTTTTATCGATTTCCAATCAATCATAGCTCTTCTCCTGTGTGGTCAATGTCCATTCCATGAACATATTTAATGTAATCGTCTAACTTATCGGCACTTTGTTAGATTTCTTGACAGGAGAAATGATGAGGTGAAAAAAATAACTACAACTTGTGAGAAGAACTCTCTAAAAATTCGTCAAATGTCTGAAAAAAGGATTCTTTATCCCATGTCTGCGGCCCCACAAACTTCCTCAGGGTGACTTTATCCGACGAAAACACATAGGTTTCCGGCACCCTGGTAGTTCCGTAAACATTGCGATGAATGTCTTTATTATCTATTAGCCAAGTGATGCTCGAGCTATTTTTAAGCCGCATTTTCTCAATCTGCTTTTTGATTTTCACAAGATCATCATTCACGGCCACTAACAAAAACTTCGCCCCTGACGTCTCATACTTTTGAATCAATTTCATAAGTGCAGGCAACTCCGCCTCACACGGCACACACCATGTGGCCCAAAAATGAACAACTGTGAGCTTCGCCTCCAAAGTAGAGGGATTGAATTCCTTTCCATCGAGAGTCTCGAAAATGCCCGAAGGCATCTTTGCCAACACCGACGTAGCTTCCGCATCGCCCGCCAACTGACTATCCAAGGAACTGCGTTTAAAGACCGCATATCCAACAGTCAGAGCCAGTATCGCCACAATCGCAATCAATCTGTTCAGCATAGCTAAAATAAAAAAACCTTCTCAGTTTAAGCTGAGAAGGTTTTCCTTTAAAAATTCAATTCAAATATTACTCTACGAAAGCGAGGATTGCTTCTTTAGCACCATCACCAAGACGGCCTTCCGCAATTTTCAAAAGACGAGTGTATCCACCCGGACGTTTTGTAAATTTAGGACCAACATCTTTAAAGAGGCTATTTACAGCATCACGGTCATTAAGTTTCGTGAAAGCAAGGCGACGGTTAGCAAGAGTATCAACTTTTGCAATAGTCACTAGCTTTTCAATGAATGGCTTAAGCGCACGAGCTTTAGAATCAGTTGTTCTGATTTTTCCGTGCTTGATAATTTCTTGCGCAAGTCCTTGTACGAGAGCCTTTCTGTGCTGAGGCTTAACTCCAAGTTTACGTCTATGGTTACCGTGTCTCATAAAATTCTCCCAAAGAACGCTTAATCAGCGTGCTGTACCTGTTTCATAATGTTGTCGACTTTCATTCCAAGACCGAGGCCCATGGCAGAAAGAATTTCTTTGATCTCATTCAGAGACTTACGACCAAAGTTCTTCGTTCTAAGCATTTCGCCTTCAGTTTTTGAAACGAGCTCGTAGATATACTTGATGTTAGCGTTCTGTAAACAGTTAGCTGAACGAACAGAAAGCTCGAGTTCAGAAACTGGTTTGAGAAGAGCTTCGTTAGCTACGCCACCTGAAGAAGCAGCTGCAGTCGAAGTTTTGATTTCAGCTGGAGCATCTTTATCTTCAAAGTTAAGGAATACTGAAAGCTGATCGCGAAGGATTTTCGCAGAAATAGCTACAGCATCAACCGGATCAATTCCAGCGTTAGTCCAAACCTCAAGAGTTAATTTATCGTAGTCAGTTCTCTTACCAACACGTGAGTTAGTTACTGTGTAGTTCACTCTGTGTACTGGAGAGAAAAGAGTATCGATATAAATCCATCCAACTGGAAGGTCGAAACCATCTTTGTTATCAAGAGCAGTTACATAGCCTTTACCACGAGCAACTTTCAATTCCATACGGATAGATCCACCAGAAGAAACGTTTGCAATTACGTGCTCAGGGTTAAGAACTTTAACGTTTGAGTTTTCAGTGATATCAGAAGCCTTAACTGCACCCTCAGAGTTTTTCTCGAGGATCATTGTTACTTCTTCTTTATCTGTGATTTTGAAACGAACTTCTTTCAAGTTCAGGATGATTTCAGAAACTTCTTCTTTAATGTTGTTGATCGTACCGAACTCATGATCAACACCATCGATTTTTACAGCAACAATCCCCGCACCCTGAAGTGAAGAAAGAAGAACTCTGCGAAGAGAGTTACCAAGTGTTAGCCCGTATCCGCGCTCAAGTGGTTTAGCTGTGAATTTACCGTAGTTCGACTTAAGACCTTCAGTATCTACTTCAAGGGCGGCAGGACGAATCATACCAACCCAGTTTTTACTCATAAATGAATTCATTTGTACTCCCTAAAGATAGCCAGTTAAAAAGAACGAGAAACGACTAAACTCTTCTTCTCTTCGGAGCGCGACAACCATTGTGTGGCATCGGACTCATGTCAGCTACAGAAGTAATTCTGAGGCCAGCGGCGAGAAGGGCACGAATCGCGTTTTCACGACCAGCGCCTGGACCCTTAACTTTAACATCAACTGAGTTAAGGCCATGTTCAGCAGCTTTCTTCGCAGCTTCTTGAGAAGCAACTTGGGCAGCAAACGGAGTAGATTTTTTAGAACCGCGGAAACCAAGTCCACCAGCACTCGCCCAAACTACAGCGTTTCCGTCAGCATCACTGATAGTAACAATTGTATTATTGAAAGAAGCATGGATGTGACAAACACCGTGGCTTAAGTTCTTTCGAACTTTTTTCTTTGTTGATTTTGCGCCAGCACCCGCTGTGGTCTTCTGGTCTTTTTGAGCATTAGTTGTAGCCATATGTTCCTACCTTATTTATTTCATCGCTTTGATTGATTTCTTACCTGCGATCGCAACAGCAGGACCTTTACGTGTGCGTGCATTTGTATGTGTACGCTGACCACGAACAGGAAGGCTCCTGCGGTGACGGATACCACGGTAGCACCCAAGATCTTTGAGGCGTTTAATATTGAGGGCTACTTCACGGCGAAGGTCACCTTCAACTGTATATTCATCAAGAGCTGTACGAATTGAGAGAACGTCATCTTCCGTAATTTCGTTAGAGCTTCTTTCTGGATCGATACCAACAGCTGTTAATACGTCCATGGCTACTTTAGGGCCAATTCCGTAAACAGCTCTAAGAGCGATTCTGATTTTTTTATTTCTTGGTAAATCTACACCTAATAAACGTGCCATATAATTTCCTTACCCTTGTTTTTGCTTATGCTTTGGATTTACTTTACAGATAACTCGCAAAACGCCTTGGCGCTTTACAACTTTGCAGTCTTTACAAATCGGCTTTACTGAAGATCTTACTTTCATAATTTAACCCTTACTTCTAAAAATGATTCGACCCTTATCTAGGTCGTATTTACTAATCTCGATCACTACCTTGTCGCCAGGTAGAATCTTAATAAAGTTCATCCGCATCTTCCCGCTGATATGTGCTAATACCACATGCCCATTCGGGAGTTTTACTCTGAAACGTGTATTCGGTAAAAGTTCGAGAACTTCCCCTTCCACTTCAATTGTGTCAGTTGACTCAGCCATGCCCTTCCTAAAAAGTAAGTGACCTTATATAAAAATATAAACTAGAAGACAATAATTTTAATTCTGAAACGTCACACTTTTGACGAGATCTGATTAAAGATCACATCAGGGGACTTTTCAGCATCGACTCTCATCAAACGACCAAGATCTTGGTAGTACTTTAGAACTGGATTTACAGTTTCCTGGAAAACTTTGAGGCGATTAGAAATCACTTCCTCTTTGTCGTCCGCTCGCTGCACAAGATCTGTACCACCGCACTTATCGCATACGCCTGTTATCTTAGGCTTTGTTGAGATGAGGTTATAAATAGCACCGCAGGTCTTACATGTCCTGCGATTTGTGAGTCTTTCGACCAATTTCCCCATATCAATATCAAAATAAACTGCTGTAGACGGCGCTGACTTTAAAACTTCTTTGTCTAAAGTCTGTGCCTGAGCAATATTTCGTGGATAACCATCAAAAATATACTGAGACTTTGCTAGATCAATATTTGCCTGAAGCAATCTGATCACAAGGTCATCCGAAACAAGAGCTCCAGAATCCATGACCTTTTTTACTTCTTGGCCAAGAACCGAACCCTTTGCCACTTCATTACGTAGAAGATCCCCTGTCGAAATATGTTTGAAGCCTTTATCAGCTACAAATCGACTAGCTTGGGTACCTTTACCAGAACCCGGGGCTCCTATGAAAATCAGGTGAGATTTCATTTAGTCTAGAACCTCTTGACCCCTGAATACTTACCTTTAACTTTATAGGCTGTATCCAGACGTTGAGAAATCATGAAGCTTTCAGCCTGTGCCATTGTGTCGATGGCCACACCAACAAGAATCAAAAGAGAAGTTCCACCAAAGTAGAAAGGCACTTTCGCATAGTTGAAAAGAATCGCTGGCATAATACAAATCGCAGCAACGTAAATCGCACCAACCAGGGTCAATCTTCTGATCACTTGGTTAAGAAAATCTGCCGTCTGTTCACCAGGACGAATACCCGGAATGAAACCACCATTTTTTTTCAATGATTCTGAAACAT
This sequence comes from Bacteriovoracales bacterium, assembly GCA_038322885.1. GTDB lineage: Bacteria > Bdellovibrionota > Bacteriovoracia > Bacteriovoracales > Bacteriovoracaceae > Peredibacter. Next base: position 926 of record JBBQGK010000050.1, on the reverse strand, counting down.
CGTCAGTTTTAAATTGAATCGTAGAATAGAAATAAGCAAAGAAAATAATTAAGCTGATAAACGCACAATTATAAAGCATTTTTCCAGGATAAAAAAGTTGCTCAACGTTTGAGAAATAAACCTTAAGTGGACTATCAGGAGAAATGAACTGAGAAATGGTTGTTGGGAATCCAAGAAGTGCACTCGCAAAAATCGGAGGCATAACTCCTGAAATGTTAACCTTAATAGGCAAGTGAGAAGATTGACCACCAAAAACTCGGTTGTTAACAACTCTCTTAGCATATTGAACAGGGACTTTTCTAAATGCACGTTCTACAAAAATAATGAACCAGAAAGATACGAGCATGATTCCAATAACAATCATGAGATTCATAACACTCATTTCTCCATTTTGAAGAAGATTGAATGTATCTCTCATACCACGAGGAATACCAGCAGCAATACCAGCAAATATAACGAGAGAAATACCGTTTCCAATACCCCGCTCAGTGATTTGCTCTCCAAGCCACATAACAAACATGGTACCTGCCGTAAGGCTTATAACTGTAAGAAGTCTGAATGACATACCTGGATCGATAACAACAGGAAGACCGTTTGGTGATTTAATATTCTCAAGACCGACAGCTAGGCCGTAACCTTGGAAAAAACACAAAATAACCGCAGCATAACGAGTATATTGAGAAATTTTCTTATGTCCGTCTGGCTCTTTTTGTAATTCACCAAGAGCAGGGATAGAATAAGAAAGAAGACTAAAAATAATTGAAGATGTTATGTAAGGCATGATCCCAAGAGCGAGTACTGAGAAACGCTCCAAGGCTCCACCCGAGAACGTATTGAATACGCTAAAAAGTGAGCCTTTCATTCCGTCAAAGAATGAAGAGAGTGCTCCACCATCAACGCCAGGAGTCGGAACCTGAGTAGCAACT
>JBBQGK010000049.1:0-29230 GCA_038322885.1 Bacteriovoracales bacterium | reverse complement strand
TGGCCGCGAGAGAAAAGTTTCTGAATCTTCCATTCTCCAATTTCAAGAGCCACTTTTCCAATGTTAATGTTCGAGAAAAATAAAAAAAGATGAAGCCTATTCCTATTGGCCTCATAAGCGCCCAGACCATTTCTGCTTTTTTATCTTCTGTGTAATAAAAGAAAATGCCCGTGATGAGCAGAGAGCAAAGAAACACTGGTTTTATGAGATCCAGTAAGGCCCCTTTTATTGGATGATGATCACTGGTCTTAACCTGCCCGGATTGAGACAAGGTGAGAAGTTTCTCATCATACTTTTCGGCTTCCTTTGAGTAAGACCACACGGCGATGATGATGCCTAAGATCGCTTTTAAGATGACCACACCAATGAGGATGAAGATAAGACTCTCAAAACTCAACCCCAGAAAAGGGAGGGCCTTATCAAGCATGTATTGAAGTGCTTTAAATATATCCTGCCCGAAAAAAAGATAATATGTCAGAACCGGCTGACAAAAACCCCAGAGTGATAAGAGTACCATTCCGAACGAGAGTCCTAACACATTCACCCCAAAGATAAATGTTCCGAGGTTGAACAAAAGTCCCTGCATCGAAAGACTCAGCATAGGACCGAGCTTTTTGCCCACGGGAGAAAAAGATTTTAGGACGGCGGCGATGTTTGAAATTTGATAAGGGATCCAAAGACCCTCGAGGTTTTTTGCCTTAACCGATGACCGACAGAGCAGATATCCCTGATTAAGCGATAAAAAAACACTCGCAAAGGGAACGTGAAACGAATGGAGAAGCGATCCCAACCCAACTTCGATCATCGATAAAGTTGCTCCATATTGACCGATAATTTCAACTTCTGGATTCTCTTTCAAGGGGCTATCCAAAAATCATAGTTTTGAGTGTCGAAAAAACAAGATATCCACCAAACAGACCCAACACCAGGACGAGGATAAAAATGAAAAAGATAAAGATGACCGTGAGGTTCGACTGCCGTCTAATGTGATCAGGCCTTTTGAGATAGGCCTCTAGAAGACCAACATTCTTACGGTTCGACTTCCAGATAAAATCAAACATGTTTCCAAAGACAGGAATGAAATCCATTCCATTTTCAACCATCACATTCACAACCATTCGCAAAAGGACTGCGAGTGGGCATCCCAAAAGAGCGGCTTCTAAAATAATGTAAAAAGATAAAATGGTTGTTAAGAAATCGCCAAAGAGAGGAAAGAGACCGAGGAGCGCATCCCAACCAAAGTGAAAACCGCCAACCTTGTATTTGGTATCTAGAAGGATGCTTAATTTACGAATGCGCGCCAGTTTGTCGGATCGTTCTTCCATAAGGGAAAAAATAGACCGAGAGCTCTTCCCGGTCAATGTTTAATCAAACCTCTTTCTCATTTCGAATGAGATACATATAGGAAAAGGCTTCAATGAAGAAGAAAAGAGCAATGATGGAATGAAGGACGTGATCGAGGGTCGAAAGCTCCAGAAATCCCGGGGCAATCTTTAAGACAAAATCATCTGATACGTTCATGACTCCATGATCAATTCCCGGATTCCCAACGGCCCAACCTAGGAAAGCGTTAAGTGCGAAGAAAATCCCAATCGCAAAATTGATTTTCATCGCGATCTTTCGTTCCACGAGAAGACCGCTCCAAACTCCCAGACACCCGGAAGCAGCAAGAACCCAGCAGTGCATGGCACTTAAATTAAGGCCGAGGAAGTTTGGAATAAATAAACCGAGCACAGCGAGAAGGATCATGACCATCCCGATATCCACCGTCACAGTGTTCACAGGATTATAAAGAATTTCTTTTCCCTGGACGTGGAGGTCTCTTTGGTTTTGTTTTTTGAAAGCTGAACTCGTTAATAAATTGGCCATGGTGTACTCCTTGCTACGGACCATTTTAGCAAGAAGTGGCAAAGATCTATAATGGAGTTTATCTGAAGGAACAACCAACTAAAAGGGTTATGCTTCTGATTTTCTCAGTCGTTGGACTGTTTTATAAATACGAAGTTTTTGAACGATGGAGAGCGGTTTAAAATGTATTCCGTAACCGACTTGTTTATTAATCATGTGCTTGCTCACAACTTCAACCGGCATTTGAATCGATACACCTTGGTATTCAAACTGAAGATTATACGTGTCCCCTAAGACTAAAAGTTCTGAGTCTTTCACAAAAGCACCCGTCACCGACATATCCAGGATTTGTGTTTCAAAGGTCAGGTTTCGAATGGAGAGTGATCCAGGAATGAGGGTTTGATAACGTGGCTTGGTTTCCCACCACCGAATTTTTCTATTAAAGAAAGGCTCTCGCACTTCTGGAATAAGAAAGTATGTAAAAATCGCGATCGCAAAAAAAACGACACCATAATGATAAAAAAGTGGCGAAGAACTATTGTAAGGCCAGGTGTAACGCTCATAAGTCATGATGCTAAAAAACAAATATCCTATCAGAGTGAGAAATCCAAAATAGGTCCATTTACGGAGACGAAGGAGCATGATTCCCGCGAGTGGAAAAACCACCCAGAAGTCAAAGACATCGCGCATGGAATGGTGACTAAAAAGGTTAATGAAAATTTGGGTAAAATCGAAATGAGTGACGGCCTTAAAGTAAAGAACCTTGATGAGAGGTTCAATAATAAAAAATATCGAAAGGATCCGAAAGACGAGCGGTTTATATTTCATGCTTAAATTTTAGCACGTATTTAAAAGGGCACAAGCCTAGCTGTAACGCTGATTTACGTCTCGAATGAGGGTCTCAACCAGCTGATGAAGATATTTGGCCACTGTGGCCTGTTTTTCTGGCATGTAACGATGAATATGTCGCTTACCTAGTGGGCTGGAGTGCATGACCGCCATATGGTTGATGTATCCATAAATTACACTCGTGAGCCACAGTCTTTCGTCGTCTGGAACAATCGCCTTCACTTCTTTTAATAAATAAGAATTGAGTTGTAGAAATCCGACGGGCTGGGGTCCGAGTTCTTTAGGGCAATTTTCTGCATCTAAGAAAAGTTTAAAATGGTTCAAACATTTCAATTCATCATGAATGAGTGAATTAAAAACGAGGACGGAAAAGTCTGCAGCTGTTTTAACTTCACCTGAGGCAAGGTCCACGAGCCTCTGCTCGAAATCGTCTAAAACCCAAGCCGAGACTTCTTGTAAAAGATTTTGCTTACTTCGAAAATGATAATTGAGAGAGGCAATGTTCACCTTTGCGATTTTTGCAATCTCACGAGTCGATGCACCTGTGTAACCTTTCAAGCTAAAGAGCTTGATTGAAGCATCAATAATTCTTTGGCGAGTGTCCCTATTCTCTTGTAAATCACTAGGCATGATTTTTTCCTTAACTTGACCTAAACAACTGTTTGAGATCCAAATTTAAGGGAAGTCTTAACATTTTACAAGTGAAACTCAATCCAGCGGGAATAAATTAAGCTCATGTCTAAGTTACGCAATGGATAAAATCTTGAATCCTAAAAAGTCGCTTTTTCTACCACATCAATAAATTTTTTGAAGTCGATCGGCTTTTCAAGCAAAGCAAGCTTATCCATTGCGAGATTTTTTATCCGCGCTTCGTCGACCTCACCAGAGATGATAATGACAGGAATTTTGCGCAACTGGGTCTTTTCACGAATCTTTTGCATAAGATCGTAGCCGTCCATGACTGGCATCGCGAGGTCGAGCAAGATAAGATCCGGATGAGTTTTGCTGCTAAGGTAGTTGAGCCCCTCAATCCCATTCTTGGCTGTGGCCACGCGAAATCCAGCGTTACTGAGGACATCGGCCAGGGTGAGTCGTAAATCAACGTTATCATCTATAATAAGGATGATTTTCTTTTGAGAGGTAAGGGCAGCCTCTTGCCGCACTTTTGATTTTATTTGGTGAGGAACTTTTTGTTCCTCATAGATTTCTTCTAACATCTCTTACCTCCTGTAAAACCCAATGGGAAAGAATCAAAGACTTTATCATTTTATTAAAGTTTATAGTTATTTTCAAGACCAGGTTTCAATTGGTGTTTAAATCCATTCTCTAAAACCTTTTCAATCGCTTCATCTTTTCCTATCTCAAATTTTCCTGCGTGATCAGAAAACGGAATTCTTGTTGCAACCGTTTTTGTATGACTCGTTCTCAAAATAAGATTTGCGAGGGCCGTGATGTACTCAACAAATGTCCTTTTAATTGAAGGAAAGTGTTCTTTTGATGAGACGACATCAATATCTCGGAAGAATGGTTTCAAATAGCCATCCATGTTTCCGTTTTTTGAAATGGCCTCGGCATAGATATCAAGGGTACCTTTCGTAAAAGTCAGAGGGACATTCCGTTTCAAGAAACTATTGGCCTCAACAAGTTTAAATTTCTCTATCTGCCCATGGAAAACCCATTCTTTGGGTATTTTTTCGAGATTTAATTGTCCGGTTGCATGTAAGCGGGATGAACCAAGAAGATTCGCATTTAAGTTATAGTCTGTGAGTGGGTATTTCTCGGTTCCGATAAGATTTGTCACCTCCCCCTCAATGCCCGTTGCTGACAAACGCTTCCCCTCTTCGAGTCCAGGGTATTCTTCGAGAGTGAGACTTGAATCTATTAGATCGAGGCTTTGAACGCGCACTGGAAAAAGAATGTTCTTTGCATCTCTTGCATCATCTTTATCTTTTTTCTGCGCGACATCGGTGAGTTCATGCAGATATTTAAAATTCATCTCTCGAACTTTTATATCCGTGAGAATTCTTCCACGGATGATCTCCCGCCAGGCAATCGCAACATTTACTTCTGCAATATCGGCAAACCTGCGACCATTTTTTTTAAGGGTCCCTTCAATTTTTTCGAACCTGTATGTCCCTCGGATGAGGCTGACATTCAGATCATCAATATGAAAAGCATAGGTCGGAGAAAATCTTGCTAGATACTTATTAATTTGGGTGAAAGCGATTTGAACCAGGATGATTCTCAGAGCTAACAGAAATACAATCACACTAGCGACCATCAAATACTTGTGCGAAACCTTCCTCTTCGTAAAAGGAACATGAAAGGAAAGAGATTTATTCTTTCTCAAAGTAATAAACACAAAATTGTCCTTTTTCGTCTTTCCAGATTTTTTTCAAGCTAAGTTTTGCCTTTCCGCAAAGATCGATAAATTCTCCTGTCGAGTATTTATAAGAACTCTCTGTGTGGATGGTTTCTCCCTCGCGAAATCTGAAAACAGTTTGATTAACTCTGACCATCTGGTGCAGACGGCTCACAAGGTGCATTTCAATTCTTCCGAGCTCAGGATTATAAACAGCTTTGTGCTGAAAGTTGTTGAGGTCAAATTCGGCGTCAACTTCTCGGTTGAGTCGCTGAAGTAGATTTAAGTTAAAGGAAGCGGTCACACCCTGAGAGTCATCGTAGGCCCGCTCAAGCACGTGATAATCTTTTTTTAAGTCTGCACCGATGAGTAAACCTCCACCGCTGCCGATCAAGCGTGAGAAACTTCTTAAAAGTTCTACTGCTTCATGAGTGGCAAAATTACCTATCGTAGAGCCCGGAAAAAAAACAACTTTTTTTCCAGGGATGTTCGATAGAGTCAAAGGTAGATCAAGGTCTTCAGTAAAATCCATACAAACAGGAAGAACCTTAAGGGTCGGGAATAATTCTTGAAATTCTTCGGTCATACGAAGGAGAATTTCTTTTGATATCTCGATAGGGATATAGGCCCGCGTTTCAGAAAGGTGGGGAAGAATAAGACGAACTTTTTCTCCACTTCCACTCCCCGGCTCAACGATCACCGCATTGTCGCCAATGAAAGTTGAGATTTCTTGCCCGTGAGTCCTCAGGATTTCCTCTTCTGCACGAGTCGGATAATATTCCTCGAGATGACAAATTTCTTCGAAAATTTCTGAGCCTTTTTTATCATACAAAAACTTAGGAGAGAGAGATTTCTGTCTCTGAGAGAGACCTGCGAGAACTTCTTTAAGAACTGAACTCGTCCGCGGTTCATAGTCGTAAAATTCAACTTTCATATTTTCCATTAGACCAAATCCTTCGCAAGCCTGAGACCGCAAAATTGCCACCGGTTATGGGGGTAATAAAAATTTCGGTAAGTAAAACGGTAGTGTGATTTGGGGGTCACGCAAGAGCCACCACGTAGAACAAACTGGTTGCACATAAATTTTTCATTATACTCAGAGAGGCCTTGCCCAAGAGATTGATAACGGGGATAAGCCTCATAGGAGCTTGAGGTCCACTCCCAGAGACTTCCGTGGATCTGAGAGAATTTTTCGTGCTCTTCACTGCTGACCTTTGGGGAAAAATTATTCTCATCCATGAAGTGACCATCGATAGAATTTTCCATACGAGCCGAGATCTCCCACTCAAACTCAGTTGGTAACCTGGTCCCTTTCCATTTAGCAAAGGCAGAAGCTTCATAAAAACTAATATGACTAACTGGTGTTGAAGGATCAAGAGGGATCAAACCAGAGAGCGTGTAAGTCCACCACTCTTTACCTTTTTTTTTCCAATAAAGAGGATGGGACCACTGTTCAGTTTTTATTTTTTCCCATCCGTCAGAAAGCCAAAGCAAAGAGTTTTCATATCCCCGTGCTTCGATGAATTCGAGGTATTCACCATTATTGACCAAATGGCTCGAAAGCATAAAGCCATCGATCCAACGTGAGTGTGAGTCTTTTTCGTTATCGTAGGCAAAATCAACTTTGCTGAGTGAAACACCAATATCACAGAGTCCCCCTGGGACATGAATCCATTCTTGGTGTGATTCAACAGGACTTATTTCAAGAGAAATATTCTGATATGCAGGCCGATATGGATTCTCAAAAAAATTTCTTTTTATATCCATCAAGAGTAGTTCTTGATGCTGCTGCTCGTGATGTATTCCCATTTCAAGAACAACCAAGGCTTCCTTCAAAGCGACCGGCCCAAGAGAGGCCAAGCTATCCATCACTTCAAAAGTTATTTCCTGGCGATATCTAAATATTTCTTCGGTACTTGGCCTAGAGATAGCATTTCTTTTGGACTTCGGGAGGAAAGGCCCAGCACTATTGTAATAAGAGTTAAACAAAAAATGAAATCCCTCATGAAAAGGTTTATGCCCCGGCTTAAATCGCATAAGAATGAAATTCTCTAAAAACCATGTCGTATGAGCAAGATGCCATTTTGCTGGACTAGTGTCCTCTGTCACCGAGAGCATGAAGTCTTCTTGAATCAGAGCTGAGCAAAGTTTTTCGGTCGTCTCACGACCAATGAGGAAGCGTTCGAGAATACTTTCAATTTTCTGGTAGTCAGATCCAGTGTACTGCATGCTTTACCCGCGTCTTTGAATGTCGACGATTGACCCCAGGCCTTCATCTTGAGCAACTCTCCATGAGAAAGCCCCAAAGAGAAGAATCAGGGAGGCACACAAATGTAAGATATGATCTGAAGTCCCAAGCTCAAGAAAATCCGGCAGGACTCTCAAAAGATGGGTATCGGAGTTCAAGTCCCCCACCGCAGGAAAACCAGGGTTTCCAAATACAAAACCAACAATCCCAATCAAGCCGAAAAAAAATCCCATGATGCTCGATAGGATGTAAGCCTTCTTTTTTTCCTCCGCAAAACCAGCAAGGATAATCATCGATCCACACGAAAGGTGAATGAGATTATGAGCTGCACTTAAGTGAAGACTGATGAAACCAGGATTGAGGACTCCCACAAGACCAAAAAAGATGAATCCAATCCCAGATAAGATACATATTCTTTGAACGGTGGGCCTGTTTCCAAGGACAGTATCGTGCGGGTGTATAAAAGTTGCCATTTAGAAACGTCCTTTTAGTGCTTCAAGTTCTCTACATACTTGTCCATTTTATGAAGGAATTGACTGGAAATTTTTTGAACAGAATCTTTCCATTGAATGAGTTCATCTCGGAGATGAGGTATATGAGAAAGTTCTGATTTTTCGAATTTACGAAGGGTCATGAACTTCATGCCCATTTGTTTTAGCTCATCATCAGTTACTTCCTCACGCATTTTAGGCAGAAGCTCGCTCTCCTCCTCTTGCAGGTGGTGCTTCACAAGTTCTGCGAGAACTTTTAATTCTGCTTCAACCTCATCACGGAGGGTGCGGGCCCGACTCAGTCGAGTTTTGAGCATCTTAACTTTTTTATCAATAATTCCGTGTTCGACTTGAGCCTCTAGGATATTAAAATGAAGTTCTTCATTTGATTCCAAAGGAGCATAGATAGCTTTCTTCTCCGCCAAAGAGTGCTTCGCGAGGGACTCAATAAAACGTCTACCAATAGTGAGTTTTTTTCTTTTGTCTTCATCCCCGCTCGTCAGCGTTTCGACGCAATCTTTTAAGAATTGGTGATCAAGAAGAATGAGATCTACAACATCAATATTCTGAACGATGTTATTATGCGTTTTTTTCTTAAGTTTTTCTTGGGCCAACATATTGTCTCCTTCAGGTCGTGATCCATCCATTCATGAGCAAGCCGGCCGCCAAAAGAAAAATTTTAAAAGTATTAGAAATCACTAGTAATCAAATCCGCTACCCTGTTGGTAGACTGAGGTGCTTTGCCCCAGACTTTCCTTTCAAACAATATTCATGCGAGAATTTTGAAAAGACAAAGGAGTCCATATGTCTGATTCAACCATCGTCATCGCTCTCTCAATTGAAGACGAAGATTTAAAATCCATTCATTCTTGGAGTCGAAAATTTGATTGGAATACAGTCAAGGCCGTGCATTTTATTCACGTGGTGAAAATCATTATGACCCCTCTGGAATTTGGATTTTTAGAAGTTCCGGATGATCAAAGCTTTCAGGAAATGACCAGAACCCTAAATGAATTTATGAGCAAAGAATCAAAAATAATTGTGCCCAACGATTTTAAAGGTCTAGTGAGCTGCCATTTGAAGAGAAGTTTTTCTCCAGAAGATTCCATTCAGGAACTCATCCTTGAGACCCATGCGGACATTTTAATCGTGGGACATGTGGAAAGACATGGGCTGGAGAAACTATTTCACTCCTCTTTTACCAGACACATGTTGAAAAAATCTCCTTGTGACGTTCATGTGGTGAGATGACTATGTGCATTTCCTGAGGTTTTGATCGACAACAGCGCACTTTTTCCTGAAAATAGAGGCACTCAAATTCATTCTATTTTTGTGGAGATTCTATGCAAAAAATTAAAGTACAGAACCCTGTTGTGGAACTCGATGGCGATGAGATGACTCGTATTATCTGGACGTTTATCAAAGATAAACTCATCAATCCGTACCTCGATCTCGATATCAAGTACTACGATCTTGGAATGGAAAACCGTGACAAGACTGACGATAAAGTCACCGTTGAAGCGGCAGAAGCGATCAAAAAGTACAACGTTGGGATTAAGTGCGCGACGATCACTCCGGATGAAAAGCGTGTTGAAGAATTCAAGCTCAAACAAATGTGGAAGTCACCAAACGGGACGATCCGTAATATTCTTGATGGAACCGTTTTTCGTGAACCTATTGTGATTCAAAATATCCCTCGTCTTGTTCCAGGCTGGACTCAACCGGTCGTTATCGGTCGTCACGCTTTTGGTGACCAGTACAAAGCAACTGATACTCTCATCAAGGGTAAGGGAACTCTCAAAATGAGCTTTACGTCTGAGGATGGAAAGGTTCAGGAGTGGGAAGTTTATAACTTTAAAGGCGATGGTGTTGCTCTTTCTATGTACAACACTGACGAGTCGATCCGCGGTTTTGCTGATTCTTGTTTCAACATGGCCCTTCTTAAAAAGTGGCCTCTTTATCTTTCAACAAAAAATACTATCCTTAAAAAATATGATGGCCGCTTCAAAGATATTTTTGAAGAAACTTACCAGAAAAATTTCAAAGCTAAATTTGAAGCAGCTGGCATCACTTACGAGCACCGCCTCATAGATGATATGGTGGCCTCATGCATGAAATGGTCAGGCGGCTATGTTTGGGCCTGTAAAAACTATGACGGGGATGTTCAGTCTGATACCGTCGCACAAGGTTATGGCTCTCTTGGGCTCATGACTTCTGTTCTCATGACTCCAGATGGGAAAACTGTGGAGTCAGAAGCAGCTCACGGAACAGTGACTCGTCACTTCCGTATGCACCAGCAAGGGAAGCCAACCTCTACAAATCCAATGGCGTCAATTTTCGCGTGGACTCGTGGCTTGCATCACCGTGGAAAGCTTGATGGAAACAAAGAGCTTCAAAACTTTTGCGAAACTCTTGAAGACGTTTGTATCAAAACAGTTGAAGAGGGAAAAATGACGAAAGATCTTGCAGTCTGTATTCATGGCGATAAAGTGACAGCAGATAAGTATCTCACGACTGAATTGTTCCTCGAGGCCATCAATCAAAACCTTCAGAAAAAACTAAAGTAGAGACCATGAGGCCCTCCTTGTGAGGGCCTTTTTTTTATGCCCCAATTTTTAAAAAATATTCTTAACCAGGAAACTATCGCGGCCATTGATCTTGGATCAAATGCCTTGCGTGCGATCATCGTCCGGAAGTCTGATGATAAAATCATTGTGATTAAAAACTTCCGCGAAGCTTTGCGCCTGGGGGAAGATGTTTTTCAAAATGGTGTGATCTCAAAAGAGAAGATGAGGACCACTGAGGATGCTTTTATAAAGCTCCTTCATATTTTTGCCGCTCATAACGTCACCGACGTGAAGGCCATGGCGACCTCGGCGATGCGGGATTCGAAAAATGGCCAAGAGCTCGCTAAAAGAATTTTATTTCTCACCGGAATTCAGATTCAGACAATTCACGGAGATGAAGAGGCCCGGTTGATTTTTGGCGCAGTCAGAAAGCGACTCGACCTTGAAAAAAAATCCGTCGTCCTCATGGACGTGGGTGGAGGTAGTACTGAGCTCATCGTCGTAAGCGACAATAAGATTCTCGGGATCAAGAGTTTTAACATAGGTACGGTCAGACTTCTTGGGTATAAAAACCAGGAGGAGCTCGAAAATCAAATCTCACGAGAGATCAAAGACATGATGATTTTCATCAACACTCATCTTCAAAAGAGACCTGATATGTTCATCGGTACGGGTGGAAACCTTCGTCGTATCGGAAAAATCAGGAGAAAAATTCTCGGGCGAGATTCAGCGGAAGTCGCCATGTTCGATGAGATAAACCAAATGGAAGAAGCAATTCTGTCGATGTCCTATGTTGACCGGATCAGAAGCCTCGAGCTCGATCAAAACAGAGCGGATGTGATTCTTCCGGCGATCATGCTCACCCATCACTTGATGCAAAAACTAAAAGTGAATAAGATTTATCTTCCTAAAGTGGGACTTAAAGAAGGCATCATTCTCTCGATGCTTTAATCAGAAACTTCCAATCGTCATAATTTTATGTTTTACATCGATCAATAACTTCTCAGGTTCAACCTTGAAACTTTTCTTTTGAGGCTGGTTATTTGCATAGAATGTTGAGGCAAGCCCAATCTCTTCTCCTCCTGTAAAAACCTTGCCCGTCGCTCTTTCAATCAAGACAGGATTCATGGATGAAATTTTGTATTTCGAAGCCAAGAATCCAAGACTCAGAGTCGCTTTTATCGAAACTGTTTCTTCACACTTGGTCATTCGAAGATAAACATAGTCATGAGTGATGAAGTGGCAGCTGATATACACACCTTCTCTATCGATCTCATAATCTCCCGAAGAAGATTTATGGGAGATAGACTTATCCAAGAAGTCTTGGGCATAGAGGGGGAGTGAGAATAAAAAAAACAGGGTAAAGATTTTCATCTCTACCCTATCGGAAACTCTCTTTGGAATATTTATTTACCGACCACATTCGTCGGTTACTAGTCTCGGACCGCATTCATTTTGGCCTCGTGAAGATGATCATGAGTCTTGAGCGCGTTTGAGATAAAGCTTTTTTGGGCCGTTTTAGAGAATAGCTCTACTCGTCCAATCAAGACCCTCTCTAGCTTCGTTGGAGTGGGAGTCACTCTCATCGGTAGAATTTTCTCCGTCCACTCCCGAGGAAGGATGTAGAGCAAACGCTCTCCCTCAGTGTGGAAATAACTTTCATCCCAAGTTGCGAGCATGGCCTGGGCCTCATCTTGAAAAAGACCGGCTTCAACGAGGGCCTTAGTGAGTTCGGCCTTAAGATCACCAGAAGCTTCAGCCGAACTTGTTTTTACTGTACGCACTTCTCCCGCCTTGAGGGAAAAGATGGTCAGGAATTTTTTTACTCCTTCACTTTTTCCACTCATAAGATACACCAGAGCTGGAACATCTTCATTCGACGTATTGTTCAGGGTCACAGTTCCGTCACCCAAGGTGATCTTAAGCGGAACAGAGAACTCACCCAGACCGCGATAGAAAATAAATTTTTCATCTTCTGCACCGACATTGATCACATTCGATTTCGTCGCACGTGCAGGATTCCAGATACTACTCGCAAGGGTTGCTGGGATATTTTGAACTTCATCGACACCTTTTAAGGTGACATCCCAACCCATGAAGCCTTTCTTGAATTCCTGGAGGTGAAGATTAAGATTGCTTGCCTTTGGAAACCACTGACTGATCATTCCGGCAGGGAAATCAACGTCTACATGAGCGGTTTCACCTTTCTCTCCATAAAAATAAATTACCGGGGTTTCCATTTTCTGTGTCACTTTCGTGTTGAACTCATTGAAAGGGACAAAGTCCTTATCTGGACTGAAAGCACACTTGCTCATTCGTCCATGTGTGCCAGTGCAACTTTTTTGTCCAAGTTGCCCTGACGCTCCTTCAGCGCGAAGTCCATAAACAAAACCCGGAAGTCCCACTTCCTCATGATACATTCCGCTCATCTCAACACCTTTCTCATCTACAAGAGATGTGAAGGTTCCCCATTCATGGACTTCCATAGAATGGACATTCAAAGATCCTAAAATCAGGCCTGCGAGGGCCCATGTTGTTGCTTTCAGCATAAATTCTCCTTTGTGCTTTCTCCATTTATAGGATCATTCAGACCTTGTGTTTATTGCAAAGTAAGCATATTAATATTGCAAAAAACGCAAAATGGAGATTTTATGCTTTTTACCTTCGATGAGAGTGAGCTCTTAAGTGAGTTAGAAAAGAATCCAACACTGATGGATTTGGCAGAGAAGCTTAAGAAAGACCCTTCCGTTATCTCACGCCAGTTAAAGCGAGTCTCAGAAAAGGCACCTGTGATTGAAAAGATCAATGGTCGTTGGATGCTGACTGAACTTGGAAAGAACATGGCCCTTTGGGCAAAGAAAATCGCGATTGAACAAGATGAGATTTTAGGACGTGATTACTCGCTGACGATTGCGACGACCAGAGAGTTTGCATCGAGGATTCTTGCGCAGAACTTTGAGACATTTTTAGGCGGACCGGTAAAATACAAGATCATCACTTGCGAAGATGGCATTGAGGCCTCACTTCTTAATGGAACGGCCGATTTTGGTTTTGATTGTGGACGGCCTCAAGATCCGGGTGTCTCTTTTAAACAAATTATTGAAGAAGAGATTGTAACGGTGGCCTCTTCAAAATTCCTCAAAAAACATAAAATTACGTCCCTCACTGATTTAAGTGAAGAATCTTTTATTCATTACACTCGCCTGCGTCCCTTGCATGCGAAGAATATCAACGTAAAGAAATCTCTTGTGAGCAGTAATGACTTGGCAGTTTTGAGAACACTCCTCATGCAAGATTTGGGGTGGGCCACACTTCCCTACTATGCGATTCAAGAGGAGGTAAAAAATAAAACTCTGCAAATCATTTCCGGTGGAGAGATCAAAGGATTTAAGTTTGGAGTATGGTGGCTGCGAGGTAGGGATTCTCTTTTACCCGCGATTAAAATGGCGGAAGAGTGGCTGAAGAATCAGGAACTAACTGGGACCAAGTAAGCATTTTGATACTAAACTCCGGGGCCAAAATGCCAATTTAAAACGCCCATTATATTGAAATCCGGTTGGATTCAAGCGGCCTTTCCCTTGCAATATTCTCTCACAAGAGAGGTTCCCAATGGAAAAGACAATTATTCAAACAAAAATTCTTTCAGATCTTCAAAACTGCATTTGGGGATATCTTGAGAGAGAAGATGAGTTCGGGATGGTCATTAAAACTCTGGATAAGGGAGAATTGATGTACCTCAGTTTCACTGAAGTGTCATACTATGCGAAACACGTTGGGGGAGTTCCGACTCTGCAATGATTTCAAAGTCATCGTAGTTTAAATTATTCCGTCACCTTACTCAAAAACTTCGGACTCACAAGCAACTCCATCGTAAACCCTTCCCACATACTCCCCTCTACAATACAAATACCACCCTTCTTGATCTTCATGAAGTCGTGCTCAGGATGGAGAGCAAGAAGGCTCGCGATAACTTTCGTGAGATGGGGATCATGTCCAACGAAAGTATAAATCCCATCACTCGGCAGAAAAGAGATGTACTGAATCAAATGAAGTGGGTCGTCCAAGATATCCAGGTCGGCCATCATTTCAAGATCGGCCTTTTCATAATGACTCCAGATGATCTCCGCACTCTGGACGGCGCGGGCCAGAGGAGATGAAAAGATGACGTCGATCTTGGGCTCGGCCAGCTTTATGAGTCTTATCGTTTTATTTAAGCGGTCGATCCCTTCTTCAGTCATCACCCGTTCGAAATCGACGTCCTGATCGGCGGAAAAATGGCCCTCGGCAAGACCGTGACGGACGAAGATGAGTTTCATACGATGACAGCTTTTTCACGTTGAATCGTGCGGTTCATAAGTTGATGATGAGTTCCAGTCACATCTTCACCCTCTTCGGGTGTTCTCTGGGTATAAGATCCATCATTATTCAGAACCCAAACTTGGCGCTTATCTTTCAAGATAATGTCCGTGAATTCCCACAGTTTCTCTTTTAGTTTCGGATCGCGAATCGGCGTAATAAGCTCCACCCGGTTGTGAAGGTTTCGGTGCATCCAATCGGCAGACCCAACGTAATAATCACCTTGAGTAGGATCATCGCTTCCGTTGGCAAAATAAAAGACTCGAGAATGCTCGAGGAAGCGTCCGATGATCGAGACGACCTCGATATTGTCAGAGAGACCTTCCATACCAGGCTTGAGGCAGCAGAAGCCTCTGACAATGAGAGTGATCTTCACACCGGCCTTACTTGCTTCATACAAGGCTTCCGTGATGACTTCGTCTTCTAGTGAATTCATCTTGGCAATGATTCGTGAGTATTTTCCTTCCTTGGCATTTTTCGTTTCTTGCTGGATCTTATTCATGAAAGTCGACTTCATGTTAATCGGCGCCACAAGAATTTCAGAGTAGTCGGTTTTAAGCGAACTACCAGTCAGGTAGTTGAATACTTCGATGACTTCACTCGCGATACTTTTATTACAAGTCATGAGTCCGAGATCGGTATAAAGAGTAGAGGTTTGTGAGTGATAGTTTCCGGTTCCGATGTGAACGTAGCTTAAAATCTCACCATCAGCTTCTTTGCGGATAACCAGTGTCGTTTTTGTGTGAGTCTTGAGGCCCAGAATTCCGTACACCACGTGCACGCCAGCATCCTCCAGCTTTTGCGCCCAAACAATATTCCGTTGTTCATCAAAGCGTGCCTTAAGTTCCACAAGACAAACGACTTGTTTTCCGTTCTCAGCAGCACGGATCAAACTTCTAATGAAAGGAGAATTATCTCCGGTCCGGTAGAGAGTCATCTTTATGGTGAGAACATTCGGATCCTCAGCTGCGTTGGCAATGAATCTCTCCACAGTTCCGGAGAAGCTCTCATAAGGATGGTGAAGAAGAATATCCCCTGCTCGGATGAGGGAGAAGATGTTTCCGTTTTCTGCGAAGGCCTTTGGAATAATTGGAAGCCACGGCTTAAATTTTAGTTCTGGAAGATCTAGATCTACGATCGATTTTAAAATCGAGAAATCGATCGGAAAATCCATCTCGTAAATATCTTCGTCTAAAATTTCCAAAGATTCTTTTAAAAAGGTCGTGATGGAGGGGTCGGTACCTTTTTGAATTTCAAGTCGCACACACTCCGCAAGTCTTCTCTCTTTGATTCCTTCTTCCACCAAGATCAAAAGATCTTGGGCCTCATCTTCACGGTGATCTACATCTGCGTTTCTAGAAACTCGGAAAGGAACCGTTTGCTGAATTTCCATTCCTGGATAAAGCAAGTGCAGGCTCGCACGTACGATGGTGACAGTCGTCACAAAGCGGTTCTTCTTTTCACCCTCTATTTTAGGAAGCGCAATAAGTCCTGGAACAAATTCTGGAATTTTAACTCTTGAAAAGAGAACACTTTCTGTCTGAGGATTTTTCAAAATTAATCCAAGAGAAAAAGAAAGGTTGGAGATGAAAGGAAAGGGGTGACCAGGGTCCACACTCAAAGGAGTGAGAACTGGAAATATTTTTCTCTTAAAATACGAATTACAAAAGTCTTGTTCTTCAACGGAGAGTTCATCGAAATCAAACAGGAAAATATCCTGCCGCTGAAGCTCTGCCACAAGTCCCAGGTAAATACTTCTTTGTTTCACGAGATCTTCATTGATATGAATACGGATGGCACTCAGCTGATCAATGGTGGTGAGCCCATCAACTGAGCGATGGGCGAGACCCGAGTTAATCTGATGCTTAAGATATCCAATTCGTTTCATCACGAACTCATCAAGGTTTGATGAGAAAATAATCAAAAATCGCAGACGCTCGAGCAGAGGATTCCGCTTGTCACCAGCTTCATGTAAGACACGACGGTTAAACTGCAGCCACGAAAGATCCCGGTTGATGAAGTGGGTGGGATCTACGTTGAAATTAATTTTTTTGGGATGCCGGACAGCTCTTCTTTTTCGCATAATAATTTCATTGGTGTCTAATTTTTAGACACTCCTTTCTTTCAGTGTAAGAAGCGTAAACGGCCTTGACAAGGAATTATCCCCTCTGAATTGTTGGATTTGGGTGAAGATCTTTTAAAGTCTAACTCGAAGCCCAAATCTGGCACCGAAATAGCAGCATAAAGCTATATCGACTATTTTTAGGGGGTCTAAAATGTCACGGAAAAACTATTTACCAATCGCTCTGGGGATTTTGCCCATGCTCTCTTTTCTCATGATTTCTCCGTCCGAAATTGGGAGAAAAATGGGACGCCTTCCTGCCACTGACTTGCCGCCTGTTGCGGCAACAGTGTCTGAAAGAAAGGCGGATCTGGCGGCAACCATTAAGCCTGTAGATCCAGCATCTATCAAGATTGAAGGTGAACCAGTGGTAAAATCCAATGATCGAGTGGAAAAAATCATGGCGGATTATCGTAAAGAAAAACCTCACACAGCTAATAATGATTTAGATAAAAAAAGTTACCTATCGCAAGTGGATGGTCTCGTTGATCTTGTGAAAGACGAAAAAAATACGTTAAAGCCATCCACGCTTGATGAATCGAGCATGAAAGATGCGAAGATTAGGCTTGAAGGTATTGCTCAGTTTCTTTCTCAAGAGATTGATGATCTCAAGGACATGAAAGCACGAACCCTTCTCTCTCCAGAGGACCTAAAGCTCGTTCAATCAAAAATTGATTCTTCTGAGGTAACTCTCGAAGATTTGCTCAAGGCCCTTGAGGATGAAGCTCCCCGACTCGCAAAAGTTTCGGCGGCGAAACCAGAGGTAAAAGTTGAAGTGAAGCCCGAAGCTAAGCCTGAAATTAAAACAGAAGCTACGATAGTGGCGGATCAGGATTCCAAGGATAAAAAAGACAAACCCAAAAAAGAGCAAACAGATTCTGAGAAGCTTTTGTGCGAACTTCAGTCACAAAACAAAATTTTAAATCAGAATCTTCAAACTCAAATCACGAATCAGCAAAATATCATGATGATGATGGTGACGATGATGCAGAGTTTTATCAGTAATCAGAACGCTCAGCTCGATCTCTCTCGTCAGCAGAGTTTGTACCAGTACAACTCACCTTATGCAGCTCCTCAAGCGAACTGGATGTATCAACCTTTCCAGGCGCAGAATTCGCTTTTTGGACAACCCTCGAACACTAATCTCTACTCTGGTTACGGCCTACAAACCCAGGGATCGCAACAAATGCAGGGTCAGCAATTTGGTCAGGGAGCTTCAGGATCATGGGGTCTCAAACCAGATCAAGGCCTCCAGATGATGGATCCTCGTTATACGCCGATGACGGGCCTCACTCCTGGTCAACTTGGTGGTTCACAGCAGTCATTGGGGAACTTTGGCTATGATATGAGCATTCAATTGCCTGGTATGATGACGACTCCATACAATGTGCCAACGACAGCCCCATTGCTACCAAACATTCAAATGACCTAAACAAAGCCGACTAATACGCTCACCCGAGAGGGTGAGCATTTTCTATTAAAATTTTTTTTTACCATTCCGATAAGCCTGCATGAGTTCACTCAAACCCTGCAAGGTTGTCATGAAAAGTACAGAAACATCGAATAAAGAAAAACTACTTATACGCCTATGTCATGCCTGTCAAAAAATCAACGAATCAGAATCTGAGCTTGAGCGCTGCACACATTGTACAAAATCTTTTCTACCTCTCCGATATTTCGAAAAAGTCCACGGTAAAAAGGCCAATCAATGGGCCTCTCACTTCTCACACACTGACGATTTAGACGAAGAAGATTTGATCAAAGGGCTCTTTGTTTTGTGGTAAGAATCTTCTCCCTTATGATATTTTGCTCCCATGGAAATTCAATCTGTCCCCTCTGCTGATCTCAATCCCGTTTTAGTTCGCTTATTTAAAAAACGTGGGTTCTCACCTCTAGAAGTTCAGGACATGTTGTCTTGGAATTTAAAAGACATTCCCGAACTCACCGCCATGATTGATTTAAAAAAATCGAGTGAGCGCTTGATCCTTGCTTTAAAGAATGGTGAAAAAATTGGCGTCTACGGTGACTACGACGTCGATGGCACAACTTCTTGTGCTCTTCTCTGGCATTTTTTTAAAATGTTGGGAGTTGAGATTGAAGTTTTTCAACCAAGCCGTTTCGTTGAGGGTTACGGCATTCATCCATCTTCGATTGATAATGCTATTGAAGCAGGCGTAAAAGTTCTCATGAGTGTAGATTGTGGGATCAGCAACACAGCGACCGCTGACTATGCGAATGAAAAAGGTGTGGATCTCATCATTACAGATCACCACCGAGATGCTGCTGAATTTATTCCTCGTGCTTATGCCGTCGTAAATCCAAATCGTCGGGATGAACCTGAGCACTCCCCTCTTCGAGCTCTCGCCGGAGTTGGCGTTGCCTTTGCTCTTGCTCTCCAGATGAAAAAAGATCTGGCCGAAAAAGGGCAGGACATTCCATCCCTTTATTCACTCTTGCAGTTTGTTGCGATCGGAACCATATCCGATCTTGCTCGCATGACTCCTCTCAATCTTCGTCTCACTCGCCATGGCCTGAAGCAAATGCCGACAACAAACTATCCAGGTATCCGTGCGTTTTTTGCTCCTGAAGAAATGAAGGCACAGATGATCTCAAGCGAGAGGATTGCTTTTCATGTTGGACCACACATAAATTCGAAAGGTCGCCTCGATCATCCAGACCGAGCACTTCGCCTATTGATTGCGGCCGAGCTTGCAGACACTCGCGAGCACTATACTCATTTGGAAGTCGCCAATCGTGATCGTCGATTGATTCAACAAGAAGTTTTCGAAGAAGCGAAACTGGATGTGATCAAAAATATTTCAAGTGATGAGCTTCTCGTGAATATCCTCTACCGGCCACACTGGCATGAAGGAGTGATCGGCATCGTTGCTTCAAAGCTCGTGGAGACGTTTGATGTGCCTGCCATGGTCTTCACGAATGCCGAAGAAGATGGAGTCATCAAGGCCAGTTGCCGAAGTGCTGGAGAATTGAATCTCTTCGATCAACTCGAGGCCTGCAAAGAATTCTTCATCAAGTTCGGAGGCCATAAAGCAGCTGCGGGCCTTTCCATGAAAAAAGAAAACTTTCTTCCGTTTAAAAAGAAAATGGAAAGTCTGCTTCAAACGATCCCTCGAGCACTTCGAACAAAGACCAGATCGTTTGATGTCGAAGTGGGTATCGAAGAAATTAATGCTCACCTCGTAAAAGACTTAGAAAAACTAGAACCCTTTGGCCCCGGACATGAAAGACCTGTTTTCCGAATGAAAAATGCCACCATCCAATCTTATCGCATCATGAAAGATGCCCACGTGAAGTGGACTTTCGCTGGCGGCGGTGACAAGAAAGTGATGGTTCAGGGTGTGAGTTTTAATTATCTTGGGAAGTGGAACGAACCAAGTCCGGAAGAACTCTTTGAGCAGCAAAAATCTGGCATAACTGTTGAATTCACTTTAAGTATCAACCGCTTCCAGGGGAATGAAACGATTCAATTGATGGTCAGCAGACTTATCCCGGGACAAATAGGATGATGAACTTTATATTTTTGAGTCTCTTTTCAATGCCGCTCTTTGCGAGCGATACCGTCAGCACAAGTCTACCTGAGTGGTACTCGTGCAAGGTGGCTTCAGATTGTGCCAAAGTTGATTTTTGTGGATGCGGAGGAATTCCTGTCGCCAATAAAAAACACCTTCGCAAGGCGTCTGGCTATAATCACTACATGGCAAAGGTATCGAATTGTGCTCCGGTTTTAAACCCAACAAAGTTGGGTGCGAGGACAATTGCCTGCCAAAAAAATATCTGTACCTTTGAGCTTGAGCCAGAAACAAAGAAAAAATAAAACGAAGGGCCCATAACAGGGCCCTTCAGTCTTTAAGAGCGTTTAATTTCTAAATGCTCAATTTTTACGTCATTCTTCGGTCGATCCTGCGCTCCCGTCGGTGTATCACCAATTTTTTTCACAACATCAAGACCACGGATCACTTTACCAAAAACTGTGTGAGCTCCGTTTAAGTGTGGTGTAGGGCCAAGCGTGATGAAAAACTGGGAACCATTCGTTCCAGGACCGGCGTTGGCCATAGAAAGAATACCTTCAGAGCTGTGCTTGAGGTTTGCATTGAATTCATCTTTAAAACGATATCCCGGACCTCCACGGCCCGAACCTTCAGGACATCCACCCTGAATCATGAATCCACGAATCACGCGGTGGAAAACAAGCCCATCGTAAAACTTCCCTTCTTTATTTGTCTTTTGCGTTCCTTCGGCGAGGTTTACAAAATTCCAAACTGTTTCAGGGCATTCTTTCACGTAGAGCTCAGCTTCGAACTCGCCCATGGTCGTTTTGAAAACGGCCGTGATGCCTTTTACGTCTTCTTTGTGATCAGACTTTTCTT
Organism: Bacteriovoracales bacterium; assembly: GCA_038322885.1. GTDB lineage: Bacteria > Bdellovibrionota > Bacteriovoracia > Bacteriovoracales > Bacteriovoracaceae > Peredibacter. The sequence continues at coordinate 7,999 of JBBQGK010000049.1, read as the reverse complement.
GTTTCATGGAACCAAACATACTGTTCTCCTTATTTTAGCACTAACTCGCTCATCTTCATGGCCGGGTTAGAAGATATGACATTTGTTTTTATAGCTGGATCAATAAATTTTGAAACTTCAATGCGAAGACCTGGAACGGGAGCAATCTCACTATTAAAGGGACTCAGATACTCTGCACCGATCAGGTAAAATCCGGCCTCTTCAAAATTATTGGCCACGACCCATTGATCAAGAGACTCGCGTGAAAGGCAGGCCGAGAAAAGAACAGGAAGGCGTTGATTAAAATGCCCTTTTTGAACCATGCTCTTAATTTCGGAAACCTTATTTTCTGTAATGAACGAATCGACCCAGATGAGATCAACTGCATCCACTCGGGGAAGTTTAAAGGAGCGAATTCCACCGCGAACTTGCTCTAGAGTGTTAGAGAAAAAACTCGCTTGCTCAATTGGTTTTAAGAATTTCACTGCAGTTGAACGATAATATTTTTCAACTCGAGCATTATACTGCGCCTGAAGTTCGATCATCTCTGAGTAGGAGAGCTGATAGGAATCTGCCACTTTTTTGAAATCGAGGTAGGCAAATGAGCGACTCTTATAACAATGACCACTCGAAGACAGGTTTGCCCAATCCGGAAGTTCTGCAAGAAAGAATTGCTCTGTGCCCGAGGACTGATAACTTTGAGGGCCGTCGATTTCGCGTTTTAATTCAGTACCACCACAACTAAGAAGTGTGAACAGGACTAAAAAGTTTAAATATTTCATCTTCCATACCTTTAATTTTTAAAATATCTGACTCAAATTTTTCCGGAGTTAAAGGAAAGTATCCTTGCTCATTTTCCGGAAAGTGCAAAATATCAGCACGCTTGAGTGGAGTCGCCTTGAGGACTTGATCTACGCCTAGAGTTTTTAAGTCGAGAATGTTATTTTCGGGATGCCATTTTCCTTCACGGAAATCTGGCTTCTCAAGAGTGACAAAGAGACGCTTACGATCAATCAACTGGTCTACTCCACTCACATTATGTCCGGAGAAAAAATTGACCTGAGGAATGGGTTCCGTGGGACGAGGTTTCTTCGCTTGAACAAAATCATCTAGCGCCTGCCACTCACGAAGTTTTTCATGAAAGCTATTCATCTCTCTTTCCCAAAGAGCTTGAACTTCATTCATCATGTTTTCAAAGTCAGTTTTATTTTTTTGATCTGTGACTTTCAGAATTTTCTCAAAAGGCTGCTCTTCAGACGTAACGACAAAAAGTCTATGAGAGGGATTCTTAACCCAAGTATTTAACTTTATCATCGCGAGCATCGCCATTTCGCCACTGCCCACCAAAATCATTTCCCTGACATCCGTATTAACCATCAGGTTATCAAGATCAGAGAGGAGTCGCTCGCCGGACGAGATCTTATCTTCAGAAACTCTGTTCTCACCAAGTGCACGCCCATTTTCATTGAGCGAGGTCGGAACAGTCGCTCGTCTTAAATCGATCACGAGATCAAAGTCTTCATACATCTCTAAGGTCGATTGCAGACTCTCCACCATCTCTTGAGAGAGACGCTCATACATTTGAGGATCAGTAATTTTTTGGGTTTCAACGAACTCTGAGGGATTGACCTGAAAAATAATTCGAAAGAGATCATGAAATCTACTCTTTCCCTTGATCTCTTCGCCCGGTTTAAGAAATCTTTTGGAGATCGAAACCACGTCACAGGCCCGAAGCTGCTGCGACTCTTTCAAGATCAAGGATAACGGGGCCGCGTAGTAAGTGATCCACTCGTTTTCAGTTTTTAGAATCATAGGAGCTTTATTTAACGTCTCCCAGCCTAGCGCAGAAGTGCCTAGATCTTTATCTTGGTTTTCGGTCGTTTGAAACCACGTGATACTGGCCCCGTGTGCATGGAAGCGAAGAGTGGTTTCAAGAGCTAAAGATGATGAGCCTAGTACTGCGAGTTTCATAAAATAAAAAGGGCCTCCGAAGAGGCCCTATTCTAACAAAAAACTCTTGAATGAGCGATGAATTATAAGAAGTAGACCTTGCTCTCACCTTTATCAAGGCATGAAAATTCAGCATATTGATAAATGAAATTGATGAAGCTCGAAAGTGCAGCAAAACTAGGAAGAGTCGTGTCGAAGGTTCCTCCGAGACGAAGCCACGCTGTACCATCTTTATCTACGTATTCAGAAGCGTGTCGAACCGTCACTACCGCGGGGAGATAAGATCCCTTCGTGAAGTAAAGCTTGAGGGTCGTTTCTGAACCTGGCTTAAATTGATTTTTTGCTTTGATCGTAAAAGGAAGCTGGAATTGGAGTCCATCCCCTGAAACGTCCACGAGCTTGATAGGAAATCCAGTACCTTTGTCGTCGACAACGGCGTCGACTCCTAAAAATTCCTGGAACACCACACGTTCAAACGTACGGCGTTTTTGCTCAATAGATTCTTTTCTACGGCTGTTAAAATCGATCACTTTTTTATCATCAGACATGGTTCCCTCCAGACACTTACCTATCGGGAGTTGAAAATGTTTTCTGAGATATTTCTGGCTACTTTTTCAGAGTTAGTTTTTGCCCAGTCCAGAGGTAAGTCTTTTGTTTCATGTCACTTGGCCCCCCTCTGAGAATCCGAGCTTTTTGATCAGGGGCCGGATTCCAGATTAAATTTTCCGGATTAACTAGGTAGTTTTTTGATTTGGGATCATAGAGAAAGATTCGGTACAAAGTCCCGGCACTCCCAGAACTAGATTCAATAAGCAGGTCCCCGTTGCCATCAAAATTGACATCCATTTTAGCGGCAATGGATTCTCGGTTGTGGTCAGAGTCTGACCCGAGATTGGTCCAATCTCCATCAACCTTGAGATTTTGAATCACTTTTTTTGTCTTGGAGTTTCGGATCATAACTCCTGTCAGGGAATCAGAGTTCCACTGAAATAATGCTTCTTCACCGTGATCGAGAATGAGCGCGCGGTCTTTACCATGTCCGATCCAAACCGGTAAAATGCCGGCAAAGACTGAGGAGAGAAAAAAAATTAAAAGGATATTCATAGAACAACTTTTTCCAGTTCACCAATCGGTTCCGGATGCATAAGAGTTCGCGCGAGTTTTTCAAAATGATCGGTGATGTCCGTAATACTGATTTTAACAAATCTCTCCCCTTGATTTTTTTCAATCAAGTTCTTATCAAAGAGATCTTTTAACTTTTCGGATAAAACTTCGCCAGATTCAATGAGGCGTACTTCAGATCCAAAGACTTTGGTGAGATCATCTTTTAAGATAGGATAGTGAGTACATCCAAGAATGACTGTCTTCACCTTTTTATCTTTAAGCTCTTGCACATATCTCTGGACCACAAGTTCAGTGATCGGATCATTTAAGATGCCCTCTTCTGCGAGGGGCACGAACAAGGGACATGCTTTTTCAATCACGGAAATGGAGGCATCGATTTTTTTTATTGTATCTGAATAAGCATGAGACCTAATCGTCGCCGAAGTACCCAGCACACCGATGGTTTTATCTTTTGCTAGCTTCACAGCGGCTTCAGCACCCGGCTCAATCACATTTAAAAGTGGAATTCCCTCATACTCGTTTTCACCTAAGAAAACAGTTGAAGCTGAATTGCACGCAATGATAAGCGCCTTCACGTTCTGATCTTTTAAAAATTTCAGAATCTGGAGACCATAACGCCGGATCGTTTCGGGAGATTTATTTCCGTAAGGAAGGCGCGCGATATCGCCCAAATAATGAAAAGACTCATTCGGAAATTTCTGAGCAAGGACTTTTAAAACCGTAAGCCCCCCCAGACCTGAATCGAAGATGCCAATGGATGAGCTCATCTTATTTCCGCGAAAGAATGTCTTTGAGTTTTCCAAACTTCTCAAGATTTTTTAAAAGATCGGGTGAGAGAAGGCCAGACTGGGTCAAAAGTTTATCTGAAAGAAGGGTCTTTAAGAAATCTTTTTCCCAAAGCGAGGCATAAGTTGTTTTAGATTGTGAACGGGCCACATCCATCGCCACTCTCGAATCAAGTGGCTTAACATCTGGAAAAGTTTTCAAGGCGGAATCATCCTTCACGACAGTGGGGAATATTAAGGACTCCGTTAATTTTTTTCCAATCTGTGCATGCTCCGGGATCACATAATCCAGTGCCTTCATTAAGACCCGGCTCTCTACTTCTGGCAGTTTTATTTTCTTGCGCTTAAGTCCCGCTAGTTCTGAATAAAGATCGATGAGATCCCCATATGGAAGAGCATCAGGTCCACCAATTTCAATGATCTTGTGACCAGGGTGTTTGAGGGTGAGGGCTTCGGTCAAATAGTGAAGAAGATCTTGCAAGGCGAGTGGCTGACACAACTGATTGAGCATCGAAATCTCAGGTCTGAAAGGTATCCTCTCTGACATCGCTTTGATGATTTCAAAAGATGCAGATCCTTCCCCTAAAATAATACTCGCGCGAAACTCAGCGACTGGAAGCCCACTCGCTCCAAGAATCGCACCGGTTAAATGTCGACTTCTAAGATGAGGTGAAAGAGTGGCAGACTCCTCCCCCAGACCTCCGAGATAAATGATCCGAGCTTTCGAGGGTCTAAGCCAATTCACAAAATTTACAGCTGCTACGGATTCATCATATTCAAATTTAGTCGTATCACTCTTCATTCCGTGAACTAAATAGTACGCTTGATCAATTTCGGAGATTTTAGGGAGTGAATCAGCATTGAGAAGATCTCCCTCAATCCATTTTAATTTTGCATGCTTTTTACGTTCCTGTTTAGTTCTTGCTAAGGCAATCACATGGTGGCCTTGTTCAAGGAGTTCTGGAATAAGCGCATTACCCACAAACCCATTTGCTCCAGTCACTAAAATATTCATAATCTTACCTTCTTTGTGAAATCATATAATTTTTCAAATGTTTACCAAAAGCCTTCATGACAATGAGATGAACCACGGCCTGACTCCAGCGGTAGATATACCAAGGAAGGGCAGGTCTAAATTCATGTAATGCGGCCATGACGTATTTTTTATCTAAGACTTCTCTAAATTCGAGTCTTCCTCGGTCTTGTTTGCCAGACAAAAGTCCACCAACGACATAGAGAAGTTGGCGATCAGGTGTACTACGCTCGGAATTTTTTTTGAGAATAAGAATTTTGATTTTCGTGTGAATGAAATAAAAGGTACACCACTCACCCGAGACTTGAACCTTGATAAGAGTTGCGAAGATTGACGGCAACCAAGAGAAATATTCAGACGCAACCCACTCGGCATTTTTGCCAGCGGGTAAGACAAGTCGTTGAACGGATCTCACATCTTTTTGGGCGGGCACGTAACCAGCAAGTTTAGTGCTATCCAAAACTAAATGGTCTCGAAGCGCAATCTCCAACGCCCGATGAAGAGTTGTGGAAAGATCCTCGGGGTAGGGCCATGCATGATCTGGAGTGGCTATCATCTCGTGCCTGAGACTTAAAACGAGAGGATAAATTAAATTCTTTGGCATTCCCGTAACAAGCTTCACCCAGAAGCGTGAAACAGAGAGAGGAATAATGCTCAAAGTTAAAATAGGCTTACCAGATTTCTTAACTAACTTTGAAGTGAGGATGATCAAATCCTGATAAGTTAAAATCTCTGGTCCACCAATGTCATAAATTTTCCCACGAACCTTTTCATCAATCAGAGCTCGTTCAAGGACATTCATCACATCTTGCAAGGCGGCCGGTTGCGATTTAGTTCTGGTCCATTTTGGGCAAACCATGATCGGTAATCGCTCAACTAGTCGCTGAAGAATCGTAAATGATGAACCCTTAGGACCAATAATGAGTCCAGCTCTAAAAACAGTGGTCGTGATTCCAGAGTTTCTGAATAGAGTTTCTACTTCAAGTCGGCTTTTAAGATGCCAAGAGAGTTGCACGTCAGGAGGAATCATTCCTCCGAGATAAATAATATGTCTGAGCTTAAATTTTAAAGCAGCGCGAACAAAGTTGTCGGCCACAATCAAATCAAAATCGTAAAACGTCCCTTGAGAGAGAGAAGCTGAAGGAAGCATAGAATGAACTAAATAGTACGCCTCATCACATCCGTCCATCGCCTCAGAGATATCTTTGAGTGAAAAGAGATCACATTTCTTCCAAATAACTCGTGGATGATTTGATTTTTGAACATGACGAGACAGGGCAACGATCTCAAGATTTTCGTTCCTGAGAAGTCTTTCAATCAAGGCCATACCTATGAATCCACTCGCTCCAGCAATCAAGACTTTTTTCATGTTCATAAGATTACCTTTAACGCTTAACAAAACTCAAAAGAAAGAGCATAATCTTTCATATGATCTTGATGAAAATTCTCCCCGGCGTCCTCAAAGAATTGACCAAGCACGTTCCGACTGTGCTGTTCGAGGTGATTGAGTGGAGTGAGATCACTTCCGAGATCCCTAAAATCACTCGCAAAATTCTTCAACGCGATGGCTTTGGGCCTTTTTTAAAGAATCAGAATACTTTTCTTGCCCCTTTGAAAATCCCTCTTGTTCCTGAGATGACAGGCGCCAAAAAAAATGCATGGACAGAACCTGCAGGCGAAAAATTACTCGAGATTTATTTTGCTCAAATTTTTTCACCGCACGGAATTTTTCTAGACCTGAGATCTGCGAATTTTAATATCGGTGAGGGTGAGTTCACGTGGATACCAACCGGCCTTTGGGCCACTTTAAATGAAAAATTTCGTCTTGGTCTCCTCAAAGTCTATGAAGGGTTTTATACAGGCCATGAAGAAATTTATTATCAAGGTCTGATTGATATTGGTCTTATGGATTCGTTATGGAGTGATGAAGATAAAAAGAAAATGGCGGATTTATTTCGAGAACAGTTCGGCGATGCGAATACAGAGAACGTCGTCTTTTCTCTTGAGATGTTTAACAAGTCTATGACGAGAACGTTTAATTTCATTCTTCAAAAAAAGCGCAAGATCACCAAGGACTTTTTGTACCTCGGGATTTATCTTGTAACACTCTATTCAAGTCTTGAAAAAGTGGGCAGCCCACTTCCGGTTAAACAGATCTATTTAAAGATGAAAAAAGAATTCGAGCATGCAGTTTCTTAAAGCAACCGAAGATGATATCCTTAGAATTTCTAAGTTGGTGAACTCCGCTTATCGTGGGGAGTATTCGAAAAAAGGTTGGACAACTGAAGCTGATCTCTTGGGTGGCCAGAGAACTGATCCTGAAACGCTTCTCAGTATGATGAATGAAAAGAGTTCCTTTTATCTTGTCCTTGAGAGCGAAAAACTCTTAGGATGCGTAAATTTTAAAGAAATCGAACCCAATGTTTTTTACTTTGGAATGCTTACTGTTGAACCGACTGCTCAAAACAGTGGAATAGGAAAATTTCTCATTCAGGAAATTGAAAAACTCGCAAAGAATCTCGGAGGCAAAGAAATACGTCTAACTGTCATTGATTTGCGTTCTGAACTTATCGCTTATTATTTACGTCGCGGCTATGAGTCCACAGGAAACTTCGAACCCTTCCCTGAAAATGATCCTAAATTCGGTATTCCAAAAACCAAAATGAAATTATTAGAATTCAAGAAACAATTCTAAGGGTTATTTAAAAAGATATTTCATATCAGTGAAATCAACAATCACATCATCGGTCTTCGATTTTAATTCCCAAATCTTATGAGATGTGGCGACTCCAACAATCCTGCATCCTGCACGTGAGCCCGAATCAAGCCCAGCAAGCGAATCTTCAAAGACCACACAGTCTACTGGATTGAGCCCCATTCGGTTGCAGCACGCTTGGTAAACTTCCGGATCAGGTTTTCCTTTCTTCACCATCGAGCCATCTACAATCACATCAAAGTTGGCGCGCAATTTTAGATTGTCCAAAACAAAATCTACATTCATCGTCGGAGCCGAAGTTCCCAATGCAATTTTTTTTCCTTCACGACGAAGTTCGTCAAGGAATTGGTAGAGACCTTTTGTCACCGCAAGATGAGGGAAATAGAGCTTTTGATAAAGCCCCTCTTTTTC